>CAMHIP010000043.1 GCA_946185205.1 uncultured Bacteroidales bacterium | reverse complement strand
CGCAACATCGAGAGCATCATCAACCTGCTCTGCGAGCAGCCGGACGGCGAAGTCAAGACGGAGATGATCCGTTCGCTGGCCATCTACATGCGCCAGCAATACCTGATCTGGAACAAGGACAGCGTGGCCGACGAGACCATTTTCGCCGACATCGAGAAGCTCTCCGACTACCGCCTGCGCGTCCCCGAGGGGATCAGCCTGAGCAAGATCGCGGGCGACGCCAATTTCGCGCGTCCCGGCATGGGCATCAACGTGGGCCAGCCCGGAAGCCGCAACCGCCAGCGGGGCAAGAACTACAAGCGACCGTTCAAGAAGAAATAAATGAGAATCTGGCAATCCTGGGACGAAGAAGAGCGCGCCGCCGCCGTGCGGATCGCCGGGTTGTGCGTAGCCGCACTGACCCTCTTCATCTTCATATCCACTTTCTCCTACCTCTTCCACTGGAGGGAGGACATGAGCCTGCTGGGAGATCCCGACGCCATGCAGGCGGGCCGCGCCGTGGGCAACGCCGCCGGCAAGCTCGGTTTCCGGACCGGGCACCTGCTGGTCTGCGACCTCTTCGGCCTGGGCAGTTTCTCCCTGCTGATCATCCTCACGGCCGTGTCCGTGCGCCTGCTGGCGCACCGCTGGCCGAAATCGCTGGTCAAGACCGCCCTCATCGCGGTCTTCGGCGCTTTCCTCTCTTCGGTCATCCTGGCCTTCATCGGCAGGCGCGCCGGACTGGACCTCGCCTTCGGCGGCGGTCTGGGCGGACATTGCGGCGCCGCCGTCGTGAGCTGGGCCGAGAATCTCTTCGGGCCCATCGTGACCGGACTCTTCCTCGTGATCCTCACGGCTGCCTTCCTGTTTTTCGCCTCCAAGCGTTTCAACCGCTGGTTCGCTTCCATCGGGCAGCCGAAAGAGAAGCCCGCCGTCGTTGCGGGCGAAGAGATCCCCGATCAGGTCGGGGATGACGTCGGGGCGGTCGGGGATGACGGGGAGGTCATCCCGGGCGAGCCTGTTGTCATTCCGGGCGAAGACCCGGAATCCCCTGCCGGGAATGAGATTCCGGATCAAGTCCGGAATGACGGAGGGAGCGGCCGGGATGACGCAGACGACATCCTGGACAGCGTGCCGGACGACGTCTTCGGTGTGCCGCAGGGCGGTGCCCGGAAGCGCAAGGACGCAGCCGACGGGCAGCCCGACACGCAGGAAGGCAATTTCGAGATCGTGGCGGACAACGGCCTGGAGGCCGAGCAGGTCGAGGACCTCAAGCCCATCGACAACCGGCTGGACCCGCCGGACGGCCTGCCCAAATACCAGTTCCCCTCGCTGGACCTGCTGGAGAGCTATTCCAGCGGACGCCGCGAGGTATCCACCGAGGAGCTCACGCGCAACAACAACAAGATCCGCGCGGCCCTGGCCAACTACAAGATCCAGGTCACCGACGTCAAGGCCATCGTAGGCCCGACCGTGACCCTCTACAAGGTCTATCCCGCCCCGGGCGTGAAGATCGCCGACATCAAGAAACTGCAGGAAGACATCGCCCTGTCGCTCAACGCCAAGGGCGTGCGCGTCGTGACCCTGTCCGACTCCGTGGGCATCGAGGTGGCCAACGACTACTCCTCCATCGTCCCGCTCAAGGCGCTGCTCAACGACGACGCCTTCCGCAACAGCAAGGCGGACCTGCCGGTCGCCATCGGCTACACCATCACGCAGAAGGTGCGCGTATTCGACCTCGCCGACGCGCCGCACCTGCTGATCGCCGGTGCCACCAAGCAGGGCAAGTCCGTGGGCCTCAACGTCATCGTGTCGTCGCTGCTCTACAGCAAGCACCCTTCGGAGCTGAAATTCGTCTTCATCGACCCCAAGATGGTCGAGTTCTCCGCCTACGGCCAACTGCTCAAGCACTACCTCGCCGTGCTGCCCGACTCCGCCGACGAAGAGGAAGAGAAGAACAACGCCATCGTCAAGAAGCCCAAGGACGCCGAGAAGATCCTCCGCTCCCTGTGCACTGAGATGGACGACCGCTACGAGCTGCTCAGCAAGGCCGGCGTCAACAAGATCACCCTCTACAACGAGAAATACAAGGAGCGCAAGCTGCGTCCCGACCACGGGCACCGCTACCTGCCCTACCTGGTGGTGGTGGTCGATGAGTATGCCGACCTGACGATGACCACGGGCGCCTCACCCGACGCCCGGGCGGCCTCCCGCAGCATCACCAACTCCATCATCCGCCTCGCACAGAAGGGCCGTGCCGCCGGCCTGCACGTGATCCTCGCGACCCAACGTCCGTCCGTGGACGTGATCTCGGGTATCATCAAGAGCAACTTCCCGATGCGCATCGCCTTCCGCGTGGCCTCCCGCGTCGATTCCACGACCATCCTCGACGCCCCCGGCGCCGAGAAACTGATCGGCCGCGGCGACATGCTCTTCTCGGCCGGCATCGAATCCGAGCGCATCCAGTGCGGCTACATCGACGGCAAGGAGATCGACGCCGTAACGGAATTCATCGGCAGCCAGGTGGGTTACGGCCGCTGCTACAACACGCCCTATTACCTCCCGTCTCCCGAGGAGCCGGGTGCCGAAGGCGGCGAAGGCGGCGGCATGGTGGACATGTCCAAGGTCGACGAGCGCTTCGAGGAAGCCGCCAAGATGGTGGTCATCAGCCAGCGCGGCTCCACGTCCGACCTGCAGCGCAAGCTCGGCATGGGCTACGCCAAGGCAGGCCGCGTCATGGACCAGCTCGAGGCCGCCGGCATCGTCGGCCCGCAGGAGGGCTCGAAGCCCCGCCAGGTCCTCGTCGGGAGCCTGGACGACCTGCAGCCCATCCTCGACGCTTTCCTGCACCGGTAGACGAGCGCCCCTGAAGCGTGTCAGCATCAAGGACTTAATCTCCATGCGCCAAATTTCTTGCGGATTTGGCGCATTACTTTATCTATTCCGTGCCCCCGCGTGTGGAAGGAGTGGCTATCTTCGGGCTGAACCATAACTGACGATCCCATGAAACGATTCCCGCCCCTCCTCCGCAGCCTCGCCGCCCTGCTCGGCGCGGCCCTGTTGTTCTCCTGCGAGAAGCCCCTTGAAGAGCCCAACAATCAAGGTGGCGGAGGGCAGAAAGAGCCGGATGTCGAACTCAAATTCTCCGCCGAGAAGTTTGCCTTCTCTTCCTACAGAGGCAGCCAACAGGGCACGGTGACAACGAACCAGACTTCCTGGACCGCCACGGTCTCCGACGCGGCCAAGGGGTGGATTACCATTACCACGGAAGGATCCACCGTGACGGTCTCCGTCCAGGAGAACACCGGCAATGCGGACCGCACCGGCACGGTCACCATTTCCGCCGGAGGCAAGAAAATCGACATTCCCGTCAGTCAGGACGCAGCCGCAGGGGCGCCAGCCGGGGGCGGGAATATGAAGGTTAGCTATACCCTGAAGGAGGGGACGACAATCGCCCCCAAAGCCCTCGCTTCCTATATCAAAGCGCACGATGCGGAAGCACTCACCTTCACCATCGGCAAGGACGTGCCCAAGGAATTGCTTCCGGCCACCAATGCCCCGCTGATTATCAACACCCCGACGAGTGTCCTTCCGGGCGGCCTGCTCGGTGTTATCGACTCGATGGAGGAGACGGCCGACGGCTATGTCGTGAAGTACTCCAAGGTCAATTTCACGACCCTCTTCAAAGATCTTGACATGGATACGGACGAGATCGACCTCGACCGGTATGTGACCCGTATCGAAGACGCCGAGGGCAATGAGGTGCCTTTCACGAAGACGAAAGCCGCCGCCCAGACATCCTTCCATGTCAACATACCGATGAAAGGCTGGGACCTGCCGGCCGGCTTCACCCTGACGCCCCAGATGGCCCTTGACATCGCCCTCAAAATGCAGATGATCGTCGGCGATTACAAGATCTCCACGCTCAACCTCAAGGTGGACCTGGACGTCACCTTCGGGGCGGAGCTCGAGCTCAAATACGAGGGCAGCATCCAAAAAGATTATAAACTTTTGTCCCTGTATTTCGCAGCCATCCCGCTCGGACCCGTCGTGCTCACCCCCGCCATCGACATCTATGCCATCATCGGTGCGGACGGCTCGGTCACCTTCACCGCCTCGGCGACAAACGTCCTGCATAGCGAGGCGGCGTTGCATTATGACGAGCAAAACGGACTAAGCGGCGATTTCAAGGCAGACCCTCCGGATTTCGGCGAGACCCAGTATGCGGCAGGCGTTACGCTTGACGGCGGTATCAGCTACGGACTCGGCATAGGCCCCTCCATCGGCATCTATACCGATGTCATCCAGGCCGGCCTGACCGTCAATCTCCGGCAGCGGGAGGGTCTTAGCACCAAGTTCGACCTCCTCGCCCTGTATGCCAGCCATAATAAGATGGATGATGCCATCTCATCCGCCCTTACCAATGCCGAGTATTCCATTTCCTGGCTATTGGACGCCTCCCTGCACTTCCGCGCCCTGGGCGCATCGAAAGATTACGATATCCCTTCCATTACCCTCGACGGAGAGTCATACAAGCTCTTCCCGCCCATCGACTATAAAGATGTGGAGATGCTCCAGGATGCTGGCAAGTTCATTGTCAAGGCGAAGGTGTCCGGTCCATCGATGATCTCGGGCAGCAGGGGTTCCGATACCGGAGAACTGGTCTTGCGGATTTATGAGTCCGGGGCCGCTTCGGCATCCAAGGTATTCGACTTTGACCTGACTGCAGACAAGGCGCAGGCCCTTTGGGACGACAAGGATAATCCGCAGACCATTCAGGCAGAAGTCTCCGGGTTGGAGAACGGCAAGGAGTATTATGCTTCGATCTGTCTGAAAATGGGAGACAGTTTCCTGCCACTCCTCCAATTAGGCAAGCTCTTCTTCCTGGACAGCAAGACCTTGCAGGCAATCCGAGGCATTCTTTCCGACATCAAGGCTTGCGCCGCAAACGAATGGGAAGGTTGCAACTGGGATGATGAGACGCTCCCGGTCCTGGCTTATAAACACGTCAGCGTATACACGCCTTCGGATGGTGTAGTGATGCTTAATGTCGGAATAGCGGGAGCCTGGCAACTCGGCGAGAACCTGATTGTCAAGAATCATTCTGCCGACCTGAAGAATTTTAGATGGTGGCTGGACATTCGGGGGAATCCACAGCAGCATTTCGATACGATCGCCCTGGAAGACGTATGTCTGGATCGTTTCCAATATGATGAAATCGATCATTATCAGAACCCCGATGACACCAAGGCGTTTATCTGCCATTCCCCCTATTTCAGCGGCACCTATCCGAGAGTATCGGAAAGACTGGACCTCAGCGGAAGTGGCTATTGGCAGTTCTGGGATGAATCCTGGCACGAAGCCACTGAGATTGTTCTTGACAATTGCCAGTATCTTGAGCAACTATGCCTGATAACGGAAGAAGGCCATTCCGTCGCATCGCTTTCTGCCAAGAATTGCCCTGCACTCAAGCTTTTGAAGCTGAGTGGGAACATTGATATTTCTTCGACGGCTATTGGGGAAATCATCAGTTCTGCCAGCGGTAAAATGAGCTTGACGCTCTTCCTCGCCCAGGGGCTTGACGCCCTGACTATCGGGAACGGCGTGCGCTACGCCCAGTTATCCAACGTCCAGACGCTTGGTGCGTCCAATGCCGGCAATCTGGAAGAATTAGTCGTCCAGAAAGGCGTATCCCACTTATCCGTTTCAGATTGTCCGAAACTTGAAAAGCTGTCCGCTTCCTCCTACGCCGGCGAAGGAACCCTGGAATCTTTCAGCATTTCCGGCACCCCGAACATCAGCAACCTGGGCATTAATGGTCACCAAAAACTGAAGATGACGGTCCCTGCGGTATTCGACCAGATGAGAAAAGCAGGCAAGATGCTTAGTTACGATATCCGGTACGAATACATCTGGGGCAGCACCGATGAGGGCTCTTCCTTCACCACGGTAGATGATTCTGGCAACACAATCATCTGGTATCTGGCAAAACACGACT
Organism: uncultured Bacteroidales bacterium; assembly: GCA_946185205.1. GTDB lineage: Bacteria > Bacteroidota > Bacteroidia > Bacteroidales > UBA932 > Cryptobacteroides. The sequence goes on along the minus strand of CAMHIP010000043.1, from coordinate 9,903 downwards.
CCGATACAGGCGAATATATCTACTACCGCGACCGTGGCTACGGCTTCTACTACTCCGACGAGCCGGGCCGCGGCTACCATCTGAAAGACTAAATTGCCATGAAACGATTCCTGCCCCTCCTCCGCAGCCTCGCCGTCCTGCTCGGCGCGGCCCTGCTCTTTGCCTGCCAGAAACCGGACATCGGCGGACCGGATGACTCCGGCGGCGGCAAGCCCGGCAAAACCATCCCGGTGGAAAGCGTCAAAATGGAATCAATCACTGTGGGCAGCAGCTTCCATGCTTCTAATGACCCAAGTGTTTTAGATAGAACTTGGCACGGTCCTTTGAAGAGCATTTCCGTTTCCGGCCGCCCCAGCCTGAGAAGGGTCCTTATTCGTTCTGCCTATCTGAACGGAACGCTTCCCTCCTTTATCCAGGCCCTGGAAGGGAAGGGCTATGCCAGCTATCCCTACAAATACTCATACTATGTATCCCAGACGCCCGGCAAGAGACTCGATTATACGACCCACTCCAACGGCTACACGATGCCCGGCGAGCCGGGCAGTCCTTACAGGCACCCACTGGGCGGATACTATGACCTTGATGAATAGTTTTGATTAGTTGCAGAGTATCCTTACCTTTGGTGCGATGGTGAAACCGATTTACAAGCTGCTCCTTTCCTTTTCTGCGTTGGCGCTGGCCTCTTGCACCCCCGCTCCCCAGCCTGAGGTGCAGGGGCCGGACGGGGCCGTCTTCCGGAGGATGACGGTGGAGCGGCTGCCGGAGCTGAACGCACCCCGGGGCGGGCACCGGACCCTGCTCCTGGGGGAGGAGCTCACCGTCATCGGCGGGCACACCGACGGCTTCAAGCTCATCGAGACGGCGGAGTATCTGCACGGGGGCGCGTGGCACGAAGTCCCCCTCGCCTATCCGCACGACGGTGGCTTCACCGCCCCGCTCCCGGACGGGACGGTCCTGGTGGGCGGCGGCTCCGCGGAGCCCTTCGGCATCGGCCAGAGCTGGGGCGTGGAGGTCTATGACCCGGTCTCGCACAGCAGCCGCGCCGTCGGCATCCTGGACCGCAAACGGGCTTACGCATCGGCCCTTACGCTCCCGGACGGCCGGGTGGTCATTGCCGGCAACTGGCACGCCGAGGATGCCGTGGAAGTCTGGGACCCGGTAAAGGGTTTTTCCTTCGCCGGGGAAGTCAGCCTCCCCCGCGAACGCCCCCGGATCCTGCCTGCCGGGCCGGAGGAGGTCCTTATCTTCGGCGGACGGGGCCAGGACGGAAAAGGGACGGAGGCCATCGTAGACCGGCTTTCCGGAACGCCCTTCCGCGAGCCGCTTCTTGAGGAATGGGCTCCGGAAGTGGATTTTCTCTATTCCGACACGGACGGCAAGATCGGCGAAGATGCCTATCTGCTTCCCGCACTGCGCAGGTCTGACGGTGAGCCGGGCATCCTGCGCGTGTCCGGCGGGGCGTTCTCCCTGCTGGAACTGGAACGACCGCTGCCCCGTCTGGGCCCGGGCGGGGAGACCATCCACTGGTGGGGAGGACTGCAGACGGACCGGTCCCGACGGCAGGCCTGGATGCAGGGCCCGGGCGCTGAGGGTCGCCTCTATTTCGCCCGCATCAGCTATGACGCCACCTTCGAGGGCGGAGCGGCTTCCGTAGATCTCTTTTACGCAGAGCGTCCCGGCGGCGGTCCTTTCCCCATCGACCCGGTCGTGCTCCTGTCCGGCGGCCGCCTGGCGAAGATCGGCGGGAAATGGCCGGATCCCCAGTCCGCCGACCTGTCGGCCGAAGCCAATTTCGCGACCTCCCGCGAAGCGTATATTCTTCATTCAGAGCCCATTCAGCGAACGGGCGCTCCCGCCTGGGCGTGGCTGACCGGCCTGCTCGTCCTGGGCGGGCTGGCCACCGTTGCGGCCCTTCGGAAAAAGAAACCGGAACCCGCCGGCGAAGCGGAGCCCGGACCGGCCGGCCATCCGTCCCTGGCGGAGCAGATCTCCCGCCTGATCGAAGAGGAGCAGCTCTACAAACGCAAAGACCTGCGCGTCGCCGACGTGGCTGCGGCCCTGGCCACCAACAAGACCTATGTCAGCACGATGATCAACAACATCTCCGGGCAGAGCTTCTCCGACCTGATCAACGGCCACCGCGTCCGGCACGCCCAGGCGCTGATGCGCGAGCATCCGGAGATGCCGCTCGCCGACGTGGCCGACGAATCCGGCTTCTCGTCCCCGACGACCTTCCGGCGCAACTTCAAGGCCCTGACTGGCGTCAATCCCAGCGAATGGAAAGAGCGGGGCAGATAAATTCAGTGGCGCGCAATGCGCTGGTTTTCAACAAAAAACAAATCTTCGGGTATTCAATTTTTATACCCGAAGATTTGTAATTATATGACTTATAATCTATTACGCGGCACCCTTCGATATTCGGGGGTTATCTCGCAGGCAAAGAGCAGGGCGACGCCGAGCAGGGCCGCGCCGAGCAGGACTGCGCCGAGCAGGGCCGCGCCGAGCAGGGCGGCGCCGAGCAGGGCGGCGGGGGCACGGAATAGATAAAGCGATGCGGCAAATCCGCAAGGAATTTGGCGCATGGCCCGGGATGCTCCCGGAAAGGGTACGGTACGGGATTTGCGCGGATGCGAAAGATTTTGCATCTTTGTGCTATGAACAAACCGTTAGCTTATCTCCTGCTGGCCTGCTGCCTGACGGCACCGGCAGCCGCCTGCGCCCAGGTGGTGTATGTCCCGGAAGAGGTCCATTTCCAGGCACCCCGCGTGCCCGACTTCGTCGAATTTGCCGGGCAGACCTACCGCTTCGACCGGCCTGACCTCTACGAGCGCATGGACCGGGAACTGATCAACTTCACCTACGGCCACACCAACTCCACCCTGATGCTCAAGCGCGCCGAGCGCATCTTCCGGCAGATCGTGCCGATCCTCAAGGAGAACGGCGTGCCGGAGGACCTGAAATACCTGATGGCCATCGAGAGCAACCTCGACCCCAAGGCCTACTCCACCGCCGGCGCGGCGGGCCTGTGGCAGTTCATGAAGGCCACGGGACAGCAGTACGGACTGGAAGTGGGCAGCGAGGTGGATGAGCGCTACAACATCGAAAAAGCCACCGTGGCCGCCTGCAAATACCTCAAGGAGGCCTATGCCAAATATGGCGACTGGATGACGGTGGCGGCCAGCTACAATGCCGGCCAGGGCGGCATCTCCAAGCGGATCAGCGACCAGCGCCAGAAGAAGGCGATGGACCTGTTCCTGCCCACGGAGACCTCCCGCTACATGTTCCGCATCCTCACGGCCAAGTATTTCTTCGAGCACCCGGAAGACTTCGGTTTCCATGTCACGGACACCTACCCCTACCTGCCGCCGAAGGAGACCGTCACGGTCAGCGAGCCCATCCCGAACCTGACGGATTTCGCCGAGGAGCACGGCACGACCTATTTCTTCCTGAAAGAGGCGAACCTCTGGCTGCGCAGCGACAAACTGACCAACAAGGCCGCCAAGACCTACCGGATCATCATTCCCACGACGGAATATGATGGCATGTAGATAATTCGCTTTCAACGATTTACAAATCCTCGGGTGTCTGAATTGACCACCCGAGGATTTGTAATTCATTGACATTCAGCGCCTGACACGTCATTCAGATCAAACGCAAAAACGTAAACGGCCCGAGCGCAAAAGACAAGCGCGCCGGCCCGCATCTATCGCAGGTCCGTGACCACCCAGTCACCGTCGAGCCCGGCGGTGTCGAAGCGGAAGGCGGACAGGTTGTCCGACCAGGACAGATACCGCACCTCCGTCAAGGAGAGCTCGGTCAGGGAATCGCGATAGGCCAGCAGTTCCGCGAGCCCTTCGGCCGTCTCGATATAGACTTCCTTCGAGGCGGGGTCCACGGTCCAGCGGGTCGTCCCGTCGCAATAGATCTCCATCCCGTTGCCCACGGCCCGGTAGCACTCCCCCTGGATGAGCAGGGTCCCCGACAGCTTGACGGGCGCGTCCTGCGTATAGGTGCAGGCATAGTGCAGCGAGATGCGGTCCGTGGCGAGGTGCGGCGCTATTTCGCTGATCTGCTGCTGCGCGGGCTGGGCTGCCGCGGCGAACGGCAGCAGCGCCAGCAAGAGGAAGAGGATCTTTTTCATACAACCTTGTTTTCTTCTACATACCAGAGGTACGCTCCCTTGACTTCGTAGCCAAGTTCGTGCCAGAGCCGGGCATAGGTGTGGATCTGCCGGCCGTAGCTTTCTTTCTCGCGACCGAACTTGAAATCGACGATCTCCGCCGTGCGGCCGCGCAGGATCACGCGGTCGGGGCGGTGCTCGCTGCCGTCGGCGTCATAGAGCGGCCGTTCGTTGAGCACCTGCACATCCGGCGACTGCGGCGGGAACCACTCCGGATGCGCGGCGATGCGCTCCCGCAGCATCGACAGGGTCTGCGCTCCCCCGGCGGCATCGAGCTGGCCGTCCCGCACGGCGGCGGAAACGGCGGCGTCCAGGTCCGCGGGCGAGACCACCCGGGACAGGATATCGTGCAGCACGATGCCGCGCAGGCGGGGCGAAGCATCCATCCCGACGCTGCCGTCTTCACCGAAGAAATCGTCCGCATCCCGCGACGGGGCCAGGCGGCCGGCGAGGGGGAAGGACACATAGCTACCCGAGAAACGCTCCAGGGCTTGTGCCGGGGCGCGCTTCATCAAGTTGAAATCATAGACCTCACCGATAAAAGAATCGTTCTTGTCGCCGAGATAGGTAAAAAGAATCTCCGAGATGGACCCGTAGTCCTTTTTCCCCTGACGGATACTTTTCATCTTGCTCTCGGAAGGGCATTTTGAGATGACATGCAGGCATTTACCGGCCCGGGTCAATGCCACATAGAACAGATTGAGGTTATCCACGGCTTCCCGGCTCCGTTCCTCTCTCAAATCATCGGCGAAAAAAGTCTCCGCAGCGCCAGACCGCAAATCGACGGGGAAGACTCCTCCCAGCTCCTTGTCGTCCAGATAGCACCAATGATAATTGGCGACTCTCGTCGCATGGAGTTCCACGGTTTCCGCATACGGGAAAATCACATACGGGAACTCGAGTCCCTTGGATTTATGGATGGTGATGACGCGCACGGCATCAGCATCTTCCGGGGAGCGGATACAGGAAGCGGATTCATTGAAGTGGGCCAGGAATCCGCGAAGGTTGTTGCCGTTGATCTGCGTCCAACCCTGCAGGTCATCCAGAAATGCCTGGACAAAAAGAAGCTGTCCGTCAAAAGAATCAGGATCCGCGTCCTGCATTTCCCGAAGCAGCCGCTCACAGAAGTCCTCCAGGGAACGGTATTCCTGCGGGAAACTGATATGCATTTCATCCGCGAGGAAACGCCCGATCTCATCGTCAGGATTATCATAGCAGCTCAGCAACGACACCAGGCGGCGTACGACAAGGGAGGATTTGATGGAAAGCGAATCGTCGGAGATGACATCGATGCCGTGATCAATCAGATAACGGGCGATTTTTCCGCCCTGGCTGTTCTTGCGTACCAAGACGGCGATATCTCCCAGACGGGCACCTTTTTCCCGGGCCCGGCGTATGGATTCAAGGACGGCCTCGGAAGGATCATCCGACACGAAGGATACCTGTACAAAACCGGCCTGTTCCTCGTCCGCGCGTGCTTCCTGACGGACGTCCGCATAGATTCTTCCCAAGCCCAGCTGTTCGGCGGCGTATTGGAAGAATTTACTGTTGAAGTCCACGACCGTCCGGCTGCTTCTCCAGTTCTCTCCCATCTGCTCTACCTGCGCCTGCGGGAAATCGTCCTGCACCTGGCTGTCCAGCAATTTCCAGTCGCAGTCCCGCCAGCGGTAAATACTCTGCTTGACATCGCCTACGACCAGATTTCCGATATGACCCGCCGGAGCCCGGGACTCACTCTCCCGAAGCAGGGGAAGGAAATTCGCCCACTGGATGTGTGAAGTATCCTGGAACTCGTCCAGCAGGAAATGGTCATACCGCACCCCCAGCTTTTCATACACGAAAGGCGCATCCGAACCGGCGATGATGTCCCTGAGCAGCACATTGGATTCATCCAGCCCAAGGACATTCTTTTCCTTGAGCAGGGCCTTGTACGTCCGCTCAAATTCTCCGGCAAGTCCCAGGCGGTAAATCATACCGTTGATCCGGGATGCCGTATTGTAACGCTGAAAATCAGAATCAAAGAGGGCGGCCAGATCTGGATGGCTTTTAAACAGCGTTTTCTTATTCTCCGGGGAGAGCGGCTCTCCGCGTTTGACAGGATAGCCCAGGCGCTGCGCCTCGTCCGTGAAGGAACGGATGATCTCCCGGCAACGTTTCCGCAGGGCCTGGAGTTTCTCCTTTCCGAACAAGGTGGCGTCCCCCATCCGTTCCGACAGTTCACGGAACTCGTCTTTTTTCAGTTGAGAACCAATATCCTTGAGCCCGTATTCTATACTGAAATTTTCTCCCTCCGCCAGTTTTTCGGAGAGACTTTCCCGAATCCATTCCACCAGGTCTCCATCTTCTTCGCCAATCGAATCGAGGATGCGGTCCATCGTTTCTTCGACCAAAGAATCTTTATCCAAATCAATCTGATAATCAGAGAACTGACCGATTTCGCGGGAGAAAGATTTCAGGGCCTGCTGAAAGAATCGGTCGATGGTGCTGATAGAAAACGCCCCGTAATCATGCAGCATCTGAATCAGCAGGTCCTTCGCCCGGTCATCTTCTGCGGCACGTTCCGCCATTTTTTTCAAAATGCGCCCCTTCATCTCGGCGGTCGCCTTGTTGGTAAAGGTCACAGCCAGAATGTGGCGGTATGGATACGTGCCCCGGGGTGCCTGCAGAAGCAGGTCGATATAATGGTTGGACAGCCGGTACGTCTTGCCGGAACCGGCGCTGGCTTTCAGGATCTTCATCGTCCGCACAAAGTTTTGAATGAACAGGTTTTGCAGGTCGTATCAGCGTTTCCGTTGCGCCGGAAAGGAACGGACTGGTCAACCATCTCGTCGAGCAGCCCCTGAACGCGTTCCTCCATCATCGAAAGGAACACCGGGCTGGCCGCCACGGTCTCGACCGCATGCGTATGCAGGCGGGCAGGCTGATAAACCGCATTGGCGACCGGTCTGCCGCGCAGGATGGGATGTCCTTCAATCAACCGGTCATAGACATACATCTGCAGGGCGGTGAGAGGACGTTTACTACTATCGCTTGGATTGAAAATGGCAGCCACCACCTTGGCGGCATTTTCATCCGTAATCAGGATGTCGTTGTCCTGCACCTGACCGGTTTTGTAATCAACGACCCTGACCACGGCCGGATTCACGCTGTCCACCCGATCGAATCTGCCTTTGAAATGAAAGCCGCCGATCGTTTTCTCGAACACCTGCTCGACTCCCAGGATTTCCATATAATCCACCCCGGCCTCTTCGAGCATCTCCAGATCCCGTTCGATCACCTTGCGGACATACGCCCGCACCATTTCCTCGAAAATGATGTTCCGGCCCTTCACCTCTTCGTTTTTCAGGACACGGACGACCTGTCTGTGAACTTCTTCCCGAATGGTGTCTCCTTTCAGCAGGGAAGACAAACGGCTTTTTGTCAAAATGCCGCCGGAGACGGAGTACAAGTTCCGCATCGTTTCGTGGAAGGCCGTTCCTATGTCATTGCTCTCCAAGTATTCAGAAACCTCCTCCGCTTCGCACAGACCGCGTACTGCCTCGTAATAGAATTTCGCCTGACATCTCAGGTAATCTTTCAAAAGCGTCGCGGATAGTTTTCCGTTGCGAAGAATCTCCAGGTCTCCTTCCGTCTTGGGGATGTCCTGCTCCACCGTCGCACCGACACGGGCATGGAGCACTCCCCTGTGGAGGTCCGCCCCGAAATGAAGTTCCAACTGCTTGATGTAGCGGCTCTCCTCGCCGAAACGGACTCCCTCTGTACGCGTATCCGAGAACAGCCAGACCTCCCCGGCCCGCCGGATCATCCGGTAGAAATAGTAGGCCCAGACGGCATCCTGGTACTCGTAAGTGGGCAGGCCGAAGCCCTTGCGGAGCTCCGCCGGGATGAAAGAGGCCGAGACGCTGCGCCGCGGGAACGTCCCTTCGTTGCAGCTCAGCACGATGAGCTTGTCGAAATCCAGGGCGCGCGTCTCCAGCGGCCCCATGATCTGCAGGCCCTTCAGCGGTTCTCCGCGGAAAGGCACCGCAGCAGCGGTGAGCAGTTTGTCCAGCAAACGGAAATAGGTAGCGGGCAGGACCGACAGTTCACAGTCACGCAGGCGTCCGACAGCCAAGTAATAGTCCCGGACAAAATCCAGTTCCAGCGCCATTCCGGGCACGCCGCGAAGGCTGGAGCCCAGCTTGCTGAGCAGATCCCGCTGGTAGTCCTCCAGCGTCCGGATGGCCTGCGCATCCCGTTCGGCGGGAGCCTTCACCACCGGCCGGAAAATCCAGTCGAACACCGGAAGTCCGCTCAACTCCTCCTGAGGAACATAATAGCGGGCCAACTTGCGCACTTCAGCCGTTTTCCGCTGTCCGTCTTTTCCTGCCAGCACCTTGAAAATGCCGTTTGAGAAAATGCTCCAGACCTGCTTGTGATAGAAAAACCACTGACCGTCCTTCTCCCGCAAATGCATCTGCAGGGCAGCTACGTCGGCCATCAGGGCATACAACGAGCTGTCCTTTATCGGGCAGCCCATCGTCACATTGATATCGCGAATCCGCTCCGGGATCGAATTGAGCACAGGAGCCAGGAGCGATTCGTCCGGCAAAACGACGGCCGTCTCGATACCCTCTGCACCCATACGGTCCAGAACGGCAGGGAGCTGTTTGGCCTGACCTACCCCGGAAGGAATGTCCAGCACATGGATTTCCGGAAGAGGGAGCCCCTCCGGATCCGGCTCGAAAGCCTGCGGGAACTCCAGCACGTTCTGCGACAGGAAGAGCGAAGACTTGTTGTGCGGATCGCTGATCCAGCCTTTGCCGTAGTCCCAGCAGAACTCCGCCAGGCGGGCGTCCCGCAGGCGGCGCATCAGGCGTTTCTCACACTCGTTGAGCGCATTGTGCCCGACGAAAACGTATTTCTTCACTTCCGGGAAACGGGGGGAAAGCACATCCGCCGCCGACTCCTCTTTCAGGCGTTCCGCCAACAGGCGATAGACCCCGCCCTCTGTTGACATCCCCTTTTCCCGCAGGCGTTTACCGAAACTATGATAAAGAGGAAGCAGGAGGTCCCAAATCCGCCGGAAGGATTCTTTATACTCTCCCCCCGTATTGAAATTGGAAATGAACTGCCGGATCGCTTCCACCTGTTCTTCAGACAAAAACGAGAAGTCGTCCTGCATCGCCCGGAAGTCGGCGATATTGGTAAAAAGCCGCTCCGGATCCACCAGGTACTTGTCCACGTCGTCGAAGTCGGCGAGGAGCACCCCGCCCCAGAAGATGAATTCGTCCAGGGTCTCCGCCTGGGCGCCCGACGCCTCGTAGAGGGGCTTGTAGCAGTCGTAGAGCTCCAGCAGCAGGTGCACCTGGTCCGTCTGGCGGGCGCCGGACGCCTCATAGAAGAAATCATTCATCGTGAAGACGGCCGGCGCCAGCATCGGCCGCCCCTCCCGGGCTACGCACTCACCCAGGTATTTGCGGAAAAATACGGCCGCACGCCGGTTCGGGACGATGAAGCAGACCTGCTCCACCTCCCCCTGCGCATAGTAGTGGCGCGCTACCTGATCGAGGAAGGGAGTCATGTCAAGCGTTATTCCTCACCCAGGAACATGGGATCCCAGGCCGGGAGCATGACGGGCTTCTGGTCGAGCATCTTGAGCACGTCGGCGGGGACGAACTGCTTCTCCACCACGAGGCGGAACATGTATTCGTTGAACCACTCGTCGGTCATGATGATGTTGC
>CAMHIP010000042.1 GCA_946185205.1 uncultured Bacteroidales bacterium | reverse complement strand
AGTCCGGGCTGTTGGAGATGTAGCAGAAGAAGCTGTGGCCCTTGGCCCACATCTCCGCCGTGAAGTCGGCGTACTCCTTGTCGGCGTAATCGTCGCCGCCGTCGGTCAGCAGGGCCATGGTCTCCACGGGGAAGGTGAGGATGTAGTGGTTGCGCTCCTCGTTGAACCAGTTCATGAAATGCTTCTGCAGCCAGCTGAGGGTCTCCCACTTGGGCTTGGTGCCGTCCGGGAACACGAAGTCGCCGAACACGCCCTCGAAATACGGCTTGTCGAAATAGCCGATGTTCCAGAAGACGGTCTGGTAGCCGCGGTTGCCGGCGGGCATGTTCATGGAATGGACCACCTGCTGGAAGTAGTTGTCGATCACCTTGACCAGGGTGCGCTGCTTGATGTTGTATTCCACCACGTCGTTCAGGTGCGCGAGGTAGTCGTCACCGTAGTCCTTGCGGACGAAATAGTCGAAATACATCAGGAACTCCGGCGTGGCCACGGCGCCCATGAACTGCGAGGAGACCGAATAGACGAGGTTGATGAACTCGCCGCAGAAGGACTTGAGGTCGGTCGGGGCGATGGACACGCCGCCCAGCTCGCGCAGGCCGCTCACGAGGAAGGGATACATCGTGATGGCCACGCAGTACGGGAAGCCCGGGGTGCCGCTCTCGTCATGCTTGTAGAGGATATGCGACTCGAGGTCCTTGATGTACTGGTCCGCCAGGGCGCGACCGTACAGGGCCTTGATCTTGTCCTGCATGATGTAGCGGTTCTGCTTGATGTTGTTTTCCTTGTAAAGCTCGTTGCCCAGCGTCACGATGTTCTTGCGGGTGACGTTGGCGTTGGCGTCGAACTTGGAGCCCGTCGCCGCGTTGGAGGCCTTGATGTAGTCCTTGATGAAGTCACGCTTCTTGCGGAGGTCCAGGTCGGCGTCGAACTTCTCGATGTACGCCAGGGCGACCTTCTTGTTGACGGACATGAGGGACTCCTCCACCTGACGGCGGATCTCGGCGCTGGTGATGCCCTCATAGACATATAGGTTGTTGATGATGGAGACAACGATGGCGTCGTCGCAATACTCGCCCGCTGTCTTGTAGGCCTCGTGGATGCCACGGGCCAGTTTGGCTTTGTCGAACTCTTCAAATGAGCCGTTGGTTTTACGTACGTCCATATTGTATATTTTGATTGTCTGTGGTCCGGGCGCCGCTTCCGGCCAGAAGCCCGGATTACAAAATTAGTCCTTCTCCGATGCAAAAACCTACCCGGTCAGTTCTTTTTTTCAACAGACTTATGAACAACACGCCAGGCATACGCCAGGACGACGGCGAAGCACACCATCGGGACGAGATAGGAGGCATGCACCCCCGCCAGGTCGGAGACCCGGCCCTGCAGCGGGGTCAGCAGCGCCCCGCCGAGAATGGCCATGATCAGGCCGCTGGCGCCGATCTTGGCATCCTCGCCCACGCCGCCGAGCGCGATGCCGTAGATGGTCGGGAACATCAGGCTCATGAAGAAGCTGATTCCGATGAGCGCGCCCACGCACAGCCAGCCCGAGCCCTTGAAGAGGAGGACCGCCAGGCAGAGCACGATGTCGGCAGCGGCGGCCCAGAAGAGCAGCCGCGCCGGGCGGATCCATTTCATCAGCCAGGTGAACAGGAAGCGCGCCGCGCTGAAGCAGATGATCGCCACGAGGTAGATGGTGGCCGCCCGGGCCTCCAGGATGCCCAGTTCCTGCATGGCCAGGCGGATGGTGAAGCTCCACACGCCGATCTGCGCGCCGACATAGAAGAACTGGGCCACCACGCCCCAGACATAGTCTTTGTTGGCCAAGAGCCGGCGGAAACTGTCTTTCAGCGTGCCGGCCTGTCCGCTGTCGCGTCCTTCCGGCATCCTGACGAGCAGCATCACCACGAGGATGGCCAGCAGCACGAAGCCCAGGGTCATATAGGTGCCCGTCACGGCGCCGAGTTCGTGGGCCTGCATCGCGGCCAGTTGCTCCGGGCTCATCGCCGCCCGCTCGGCGGCCGAGGCCGAGGACAGCTCGCCCAGGATGAAATACTGGCTGAGCAGGATCCCGGTGATGGAGCCGAGCGGGTTGAACGACTGGGCGATGTTGAGCCGGCGCGTGGCCGTTTCGGGCGCGCCCATGCTCAGGATATACGGGTTGGCGGTGGTCTCCAGGATGGAGCAGCCGCCGGCCAGGATATAGATGGCCGCCAGGTAGAAGCCGTAGGAGGCCACCTTGGAAGCCGGGAAGAAGAGGATCGCCCCGGCGGCATAGAGAGCCAGTCCCAGGATCACCCCGCTCTTGTAGGAATACTTCCTGATATAGAGCGCCGCAGGCAGCGCGAAGCAGAAGTAGGAGCCGTAGAAGGCGAACTGGATGAGCGAAGTCTGCGTGTCGCTCATCGACATGATGCGCTTGAAAGCGCTGAGCAGGGTGTCCGTCATGTTGTTGGCGATGCCCCAGAGCAGGAACAGCACCGTCACCAGGCAGAACGGAAGCAGGAACTTTTTCTCTATGGTCTTCATATTATTTGTACAAAGGTCCGAAGTTGGCGCAGGCGCGGTAGTCCGCCCCCTCCTTGTCCATGCCGAAGGCGTTCCAGGCCGCCGGACGGAAGATCTCGTCGTCCGGGACGTTGTGCATGCACACCGGGATGCGGAGGATCGAGGCGAGCGTGAGGAGGTCGGCGCCGATATGGCCGTAGGCGATGGCGCCGTGGTTGGCGCCCCAGTTGTTCATCACGCTGTAAACGTCCTTGAAACAGTCGCGGGAAGGATCCAGGCGGGGCACGAACCAGGTGGTGGGCCAGGTCGGGTCGGTGCGCTTGTCCAGGATATCATGCATGCGCTTCGGGAGCTCGGCCGTCCAGCCCTCCGCGATCTGCAGCACGGGACCCAGGCCCTGGACGATGTTCAGGCGCATCATGGTCATCGGCATGCCGCCGCGGCTGACGAAATGGGCGGAATAGCCGCCGCCCCGGAAGTAGTCGCGGTCCGCCGGCATCCAGTTGGTGGCGGCAAGGCACGCCTCGGCGTCCTTCTCCGTCATCTCCCAGGGTGCCTTCATGGTCGGGGCCCCCTCCTCGTCGGACATGGCGCCCGTGGCGTCGAGCGTCGTGGCGCCGGAATTGATCAGGTGGATGAATCCGCCGGCGGCAATCCCCTTGGGCGCCTCGCCGGTCACGCGTTTCACGGCTTCCGGGCTCCAGTAGGTGCGCACGTCGCTGAACATGACGCCGCGGCCGGTGAGCAGGTGCCCGAAGAGCATCGAGAGCCCGTTGAGGGCGTCGTTCTCCGTGGCGAGGATATACGGTTCGCGGATGCCGTTCCAGTCGAACGAGGAGCACATCAGCGACTCGGGGAAATCGAAGTTCGGCTTGTAATCGGTCCACTGGCGCTGGCCCTGCACGCCGCCGGCGATGGCATTGTGCCCGAGGGCTTCTTCTTTGTAGCCCATCTCCAGGAGCTTGGGATTGCCGCACATCAGGTCGCGGATGATCATCATGTTCTTGACGGTGAACTCCCAGTCGGCATCCTTCTCCGCACGGGTCTTTCCCTTGCCCTTGCCGTTGAAGGCGGTCATCGGCGTGCCCGGGAAGAGGGGCCGGTCTTCGTTGTAGTCGTGGCCTTCCTGCGGCTTGCAGTACTTCTCCACCCAGGCCATGGCCTTTTTGAACTCTTCGTGGTCATAGATGCCGAAATCGACGCGCCGCAGGATCTCCACCAGCGAGACGTATTCCGTCCGCATGCCGAGGTAGTTCTGCAGGAAATCCGCGTTGACGATGGAGCCGGCGATGCCCATGCAGGTGCCGCCCATCGAGAGGTAGCTGCGGCCGCGCATCGTGGCGACGGCCTGCGCCGCACGGGCGAAACGCAGGATCTTGAGGGCCACGTCGGCCGGGATGCTGTTGTCGTCCAGGTCCTGGACATCCTCGCCGTAGATGCCGAAGGCGGGCAGGCCCTTCTGCGCATGCGCCGCCAGGACGGCGGCCAGATAGACCGCGCCGGGACGCTCCGTGCCGTTGAAGCCCCAGACCGCCTTGGGCCAGTGGGGGTTCATGTCCATGGTCTCGGAGCCGTAGCACCAGCAGGAGGTCACCGTGATGGTGCTGCCCACGCCTTCGCGCTCGAATTTCTCCGCGCAGGCGGCGGATTCGGCCACGCGGCCGATGGTCGTGTCGGCGATGACGCACTCCACCGGAGAGCCGTCGCCGTTGCGTAAGTTGCTGCTGATCAAGTCGGCGACCGCATGCGCGAGCGCCATGGTTTTTTCTTCCAGACTTTCGCGGACGCCGCCTTGGCGCCCGTCAATGGTAGGCCTGATGCCGATTTTGGGGTATTTCATGGGTTATGCAGAGTTTTAGCGACCCTAAAGTTAGCCAAAAAAATGGATTTTTGCACTATCTTTGCGCCCGCTATGGCAGGGACCAAAGATCAGTTGCTGGGAAGACTCCGCGGCGGGGAACCGCTGAGCGGAGGGGAGCAGTTCATGCTCACCCTGCAGCTGGCCTGGCCTTCGATCCTGGCGCAGCTGGCCATGTGCCTGATGAGCTATATCGATGCGGCCATGGTCGGCCGGCTCGGTTCGGCGCAGGCCGCCGCCATCGGCCTCGTGAGCACGACCACGTGGATCTTCGGCAGCTTCTGCTATGCCAACAGCTCCGGTTTCAGCGTCCAGATCGCCCACCGCTGCGGAGCCAAGGATTTTGCCGGGGCGCGGCGCATCTTCCGCCACGGCATCTTCGTCGCGGTCGCCGTGAGCGTGCTGCTCGCCCTGCTTGCCGTCGCCATCCACCGCGCCCTGCCGCACTGGCTGGGCGGCACGCCGGAGATCCTCTCCGACGCTTCCTCCTACTTCTTGATTTATGCGCTGTTCCTGCCGCTCTTCCAGATGACCATCTTCTGCGAGGCCTCCCTGATCGCCAGCGGCAACGTGCAGGTCCCGGGCATCCTGAGCATCGCCATGTGCGTGCTGGACGTCCTGTTCAACTACCTCTTCATCTTTATCATGGGGCTCGGCGTCCGGGGCGCCGCGCTCGGCACCGGCCTGGCGACCGCCTGCGCCGGGGCCTTCCTGATCTGGTATGCCACGCGGCGCAGCACGGAACTCCGCCAGGAGCGGAGCTGGATCCGCCCCGCCCGCCGGATCCTGGGCAATTTCAGGACGCTCCGCACCGACGCCCGGACGGCGGAATCGCTCTTTGACAGGGAGCAGAAAGATATCTTCAAGCAGGCGTTCGGCATCAGCTGGCCGCTGTGGATCCAGAACCTGATCTCGCGCGGTGCCTACATCGCGGCGACCGTGCTCGTGGCGCCCCTGGGGACCATCGCCATCGCGGCCAATTCCTTCGCCATCATCGCGGAAGGCTTCTGCTACCTGCCCGGCTACGGGATGGAGGACGCCGCCACCACGCTGGTCGGCCAGAGCCTGGGCGCGAAACGGCCCGACATGGCGCGCCGCTTCGCCTGGATGACCATCGGCTCCGGCGCTGCGATGATGACCTTCCTGGCCATCCTGATGTGGGGCTTCGCCCCGCAGATCATGGGTATGCTGAGCCAGGATCCGGAAGTCATCTCACTGGGAGCCAAGTGCCTGCGCATCGAGGCCTGGGCGGAGCTGCTCTACGGGGTGAGCATCGTTGCCTACGGCTGCTGCGTGGGGGCCGGGGACACGCTGGTCCCTTCGGCCATCAACCTGCTCAGCATGTGGGTGATCCGTCTCGGGCTCGCCCTCTTCCTGATCCCCCGCTACGGGCTTGAGGGCTACTGGTTCGCCATGGCCACGGAGCTCAGCATCAAAGGCGTCATCTTCGCGGTGCGCATCGCCCGCGGCCGCTGGATGAAGACGCGTCTGACCGCGGCCTGAGAGGGATTTACTGCCGGGAGAAAGCGAACCGGCGGCCTTCGTCGGACACGACCACGAGCGAATCGACTCCCAGTTTCTCGATCTGGAAAATCTGGAGCAGGGTCTTCTTCGCATCGGAAGGATCCTCTCCCGTGAGGACCAGCCGCTGCCCGTCCAGGTCCAGCGACCAGTCCTGCAGGGGCGCAGACCAGCCCGTAGCCCGGGCAGAACCGTCCTCGGCAAGCACAAGCCCCACCTCCTGGTCCGCGGTGCAGTCACGCCAGATACCCGGCAGCAGGCGGTACGCCGACGGCGCAGTAAGGTCCAGTTGCACAGCGCGCAGCGTCTCCCCGTCGGCCAGGACCTCATAGTGCACGCGGACCCCGTCACCGGGCAGCACGCCCGGCACCAGCACCGGATCCGTGCCCAGCGTACTGAGCGTCACGGTCTCGCCTTCCGGCGTGGTCAGGGTAATGGAATGGATGGTGGCATCGGTAACCAGCCCATCGATGAAAGGGGCGGCGGACTCGTGGCAAGCGGTCAGCAGGGCGGCCGCGAAGGCCAGGAAGGCAAATGCTTTTTTCATATCGGGGAATCGTTAGATGTCTTTGCTGTAGGCGCGGCGCCGCATGAACGGCTCCGTCTCGTATTGTTCAAAGAGCGACTGGACCTTGAAATTGTCTTCCAGCTGCGGATTGAGGATCATCTTGTTGATGCCGAACTTCAGGGCATTCTCATGGATATGCTTGAACATCAGCACATTCGCACCCTTTCCCTGGTATTCCGGCAGCACCCCGATCATCAGGGCCTCCAGCGTGTCGTTATGCCTGAGTGCGTCCAGGATGTGCAGGAAGCCGAACGGGAACAGCCGACCGTGCGCCTTCTTGACGGCCTTCGACAGCGAAGGCACGCAGAAGGTGAACCCCACCGGCCGGTCGTCCTTGTCCAGGCAGACGGACACGAACTCCGGGCGCAGGATGGGGACATAGGTCTTGAGGTAGCGGTCTATCTGCTTGTCGGTGAGCGGCGAGAACTGGAACAGCGGGGCGAAGGTCTCGTTGTACATGTGGAAGATGGCCAGGCCGTAGCGGTCCGCCAGGTCGCGGGTGCTCTTCGCCTGATAGACATGCAGGCCGAAACGTTCTTCGATCATCCCGGCGAACTGGAACATCGGCGGCAGCTGGTCCGTGACCTTGGCGATGCGCTGGGTCCAGTCCACGTCCTTGCTGAAGCCCAGTTCCTGCAGGAGCGTGTCGTAGTAGGGATAATTGTAGAGGCAGGTGAACGGGCTGAGGTGCTCAAACCCTTCCACGAGCAGGCCTTCCTTGTCCATGTCGGTGAAGCCCCAGGGGCCCTTCATCTTCGTGCATCCGCGCTCCCGTCCCCAGGCGGCGACGGCGTCCATCAGCGCGGCGAGGACTTCGCGGTCTTCGATGAAATCCAGCCATCCGAAACGGACGGTCTCCTGCTTCCAGTCGCGGTTGGCGTTGTGGTTGATGATCGCCGCGACGCGGCCGGCCACGCGGCCGTCCTTGAAAGCAAGATAACACGCCGAGTCACAGTACGCGTAAGCGCCGTTTTTCTCCCGGTCGAAGGTATCGAATTCGTCGCCCCGCAGCGCGGGAACCCAGTTTTCACAATCCCGGTACAGCCACTCCGGGAAATCGACAAACTGCTTCATCTCCCGCCGGTTTTCGGCCAATTTGATCTCAACTGCCATCAAAACATGTTTTAGTACGATACAAATATAACCATTTATTCTTAAATTTGTCCCCGTTTTCCAAAACCGAAACCTTTTATGTCCCATTACTTCTACGACATGATCCCGGCGGAAGAACTCGCACAGCTGCATTATCTTCCGACTGTCCCGGAATACCTGGACCGGATCGTTTCCAAATGGGCCGACCGGCCCGCCCTCTCCGACACCGTCAACACATACACCTACGCCCAGATGGGCAGCCGGATCGCCCGCCGCCGCACCCTGCTGAAAGAAGCGGGGCTTCAGGCCGGTGACCACGTCGCCATCCTGGACAAGAACTCCATCGACGCCGTGGAGAACTTCCTCGCCGTCACGTCCGCCGGCATGGTGGCCATCCAGCTGCCGGCGCAGCTCCCCGCCCCGGCCGTCATCGGCTGCTGCGCAAAATTCCGCGCCAAGGCGCTCATCGTCCGGGATGAATTCCGCGAAGGCGTGCAGGGCGCCCCGTGCCCGCTGCTTTCCGCTTCCGCCCTCGGCGAGACGGAGACGCCTGCGGCCGCCGTGGACAAGGAAGCGCCCGCAGCCATCTTCTTCACCGGCGGCACGACGGGTGCGCCCAAAGGCGCCGTCCTGCCCCACCGCGCCCTGATGCGCGGCACCTTCAACGGCTGTTTCGCCCCGGGCAGCCAGCTCTCCGGCCACGTGACCATCGGCTTCCTGCCGCTCAGCCACGTGTTCGGCCTGATTGCCGGCACGCTCTCCAAGCTAATGTGCGGCGCGCTCTGGTACGCCGCTGAAGACATGAAGGCCACGATCGGCAAGCTGCCGGTCATCCGCCCGACCGTGCTCGTGCTCGTGCCCGGCCTCGTGGAGGTGCTTGTGGGCCTGACCAAGATGTACGGCCCGCAGTTCCTGGGCGGCCGCCTGCATACCATCATCTCCGGCGCCGCCAACGTGCCGGCGAAGCTCATCGAGGAGTTCAACGGCTTCGGCATCAAGGTCCTCGCGGGCTACGGCATGACCGAAGGAGCGAACCTGACCTCCGGCAACGCCGAATCGCTGGAGCGCCCGACCTCCGTGGGCAAGATCTATCCCGAGCAGGAAGTCAAGCTGGTGGACGGCGAGATCTGGTTCCGCGGCGACAACGTCTTCCTCGGCTACTACGGCGACCCCGAGCAGACCGCGGCGACGCTGACCCCGGACGGCTGGCTCAAGACCGGCGACCTCGGCCGCTTCGACGAAGACGGCTACCTCTATATCGTAGGCCGCATCAAGAACCTCATCGTCCTGCCCAGCGGCGAGAACATCTCCCCGGAGAGCATCGAAGAGCCGTTCTACCAGTGCCCCGCCCTGCGCGACTGCCTCGTCAAGGAAGTCGAAGAAGACGGCAAACCCGTCCTGACCATCGAAATCCTCCCGCGCGCAGAAGCCTTCGAGGGCAAGACCCCCGAGGAGATCGAGGCCTTCTTCAAGCAGCTCGCGGAGGACATCAACGCCACCCTCCCCACGACGCACCGCGTCTCCAAGGTCGTCATCCGCAAGGAGGACTTCAAGCGCACCGGTTCCCTCAAAGTTTCACGCAAAGACAACTAGGCTATGACACAGGAAGCAATCTACGCCAAACTCCAGGACATCCTGAAGACCGTGAAGCCCAAGATGGATCCCGCCCGGATCTCCATGGACGCCGCCCTGACGACCGACCTCGGCATCGACTCCCTGTCGATGCTGCTGCTCTCGCTCGCCATCGAACACGAATTCGGGTTCCAGTTCCAGACGCAGGCGCCGTTCAAGACGGTCCGCGAGGTGGTTGAATACATCGAGAAGGCCATCCAGTGACCTTCCGGGCCTCCGGATTCATAATCAGCTATTTGCAAAACAACCTTCGGAGAAAATGCCGAAGGTTGTTTTGTAACTAATTGACAGTCAATATCAGTTCCGAATCGGGCAGCCCGTCCGCGGAGGCGGTGACCCGCAGCGTCCCGCCGGAGCGGCCGGCCTGCACCACCGCCAGGGCCCGGCCCAGGAAGGTCGGCTTGTCCGGACGCAGCTGGGCCCCGCCGTCGGCCGTATCGCCGTTGTCCATGCACAGGAATCGGCCGGCACCCTCCACGCGGATGCGCACGGGGCGGTCGGCATCCGGAACCACGGTCCCTTCGGCATCGACCAGCTCCACCTCCACGTGCGAAAGGTCCTGCCCGTCGGTGGCAAGCGCCGTCCGGTCGGCACGCAGGCGAAGCGCCACCGGCTCCCCGGCGGTCTTCAGCAGGTCGGAAGCCACCTCGACACCGCCGTTATAACCCTTGACGCCCAGCGTGCCGGGCTTGTAGGGCAGGTGCCATTTCACAGTGTTGTTGGGCCAGTCCGCGGTGCGGCGGACGCCCAGCGAGACCTCGTTCAGGAAAAGCTCCACCGTCTCGCAGTTGGTGAAGACATCGACCTGGACCATCTGGGGGTTGTCATAGCGCGGGAAGTTCCAGTGCGAGGCGAGCAGCGGCCAGGTCCACATGTCCTTGCCGCGGTCCAGCGGCAGGGACGGATCCTCCACGGCCAGTTTCACCACCGGCTCCTCCTTCCAGACGGCCCGGAAGAAGGCGGCGGAGGGTTTCTCGTGCATGCACACGTCATAGACGCCCGTCGGCCAGCCCTTGCTCGGCCAGCCGGACGACTCGCCCCAGTAGTCGATCGCCGCCCACATGAAATAGCCGAAGATGAAATCGCGGGAGGCATAGTCGTACCAGGGATTGCGCTCGATGTACTCGCGAATCCGCTCCCGGCCCGCGGAATAATACGGGAAGACCTCGGATCCGTAGATGATCCGGTCCGGGAACTGCGCGTGGTCGCTGTCGAAGAAGGGTTCCTGGTAATTGTAGCCCACCACCTCCACGGCGGCGTTGAAGCCGTTCCTGTCGAACGTGCGCTTGTAGTCCGGCGCCGTGGTCACGGCCACCTTGCGGGTCGGGTCGAGCCGCTCGCATTCGGCGCGCAGCGCCCGCAGGCGCGCCGCCCCCTCTCCGCTCATGTCGCCCTGCTCCGGGGTCTCGTTGCCCACGCTCCAGAGCACGACCGAGGGGTGGTTGCGGTCGCGCAGCACCATGGCCGCGAGGTCCGCCTTCCACCAGTCATCAAACCACTGCTTGTAGTATCCGTATTTCCATTTGTCGAACGACTCGTCGATGACCAGCATCCCCAGGCGGTCGCAGGCGTCCAGGAACTCCCGCGCAGGCGGGTTGTGGCTGCAGCGGATGGCATTGAAGCCGGTCTCCTTCATCAGGGCCACGCGGCGCTCGTGCGCCCGGTCGGGGATCGCCGTGCCCAGCGAGCCGGCATCCTGGTGGATGTCGCCGCCCTTCATCTTGACGCTGCGGCCGTTGAGGAAGAACCCCTTGTCCGGGTCGAAACGGATGTCCCGCACGCCGAAGGGCGTCTCATAACGGTCGGCCACCCGGCCGCCCCGGCGCACGGTCGTGACCAGCGTGTAGAGCTGCGGGCTGTCGAGATCCCAGAGCGCCGGAGCGGCCAGGGCAAATTCCTGCGGGACGGCCGATTGCGCCCCGGGCTCCAGGGTGGCGGACGCCGTCGCCCTGGCGACCGTGCGTCCGGAGGGATCCCGGAGTTCGCTGGTCAGCGAGACGGCCGCGGCGCGCGGACCGTCGTTCTGCAGGGTCGTCTCCACCCGCACCGCAGCCCGCTCCGCGGAAACGGCGGGCGTGGTCACATACGTGCCCCACAGGGCCACATGGACGGGATCGGTGACATTGAGCCAGACATGGCGATTGATGCCGCTGCCGGAATACCAGCGCGAGGTCGGGCAATCCGTGTGGTCGACGCGGACCGCAACCACGTTCTCGCGGCCGGGCTCCAGCAAGTCGGTGATATCATACGCAAATGCCGTATAGCCATAGGGGTGGAAGCCCGCCTCCCGGCCGTTGACGAAGACCGTGGCGCGGTGATACACGCCGTCGAACTCGAGACTGATGCGGCGGCCCCGCCAGGCGGCGGGCACGGCGAAGGTCTTGCGGTACCATCCCAGGCCGCCCTGCATGAAGCCCATCGAGCCGCTGCCGCCCTCCTGCGGCGACAGGTACGGCAGGGTCATGCTCCAGTCGTGGGGCAGCTGCACGTCCGTCCAGGCGCCGTCGTCAAAGCCGGGCGCCTCGGCGCCGGCCGGGGCCGTCAGCGTGAATTTCCAGTCGAAATCGAAAGTCTGGTGCAGGCGCGGCTCCGAAGCCAGGCAAGTCCCGGCCAGCAGGAGGAAAGCAAGGATCGGGAAAAGGGTCGATTTGTGTCTCATAGGGGCAGATTTTTCAGTTTTCAACAAAAATAAGAAATAATCACCGTTTTAGCAACTGCCTACCTATGAGCCATTTATGGTTTAAACCATAAACAGCAAACAGTCAAGAACATACAAAAACGGCCGCCCGATTTGGGGGTGTCAAAGATTATTGTTATCTTTAAAGGTTGGAAAGTAATTTTTTGCTGACATGAAGAAAATCGACGTCGTACTCGGACTCCAGTGGGGTGACGAGGGCAAAGGCAAGGTGGTCGATGTCCTGACCCCTGAATACAAAGTAATCGCGCGCTTCCAGGGCGGGCCCAACGCAGGTCATTCCCTGGTGTTTGACGGTGACGGTTTCGTGCTGCACACCGTCCCGTCCGGCATTTTCCGCCCGGATTCGGTCAACGTGATCGGCAACGGCGTCGTGATCGACCCCGTGATCCTGATGGAGGAGATCCGCGCCATCGAGCAGCGTGCGGGCAGCATCACCGACAAGCTCCTGATCTCCAAACGCGCCCACCTCATCCTCCCGACGCACCGGATGCTCGACGCCGCCAGCGAGGCCGCCAAGGGCAAGGGCAAGATCGGCTCCACGCTCAAGGGCATCGGTCCGACCTACATGGACAAGACCGGCCGCAACGGCCTGCGCATCGGGGACATCCTCTCCCCGGAATTCCAGGCCCGCTACGACGCCCTGAAGCAGAAGCACTTCGGGCTGCTCTCCCAGTATGATTTCGAATACGACATCACCGAATACGAGCAGAAGTGGATGCAGGCCGTGGAAGAGCTCCGGCGCTTCTCCTTCATCGATAGCGAGCGCGTGATCAACGACTACCTCGACCGCGACGTCCCCGTGCTGGCGGAAGGCGCACAGGGCTCGATGCTCGACATCGACTTCGGCACCTATCCGTTCGTCACCTCCTCCAATACGATGACCGCCGGCGTCTGCACCGGCCTCGGCGTGGCCCCGAACCGTGTGGGCAAGGTCATGGGCATCTTCAAGGCCTACTGCACCCGCGTGGGCAGCGGTCCCTTCCCGACCGAGCTCTTCGACGGGACCGGCGAGGAACTGCGCCGCATCGGCCACGAATACGGCGCCACCACGGGCCGTCCGCGCCGCTGCGGCTGGCTCGACCTCGTCGCCCTCAAATATGCCGTGATGATGAACGGCGTGAGCGAGCTCATCATGATGAAGGCGGACGTCCTCAACACGTTCAAGACCATCAAGGTCGCCACGGCCTACGAGATCGGCGGAAAGCAGGTGGACTGGTTCCCGTTCGAGAGCGGGGAGGAAGTGAAGCCCGTCTATCGTGAATTCCCGGGCTGGGACTGCGACATCTGCGGCGTCCGCGAATACGAAGATTTCCCGCAGGAGCTCAAGGACTACATCGGTTTCATCGAAGAGCAGACCGGATGCCCGGTCAGGATCATCTCCGTCGGCCCGGACCGCAAGGAGATCGTGATCCGGCCGGAACGCTGATCCGCCCATGGAGAAACTGCAACCCGGCATCAAGGGCCGCGAAGAAGCGGTGGTCACGGAAGCGCTGCTGGCCAGGAACGTCGGCAGCGGACTCGTGCGCGTATATGCCACGGCGATGATGATCGCCCTCATCGAGAAAGCCGCCGTGTATTCGGTAGAGCCGTTCCTGGAGCCCGGACAGGGCACCGTGGGGACCCACGTGGATGTATCGCATTGCTCGGCCACGCCCCTGGGGATGAAGGTGTGGGCGGAGACGGAGCTGGTCGAAATCGACCGCAGGCGGCTCGTGTTCCGGGTCGCCGCCTATGACGAGCGGGGCCTGATCGGCGAGGGACGGCACGAGCGTTTCATCATCGACAACGCGAAGTTCCAGGCCAAGGCCGACGCTAAATGACACGACAGACATGACGAAGGATATCTATCTCGCAGCCGGCTGCTTCTGGGGCGCCGAGCACTATCTCAAACGCATCCGCGGCGTCGTGGGGACAGAAACGGGCTATGCCAACGGCAACATCGCCTACCCCACCTACCGCGAAGTCTATACCGACACCACGGGCTATGCCGAGACCGTGCACGTGGTCTATGACCCGGACGTGCTGGGACTGGAGCGCCTGATCCAGATCTATTTCAGCGCCATCGACCCGACCAGCCTCAACAAGCAGGGCGGCGACGAAGGCACGCGCTACCGCACCGGCATCTACTACAGCGACCCGGCCGACCTGCCGGCCATCCGCAAGATCTATGACCGCGTGGCCGGCGAAGCCAAGGCCGAACTGGCCGTGGAGGTCAAGCCCCTCAAGAATTTCTACCGGGCCGAACCGGAGCACCAGGCCTATCTGGACAAGCATCCGCAGGGCTACTGCCACATCTCCCCCGCCCTGATGGAATTCGCCCGCACGGCCAACGAGCCCGACACCGACACCGACTGATCCCGCTGCGGCACATGACGGCAGACCGGACATACATCGAGGTGCTCCTGCCGGTCAAGCTCCGGTGGGTGCCCACCTACGGCTCCCCCGTTCCGCTGGAGCCGGGCAGGCGCGTATGCGTGACGCTCGGCCGCAAACGCTACGACGGGGTGGTCTGGCGTACGCTGGATCGGCCGGACCTGCCGCCGGAACGCATCCAGGACATTGTTTCCGTTCAGGAGGGGCTGCCGGACGTCACGCCGGAAGAGCTCCGTTTCTGGGAATTCCTGTCCGGCTACTACCTCTGCACACCGGGAGAAGTTTACAAAGCGGCGTATCCGCTCCTCCGGCAGCGCAGTGAGCAGACGGCCGCCGGGATCGTCGTCCGTCTGGAACAACAGCTCGCCCGCAAGGAAGAACAGCTCGCCGGCCGGCACGGCGAACGGGTCCGGCAGCGGCTGGAAGCGGAACGCGACGCGCTGCGCGCACGGATCGCCGCCGCCCGGGGCCCGGAGGCCGGTCATCCGCCCGCGGGCGTTTCCGACCCCGGCAAGCCCCAGGTCTGGTCCGCCCCGGAGCGGCGGCAGGCGTATCTTCCGGCCATCCGGCAGGCGCTCTCCGAGGGCGGCCAGGTCCTGGTACTGACCCCGGAAATCGCCTTCTGCGACCGGCTGGAGGCCATCCTGACCCCGGAATTCGGTTCCCGGCTGCACCTCTTCCATTCCGGCCGGACACCGGTCCGCCGGCGCGCCGTCGCGGAAGCCCTGCGCAGCGGCGTCCCGGCCGTCGTCCTCGGTACGCGGTCCGCGCTCTTCCTGCCTTTCCGCTCCCTGCGGCTGGTCATCGTGGACGAAGAACAGGACCCGGCCTACAAGCAGACGGAGCCGGCTCCCCGCTACCACGGCCGCGATGCCGCCGTCGCCCTGGCGGGCATTCACGGCGCCCGGGTCATGCTCGGCGCCGCCGTGCCCTCGCTGGAGACCCTGCTCAACGTCCGCCTGGGCAAATATACGCTGCAGCAGACCCCGCTGCCCGCCGCAGCCGAGATCATCGACCTGCCGGCCGAACGGCGCAAGAACGGACTGGTCGGGACGTTCTCCCGCAAACTGATCGCCGCCATCCGCGAGACGGAGGGCCCGGTCGTGCTGCTGCGCGGCTGGGAGAAGCCGGATCTGCTCCGCGAAGAGACCGACGCGCTGTTCCCGGGACGGGAATTCCGGGTCATGACCCTCACCGCGCTCAGCCGGGAAGGAGCGGCGGACGCCGCGCTGCTCGCCGTCCTGCAGGCCGACGCCCTGGTCTCACGCGACGACTTCCGCGCCGACGAACGCGCCGCGCAGATCGTCGGGGTCCTCTGCCAGTTCGCCCCGCGCGTCATCGTCCAGACCGCCGTGCCGGCCCGCTTCGACGCTTCCCGCAGCACGGACGACCTGCTCGCCGAGCGCCGCCAGTTCGGCTTTCCGCCCTACACCCGGCTCGTGGAACTCCGCCGCCAGGGCAGCGGCGAGGTGCTGGAGCGGCACTTCCTGCCGCGGGACCGCTCCCTCGCCGCCCGCAAGGCACAGCTCCTGGACGGCCTGCAAGACGGCTGCTACCTCGACGTCGATCCGCTGGACTGACGCATACGAAAAAAGCCCGCTTGGAAAGCGAGCTTTTGGTAGTGGGTAGGAGAATCGAACTCCTATTGCGAGATTGAGAATCTCGAGTACTAACCGTTATACGAACCCACCGTT
>CAMHIP010000041.1 GCA_946185205.1 uncultured Bacteroidales bacterium | reverse complement strand
CCCTAGACACCCTGATTAAGAGTCAGGTGCTCTACCAACTGAGCTAAGGAAGCAGTATTGTCAAACGAAAGCTCGTTCACTCTTGTGACCCGTTCGGGGCTCGAACCCGAGACCCCAACATTAAAAGTGTTGTGCTCTACCAACTGAGCTAACGAGTCCTCCGTTTTGGGATTGCAAAGGTATCGCTAAATTCGGAATTCTCCAAATTTATTTCAACTTTTTTGGGGTCCCGCGGCAAATTATTATCTTTGAGGATATGAAACGCATCCTCCTCCTGACCTTTTTCCCGGCGCTGCTGGCGGTGGCCTGCACACCGCAGCGCACGGTGGATCTGTCCGGCAGCTGGCAGGTGAGCCTGGACAGCCTGGCCACTTTCCAGCCGATGACCCTGCCCGGCACGACCGACGACGCCGGCCTGGGCACCCCGAACACCCTGGAACCCGCCATCACCGGCGCGCAGATCCAGCGCCTGACGCGCAAGCATTCCTTCCTGGGAGCCGCCTTCTACCGGCGCGAGATCGACATTCCGGCCGGAATGGCCGGTAAACCGCTGGCCCTCAAGCTGGAACGTGTGATCTGGCAGAGCAGCGTGTGGGTCGATGGCGTGCAGCTGCCCGGGGCGGAGGAGAGCCTCACCACGCCCCACCACTACCGGATCCCGGAAGGCCTTTCCGCCGGCCGGCACACCCTGATGCTCCGCATCGACAACCGCCAGCGCTACAACGTGAACCCTTCGCTGCTGGCCCATGCCTATACCAACGACACCCAGATCATCTGGAACGGCGTGCTCGGGGAGATGACCCTGACGGCGCTCGAGCCGGTGGAGATCGCACAGGTGGACGTGTATCCCGATGCGGCGGCCCGGAAGGCGCGGGTGCGCACCCGGCTGGTGCGGCATTCGCCCGAAGTGGCTTCCGTGACGCTGGAATACCGTCCGGGCGGGCGGCAGGAGCTTGTCCTGCAGGGCGATACGACCGTCGTCGAACGGACGGTGGACCTGTCCGGCGCGAAACTTTGGGACGAATTCGCCCCGAACCTGCAGACGCTGACCGTCCGCTGCGGGCGGGACAGCCGCAGGGTCCGCTTCGGCCTGCGCGACTTCCTGCGCGTGGGCGACCATATCGAGGTCAACGGCCGCCGGATTTTCCTCCGCGGCACGCTCAACTGCTGCGTCTATCCGCTCACCGGCACGCCGCCCCTGGACGAGGCGGGTTGGGAGAAGGAATTCACGGTGTGCAGGGAATGGGGCCTGAACCACATCCGCTTCCATTCCTGGTGCCCGCCCGATGCGGCTTTCCGCGTGGCGGACCGCCTGGGCCTGTACCTGCAGGTGGAACTGCCCGACTGGGCGCGCAACATCGGGCAGGAGGACATCGACAACTTCCTCAAGGCCGAGTACGACCGCATCATCGCGGCCTACGGCAACCATCCTTCCTTCTGCATGCTGACCTGCGGCAATGAGCTCGACCGCGGCTACGACTGGCTCGACGCGATGCTCCGCTATATGAAAAAGGAGGACCCGCGCCATCTCTACGCCAATTCGTCGTACTCCATGGGCGCCGGGCACAAGGGCTATCCCGAACCCGAAGATGAGTTCATGGTGGCGTCCCGGACCTACCTCGGACAGATCCGGGGCCAGGATTATCTGGGGACGGAGTCCCCGGACTTCACCCATGACTACAGCGCCTATACGGCGGATTTCGATGTGCCGCTGATTTCGCACGAGGTGGGGCAGTACTCGGTGTTCCCGCACATGGCGGAGATCGAGAAATACACCGGGGTGCTGGAGCCGCTCAATTTCAAGGGCGTGCGCAACATCCTGGCATCCAAAGGTCTGCTGGACAAGGCGGAAGACTGGACGATGGCCTCCGGCCGGCTCGGCGCCATCCTCTACAAGGAGGAGGTGGAACGGGCGCTCAGGACCCCGCGCCTGAGCGGCTTCCAGCTGCTGGGCCTGCAGGATTTCAGCGGACAGTCCACGGCGCTGGTCGGCCTGCTGGACGCTTTCTGGGACAACAAGGGGCTGGTGACGCCGGAATGGTTCCGCCAGGCCTGCGCCCCGGTCACGCCGCTTGCGCGTTTCTCCGGGCCCTGGTGGACGGAGCATGCGCCGTTTACGGCCACGGTGGAAGTGGCGAACTACGGCCCGGAGGACCTGACGGCGGACGTCCGGTGGACCCTGCGCGGCAGCGACTGCCGGGTGGTGGCGGAGGGTGTGTTCCGGCAGCAGAAGATGCCGACCGGCGGCAATACGCCCATGCCGGAGCCGGTCCGGGCAGTCCTGGAGGGCTTCCCGCAACCGGAATGCCTCACCCTTGAAGTGTCCGTGGACGGCACGCCGTATGCCAACAGCTGGCATGTCTGGGTCTATCCCGACGCCCCGGCCGCGGAGCCGGGCGGGGTGGTGCAGGTCCGGACCTGGGAGGCGGCCCTGCCCGTCCTGCGGCAGGGAGGCCCGGTGCTGCTCAGCCCGGAGCCGGAGGCCGTGCGCGGAGAGCCGGGCAAGTTCGTGCCCGTGTTCTGGAGCCCGGTCTTCTTCCCGCGCGAAGCGGGGACGATGGGCCTGCTCTGCGACCCGCAGCATCCTGCCCTGGCCGGATTCCCGACCGAAATGAACAGCGACTGGCAGTGGTGGTGGCTGACCCGGCATGCCCGGGCCGTCAACCTGGACGGGATGCCGGGTGCCGGCGCCGTCGTGGAGGCGGTGGACAATTTCACGCAGAACCGCCGGCTGGCGTATGTCTTTGAAACCCAATGCGAAGGCGGTCGGCTGCTGTTCTGCGCCATGGACCTGCTCGGCGAAGAGGCCGCCGCACGCCCGGATGCGCGGGCCCTGCGCGGCAGTTTGCTGGCCTATATGAATTCCCCGGCCTTCCGGCCGGAAGGGCGCACGGACGCTGCGGTGCTGGAAGAACTGTTCCGCCCGGAGGATCCCTTCGCGTGGTGGCAGGAATACCGGAAGCATGCCGGCGGGAATGCCGGTGCGGCCCCGGACTGGACGCACGAACCCGGCCGCGTGGTGCCTGCGGCGGGCGGAAGCGGGAAGAAACGCTAGAGCAGCTCGGACAGCTGCTGGTAGAACTGCTTGCTGACGGGGATGGACGGCACCTCCGGATGCAGGAGCTCCGCCGTGATCATGCCGTCTTTGTTCTTGCTCAGCAGCTTGACGTATTTCGGATTGACGAAGTAGGAGCGGTGGCAGCGCACGAGGCCGTGCTGTGCCACGGTGTTCTCGACGCTCTTCATCGAGGCGCGGAGCATGAACTCCTTGACGCGGTCCGTGTCCATGTAGCGGATGACCACGTAGTTGGCGTCCGCCTGGATGCTGATTACGGCCGCGGGATCGATGGTGAGCTTGAGCCGTTTGTGCTCGTCATAGAACTTGACGAGGCTGTCCGACGGCTCGGCGTTGAGGTCCGTGTCCTTATTGAGGATGATCTGCGCCAGGATCAGGAACAGATAGGGATAGACCAGGATCAGATAGGCGTACTGGAGACACAGCGACAGGACCATGAAGTAGTTGTACTTCCCGGCATAGAAGAGCGTCGTGTAAAGGGCCATGAAGAACGAGAACACGAGGACTTCGCCGAAACACCAGAGCGTATAGTGCCACCATTTGAAGGGGATGTGCTTGTAGAGGGCGCTGAAGACCAGGCGGGTGAGGGCCAGGATGGCCATCAGGATGGTGGTCAGCATGACGAAGTGGAAGCCGAAAGTCATCCCGCCGGTCTGGTAGAATGCCTGCATCCCGAAGGGGTTGTACAGGAAGCAGAAGCCGATGAAGAAGGCGGGGACCAGCATCACGTAGGAGAGCTGGGATTTATAGGTCTTGCCGATGCGGAGTCTGGTGTTCATATCCGTTTTTTTTCTTGTCCGGAGCCTGGGATGAAATCCAGAACGGCCGGAATTCGTCCCAAAGTTACGGGCTTTTTCCCGCAAAACAAGTTTTTCGTCACTTTTTTTGTCCGCCGGTTACTATTATTTGCACGCGCGTGCGCCGGCGTGTAATTTTGCGCCGTCATTTCGGAGCGCCCCGGCAGGGACCGGTGTCCGGCATTCACCCCAGCCGGGCCGATTTCACCCATCCGGGTCCGAATTTGACCACAAAGTACGCGCGCGGGGAGCCGGCGTCCGAAAAAAGGCATAAATTCGCGCCGGGATTTCCCCTAAAACCTAAGAACAGTATGATTAAAATCGACAATTTCATCAAGCTCTTCGAGAGCGCCGTCCGTGAGAGTTGGGACCGTCCGGCCCTGACCGACTTCCGCAAATCCACCATTTCCTACCGCGAACTCGCGGAACGGATCGAGACCCTCGACCTGATCTGGAAAGAAGCCGGCCTGAAACGCGGCGACAAGATTGCCATCAACACCCGTCCCTGCGCGATGGGCGCCTCGCTCTACTACGCCGCCGTCAGCAAGGGTTACGTGGCCGTCGAGCTCTACAACGCCTTCACGCCCGCCGACACGCAGAAGCTGGTCAACCACTCCGACAGCAAGATCCTCTATACCGAGAAGCGCATCTTCGATGCCATGGACTTCAGCCAGATGCCGCAGGTCCTCTGCGCCATCGACTGCCTCACCGGCGAGGTGCTTGCCAGCCGCGAGGGCGTCGGCGAACTCTACGCAGCCGGTGCGCAGCTCCTCGCCGGGCAGTATCCCGGCGGCATGCAGCCGTCCGACTTCAAGGTGATTGACGCCGACCTGGACGAGGTCTGCGCCATCCTCTACACCTCCGGCTCCACCGGCAACCCCAAGGGCGTGATGCTGACCTACCGCAACGACACGGCCAATGTCCAGGCCATCACCCCGGGCTTCCCGTTCCATAAATGGGAGAACTACCTGAGCCTGCTGCCGCACGCCCACAGCTTCGGCCTGATGTGCGACGTGGTCATCCCCCTGACCCTGGGCATGCACGTGACCGTGCTCGGCCTGCCGCCGATCCCGATGAACGTCAAGGACGCCCTGATGGAGGTGAAGCCCCGGATCTTCTACGGCGTGCCCCTCATCTTCGTCAAGCTCATCGACTACATCCTCGGTTCGGACATCCACAGTGCCGAAGGCCAGGAGAAATTCAAGAACTACGAGCAGTATCCGGAATACTGCAAGATGCTCTATGAGAAGCTGATGCGCGAGACCGGCGGCAAGATCGAGGTCTTCGCCACGGGCGGCTCCGCCATCCCCTCCGAGGTCGAGACGCTGCTGGTCCACAAGCTCAAGGTCCCCTTCATCACGGGTTACGGCCTGACGGAGCTGGCCCCGATCGTGTCCTACGGCAAGGTGGGCAAGTATGTGACCAAGTCCTGCGGCGAGTACCTCCCGGAGGTGATGGAACTCCGCATCGACTCCCCGGATCCGCAGCATATCGCGGGCGAACTGTATGTCAAGGGCGACGTCGTGTTCGTGGGCTACTACAAGAACCCCGAGGCCACGGCCCAGGTCCTGCAGGACGGCTGGTTCCGCACCGGCGACATCGGCACGGTGGACAAGGACAACAACGTCTTCCTGCTCGGCCGCTCCAAGAACATGATCCTCGCCGAGAACGGACAGAATGTCTATCCCGAGGAGATCGAGGTGATCCTCAACGAGCTGCCCTACGTGGCCGAGTCGATCGTCCTGCAGCGCGACCACCGCATCGTGGCGCTGATCGTCCCCAACATGGACGCCCTCGACAAGGCGGGCATCGGCTCCGACGCCCTCGACGCCGTCATGAAGCAGAACATCGCGTACCTCAACAGCAAGCTGCCCGGCTACTCCGCCGTCAACGATTTCGAGCTCCGCTTCGAGCCGTTCTCCAAGACCCCCAAGGGCAGCATCCGCCGTTTTATGTATAAATAATGGAAGAGAGAAGAGTCGTCATCACCGGCACCGGCGTCATTTCGCCGGTCGGCAACGATACCGCAGCTTTCTGGTCCGCCCTCAAGGCGGGCCGCTGCGGAATCAGTGAGTGCCCCGAACTGGCAGAGAGCCGCCTTCCGGTCCGCGTGGCCGGCGTCGTGCGGGACTTCGACGCCACGGCCTGGGGCATCTCCGTCAAGGAGACCCGGCGCAATGACCGCTTCTGCCTGTTCGCCCAGGCGGCTGCCGCCCAGGCGATGCAGGAGAGCGGGCTGGAAGCCGGCACCAACATCGCCCCCGAGCGCCTCGGCGTCTATGTGGGCACGGGCATCGGCGGCATGCAGACCTTCATCGAGCAGACGAAAGTCCTGCTCGAGGAGGGCGCGGACCGCATTTCCCCGCTGTTCATCCCCAAGATGATCGGCAACATCGCAGCCGGCAACATCGCCATCCGCTACGGTGCCCAGGGCGCCAACCTAACCACGGCCGCCGCGTGCGCATCGAGCACGCAGTCCGTGGGAGAGGCCTTCCGCGCGGTCAAGTTCGGCTTTGCCGACGCCATCCTCGCGGGCGGCACCGAAGCCGTGCTCAACCCGCTCGCGTTCGGCGGCTTCGTCAGCGCGCACGCCCTGACCCTCGCCACCGATCCGCTCCGTGCTTCGCTGCCGTTCAGCGCCGACCGGGGCGGCTTCGTGATGGCCGAAGGCGCGGCGATGCTGGTCCTGGAAGAGTATTCGCACGCGGTCGCGCGCGGCGCCCGGATCCTCGCCGAGGTCACGGGCTACGGCAACTACAACGACGCCTACCATGCCACGGCGCCGCGCCCCGACGGACTGCCGGCCTCCTGGGCCATCCGGGACGCCCTGCAACAGTCCGGCTACCGGGCGGGCGAAGACCTGTATATCAACGCCCACGGCACCGGGACCCTGCTCAACGACAAGACGGAGACGGCGGCCATCAAGCTGGCCCTCGGAGAAGAGGATGCCCGGCGGGCCAGCATCAGCTCCACCAAGTCGATGACCGGCCACATGATCGGTGCCACGGGTGCGGCCGAGATCCTGGTCTCCGCCCTGGCCCTGCGCGACGGGATCATCCCGCCGACCATCGGCCTGGAGCACCCGGATCCCGAGTGCGACCTGAATTACACGCCGCTGACGGCGGTGGAGCGTCCGGTCCGCGTGGCGGTGTCCAGCTCCCTGGGCTTCGGCGGCCACGACGCCAGCGTCGCCCTGCGCAAATTCGAGAATTAAACATCCCACTATGAACAGAGAAGAAATCAAGGAATTCCTTCCGCACCGCGAACCGATGCTGCTTGTCGACTGGACGGAAGGCGACGCGGAAGGCGTCAAGGCCACGTATCACGTCACCGGCGAAGAGTTTTTCCTCAAGGGACACTTCCCGGGCTTCCCGGTGGTCCCCGGGGTCATCCTGTGTGAAATCATGGCACAGTGCTGCACCCTCATCCTGGGCGATCAGCTCAAGGGCCACACGCCTTTCTATGCCGGCCTGGACAAAGTCCGCTTCAAGCACATGGTGCGCCCCGGCGACACCATCGAGGTGACGGCCAAGCCGGTAGCCATCCGCGGCGCCCTCTACGTGATCGGCGCACAGGCCGTCGTGGACGGCCATCTCGCCTGCAAGGGTGAGCTGACCTTCTACCTGATGGACAACAAGGACCTCGGCTAGACCGGGTCTCAGAACGATTGTGACGGAGTCCAGCCTGCGAGTACCCAGGCTGGATTCTTGTATTGTGCGATCAGCGCCGCATCGCGCTTGGGATCCAGCTGGCGGGAATACTTGTGCCGCTGCGACACGTCCGCGGGCAGGCCGGTGTCGGCGTCCCGGGTGCCGCATTCCAGCATCGTGGCGCTCTTCTCGCCGATGGCGCTCCAGCCGAGCGGGTTGAAGTGGCGGGTGGTGCAGTCGATGACCACGAATTCGGCGTCCGGATAGGTCGTACGGCCGTTTTTGTTGGTCCGGCCATAGTCGGCGGGCCGTCCGGGCTGTCCCTCGAAATGGCATTCCACGAACACGTCTCCGTGCGCGGGCTTGACGTTGCGCACCCAGGAGAAGGGGCCGCCGTGGTTGTAGAACTTGCTGTGCAGGGCGAACAGGGTGCCGCGTCCGAGGATGGTGTCGCCGTCGCCGATGAGCTCGCTGTCCTGCATGTAGATGGTGCCGTTGGCCTGGAGGGCGTCGCCCGAACCGATGATGCGCACGCGGTAGAGCCCGATGCGCTCGCCGTGCAGCAGCAGTCCTTCGGCCTGGCCGTACAGGTCCGTGGCGATGCACAGGTCGCGCAGCACGATGTCGTCGCAGTTGTCCAGCGCGAAGGCGGCCCGGCGGGACGGGAAGGTCCCCGGCCACTCGTTGGTCTTGACCAGCAGCGGGTGGGGATTGAACACCTCGTTGTTGGCGTAGTGGACCTTGGTGGCGTCCATGCCTGCGCCGCTGATCACGACGTTGGTCTTGTTGCGGGCATAGACGATCTCTTCATAGTCGCCCGCGGCCACGGTGATCCAGGTCGTGTCCTTGCAGAAGTCGGGCACGGCGTCCAGTGCTCCCTGGACGGTGTTGAAGTCGCCGCTGCCGTCCGCGGCCACGGTCAGGTGGCGGGTGTCGGCGGGGCCTTCCGCCTTGGTGGAGAACTTCCAGGCGCCTTTTTTCACGCCCCGGAACCCTTCGCACACGAGCACGCCCGGGTCGATAGTTACATAATAGTCGCGGCCGTATTCGAGCAGGTTGTTGTGCGGATAGATGGTGGCGACGTTGTCATGGATGATGACGGGATGGAAGCGGAATCCGTCCGTAAAGCCGCCGATGATGGTCAGCTGCATGTCCCGGGGCGTCGGCTCCGCGGTGCCGGAGGGCGTGCCGGGCAGGGTGTTCTTGTTGGTCGGGATGAAGTCGCGGGAATAATCGTAGGGGACCGCGGCGTAGTCGCACTCCGGCCCGTAGGTGCGGCTCTCCGTGAGTCCGGCGGGCAGGCTCAGGTCGAGACTGTCCACGCAGGCGCCGGTCCGGGCGTCGAAGATGCGGATGAAACCGGCTTCGCCGAGCGCGGGCGCCGAAGGGAAGGTCAGCACGAGGTGCGTGTCGGGATTGACGCCGGCGGCTCCCTTGGCGGGGAAATAGCTGACGGGGTCGGTGCTGCAGGCTGCTGCCAGCAGGGGAAGCAGCGCAAGGAAGATTCTGGTTTTCATTGTATGGCGGTTAATTTGGTTACATCATGAAGCGGGACGCGTCTTCTCCCCGGGCCAGCATTTCGCGTATCTGCGTCGAGGAGATGTCCACGATGGGCGCGTCGATCAGGCGGATCTTGTAGAGCCGGTCCATCTCCTCGAGACTGACGTTGCCGGGGGCGGCGCCCTGCGAGGCGTCCAGCACATAGGGGACCGGGAAATGGCGGCACTCCTCGAGCAGCTGCCGTTTCAGCAGTTCCATGTCGAAGCCCTTGCGGGGATACACGGCCACGCCGTATTCGCCCAGGATGCGGGGCGCATCGCGCCAGCGGTGGATGTTCTGCAGGTTGTCCGCGCCGATCACGAGCGTGAAATCATTCTCCGGCTCCCGCTTCTTCAGGGCGTCCAGGGTCTTGATCGTGTAGGTGGGCGCCGGCATCTCCAGCTCGATGTTGTCCACCCAGACATGCAGGTCGGGATGGCGCCGGACGGCCTCGATGGCCGCGCGGTAGCGGCGTTCGGCGGAGAGGGCCTTGGACGGATCCTTGAGGGGATTCTGCGGCGAGATGACCAGATAGACCCAGTCGAACTCGCGCGTGACGGTGAGCCGCTCCATGATGGCCTGGTGGCCGATGTGGAGCGGGTCGAAGGATCCGGAATAGACGGCTATGCGCATAGGAAGGCGTCCACGATGGCCTCGGACTCGGCGAAAGTGTCTTCCAGCTTGTCATTGACCAGGTCCCGGTCGAACTTGCCGGCCGCGAATTCCAGTTCCCAGGCGGCCTTGGCGAGCCGTTCACGGATGGCTTCTTCGCTGTCGGTGCCGCGGCCGCGCAGGCGGCTCTCCAGCACCTCCATGCTGGGCGGGACGATCAGCACGGAAAGGGCGGCGTCGCCGAAGAACTTCTTGAGGTTGACGCCTCCCTTGACGTCCACGTCGAAGATGATCACGTGGCCCTTGGACCAGATGCGCTCCACCTCGCTCTTGAGCGTGCCGTAGAAGCGGTCCTGATAGACTTCTTCGTATTCCACGAAGGCGTCCTGCGCAATCAGCTCGCGGAAGCGGTCGGCTGAGATGAAATAATACTCGACGCCATCCCGCTCCTGCCCGCGCGGGGCGCGGGAAGTGGCCGAGACGGAAAACTCGAATTCGGGATGCAGTTCCAGCAGGTGACCGACGACGGTAC
Organism: uncultured Bacteroidales bacterium; assembly: GCA_946185205.1. Taxonomy (GTDB): domain Bacteria; phylum Bacteroidota; class Bacteroidia; order Bacteroidales; family UBA932; genus Cryptobacteroides. Next base: position 5,887 of record CAMHIP010000041.1, on the reverse strand, counting down.
TCTTGCCGGCGCCGGACGGAGCGGAAAAGATGATGACTTTGCCAGACATTATGCGGTGTTTTCCGCAAAAATAACTATTTTTGCACGATTTACTGAATTGTCAGTCACAAATTATATCTTTTATGAAGGTTTCATTCAAAGAACTGGGCCTCGTGAACACCCGTGAGATGTTCGCCAAGGCCGTCAAGGGCGGTTACGCCATTCCCGCCTTCAATTTCAACAACATGGAGCAGCTCCAGGCCATCATCCAGGCTGCCGCCGAGACCAAGTCCCCGGTGATCCTGCAGGTCTCCAAGGGTGCGCGCAACTACGCCAACCAGACCCTCCTGCGCTACATGGCACAGGGTGCCGTCGAGTATGCCAAGGAACTGGGCTGGAAGAAGCCCCAGATCGTCCTCCACCTGGACCACGGCGACAGCTACGAGCTCTGCAAGAGCTGCGTGGATTTCGGTTTCTCCTCCGTGATGATCGACGCTTCCTCCCTGCCTTACGACGAGAATGTCAAGCTGACCCGCAAGGTGGTCAACTACGCCCACAAATATGACGTGACCGTCGAGGCCGAACTCGGCGTGCTCGCCGGCGTCGAGGATGAGGTCTCCTCCGCGGTGTCCCATTACACCAAGCCGGAAGAGGTCATCGACTTCGTCAAGAAGACCAAGTGCGACTCCCTCGCCATCTCCATCGGCACCAGCCACGGCGCCTACAAGTTCACCCCGGAGCAGTGCACCCGCGACCCGCAGACGGGCCGTCTGGTCCCGCCGCCCCTCGCCTTCGACGTGCTGAAGGCCATCGAGAAGAAGCTTCCGGGCTTCCCGATCGTTCTCCACGGCTCCTCCTCCGTCCCGCAGGAGTATGTCGATATGTGCAACAAGTACGGCGGCCAGCTCCCCAATGCCGTCGGTATTCCCGAGGAGCAGCTCCGCAAGGCCGCCAAGAGCGCTGTCTGCAAGATCAACATCGATTCCGATTCCCGCCTGGCCATGACCGCCGCCGTGCGCAAGCACCTGGCTGAGAATCCGAGCCACTTCGATCCCCGCCAGTACCTCAAGCCGGCCCGCGAGGAGATGAAGAAGATGTACATCCACAAGATCGTCAACGTCCTCGGTTCCAACGGCAAGGCCCGCTAGTTCCTTTATAACGCCAACGAAAACAAAAGGCCTCTGAAGCTGATAAATCGCTTCAGAGGCCTCTTTCTTTTTTTCTTTGTCTTTTGCTGCCGGCGGCGGAGTCTTCCAGACGGGCGGCCGGAAATTATTTTTCGGTTCCCGAAAAACCAATTTCCGCTCCGCTTTTCCGCCGCCGGCGGTGAAAGGACAGGATTACAGCAGCGGCTTCAGCGTGAAGCTGAATGCGCGCGGCTCGGCTTTGATACGGTACTGCTCCCGCGGGATCGTCCCCCAGGACGTGACGCAGCCGAGACCCATCTGGACGAGGTCCACGTTGACGTGGGTCAGGCCGTCTTCCTTGAGCTCCGGCGAGTGGCGCTGGTCACCGTGGTCGCCGCGGCCGCCGCCCGTGACGGACAGGTCGATGTCGCGGCGGGCGAAGGGGAGGGCCGAGGCGGAGAAGGTCTGCGGCGCGGCGATCTCGAAGCCGCAACCCGCGGCGTCGGTGATGCGCAGCCAGCGCATACCCACATGGGTGCCGGACTCCTGCGGACGGACGTAGCCGAAGTGGTACTGCTCCGCCACGGTCTGGCGCCAGATGCCCACCTGCGCGGCGCGCTGGCGGTCGATGTAGTTCTCGAACGGGCCCTTGCCGTAGAATTCCAGGTCATTGAAACGGCCCGGCATGGCGAATTCCACGCCGAAGCGGAAGAGCTCGGGCGCGCCTTCGCGTACCTGGGTCATGTGCTCCGTCACCGTGATGCTGCCGTCGGCGGCGAGCGCGTACTGCATGACGACCGTGGCGAGGTCCCCGCCCACGGCATACGTCACTTCCACGCATTTGTCGCTGCGATCCGTCTTGACGACGCGGAATTCCGGGTAGAGCCAGTCGCCCATCCGCTTCTCCAGCCGGGCGCCGAGGTCGTTCTCCGTGACGGCGCGGCCGAAGCAGGGCATGAGCGGCGCGGCGATCAGCTGCTTGCCGTCCAACTTGTAGGAGCAGAGCGCGCCCGTCGCCGGATCGAAGTCGGCTTCCCACCGCCGTCCGCGCAGGTCGGCGGCCGTGAGGCGGTAGGGCGCCTCGCGCAGCAGAATCTGGTCGTGCGCGACCTCCGTGCCGGCGGGGAGCAGGCCGTCCGCGCAGCGCAGGACGTAGCTGACGTTGAGGTAGAGTTCTCCGGGCACTTTCTCCAGGTCCGCCTTGCGGAAGCCCAGGTCGGCCGTGACCGTCTGCTGCGGCGCAGCGGCGGGGGCATCCTGCTGGCCGGCCAGGACGGCGCGTCCGTCGGCGAGGACTTCCCAGCGCATCAGGTAGCGGTCCAGACCGATGAAGAAGTTCTCGTTATAGACCTGCACGCGGCCGTCCAGGGCCTGCTCCGGTGTAGCGGAGGTCAGGATGGAGCGGTAGCCGTGCCGTACCTCGTATGCGTGGGGATGCCAGCTGCGGTCGGCCGCGATGATGCCGTTGCAGTTGAAGGAGTTGTCCGAAGGATCGTAGTCGTTGAAATCGCCGCCGAAGGCATAGATGTAGCCCCAGCGGGACTTCTCCGAGGGCCAGCGGACCGCCTGGTCGACGAAATCCCAGATGCAGCCGCCCTGCAGGGACGGGTACTGCCGGTAGATGTCCCAGTAATCCTCGAAACCGCCCATCGAATTGCCCATCGCGTGGGCGTATTCGCACTGGATGAGCGGACGCTCGGGCTGGCTTTTGGCGTACTCCACGATACGCTCGTAGCCGGCATACATCGGGCAGTAGATGTCCGTGTTGCGCTCGAGATCGGCCCGTTCGTACTGCACGGGACGGGTCGTGTCCCAACCCTTCAGCCAGTCGTAGGCGGCTTCGAAATTGGGTCCGTTGCCGGCTTCGTTGCCCAGACTCCAGACGATGATGCTCGGATGGTTGACGTCGCGTTGGGCCATACGCTGCACGCGCTCCATGTGCATCTGCGCGTAGCGCGGCTCCTTGGCGAGGGTCCGCTCGCCATAGCCCATGCCGTGCGATTCGATGTTGGCCTCGTCGATCACGTACAGCCCGTAGCGGTCGCACAGGTCCAGCCAGCGCGGGTCGTTGGGATAGTGACTGGTGCGTACGGTGTTGATGTTGAGCTCCTTCATGATGCGGATGTCCTCGATCATCTCGTCCACCGTGACCACGTAGCCGCCCGTGGCGGACATCTCGTGGCGGTCGGCGCCCTTGATCAGGACCGGCTGGCCGTTGACGAGCAGCTGGCCGCCGGCGATCCGCACGTCGCGGAAGCCGAAGTTCAGTTCAATCGTCTCGGGACGGCCCTTGCGCGGATAGCAGACGGCGCGCAGGTGATACAGGTTGGGCGTTTCGGCGCTCCACAGCTTCGGGTTCTCGATTTTCCCGACGGGCTTCACCTGCTTCTCGTGGAAGCCGGGTCCGGAAAGGAAGAACTCGACGTTGTAGGTCGGGGCGGTGATGGAGGTGAGGAATTCGTAGCTGCCGTCGGTGCCGGCCGTGATGCGGATGTCCTCGATGCGGGCCTTCGGCCGCGCCTCCAGGTAGCACTCCCGCGCGATGCCCGCGTAGCGCCAGAAGTCCTGGTCTTCCAGGTAGGAGCCGTCGCACCAGCGGAAGATCTCCATGGCGATCAGCGCCGGCTTGCCGGGCGTGACGTACTTGGTGATGTCGAAACGGGCTTCCAGTTTGCTGTCTTCGCTGTAGCCGACTTCCTTGCCGTTCACCCACACGCGGAGGTTGGACGTGGCGGAACCGATGGACAGGAAGATGTCGCGGCCGGCCCAGTCGGCCGGAATGTCAAAACTGCGGCGGTACTGGCCCACGTAGTTGTGCTCGGTGGGCGGCACGGGCGGCTGCGTCTTGTAGTGGCCGCGCCAGGCGTAGCCGATGTTGACATAGAGCGGGTCGCCGTAGCCGTTGAGCTCCCACATGCCCGGCACGGGCATTTCGTCCCAGGAGGCATCGTTGAGCCCGGGTTTGTAAAAATCGAGGGAACGGGCCTGGGGCGTCTCGTACCACCGGAATTTCCAGATGCCTTCGAGCGACAGCCGGGGGCTGTCGTTGACGAAGGTGGCGGTCATCGGCTTGCGGTTGCGCTGGTTGACGGCAGGGTCCTGCCAGTCCTCAGCGGCTTGTACGCCCGTGGCGCTCAGGGCCAGGGCGGACAGAATGATCAAGAGTTTTTTCATGTATTATGTGGTTGTTTTTTATATTGGGCGGACGGGGTCGCGTCTCAGAGCGCTTTGTCGAGCAGCTGGAGCATCTTCTCCCCCTGGTAGCCGAGGAACGTCTTCACCTGCTTGCCGTTGCGGTCCACGACCAGGTAGGTCGGATAGCCGCCGGAGCCGAGCTGGCCGAGGATCAGGTCCATGCCGGCGCCTTCGAGGTAATAGTGGTCTCCGTGGATGCCGGAGACCATCTGCTCCCAGGTATCCCGCGGGGAGGTCGCATCGGTCACATAGACGAATTTCACGTCCTTGAGGCGGTTCTGCTTGAGGGGTTCGAGTTTCTCCATGGCCTGCAGGCAGGGCTTGCACCAGGTGGCCCAGAAATCCACGAGGACCACCTCGCCGGCATAGCGGGCCAGGATGGCGTCCAGCATTTTCTCCGGCTCGACGGCGGGGTTTTCTTTCACGGATGCCGGCAGCTGGGCTGTCTGCTCCGGCTGCGGCAGGACGCTTTCTTCCTCCGCGTTTTCCTTGAGCCCGTCGAGCAGACCGCTTGCGAACGACACGGCGACCACGGCCGCCAATGCCAGGATGATCAGCGCTTTTTTCATGGCTATAGCATCTTTTTGCGTTTGAAAATGATCCAGATGGAAGCGACCAGCATGGCCATCAGGATGAAAAGCGCCAGCCAGGCCCACCACTTCTCGGCGAAGGGGAGGGTGACGTTCATCCCGTAGAAACTCGCCACCAGCGTGGCCGGCATCAGCAGCAACGACACGAAGGTGAAGATCTTCATGATGTTGTTCTGGTCGAGGTTGATGATGCCCAGGACCGTGTCCTGCAGGTACTCCAGACGCTCGAAGTTGAAGTTGGTGTGGTTGATCAGGGAGGCGATGTCCTGGAGGATGATGCCCAGGTCCTCGCGCAGCTCCGGATCCTTGGGGCAGCGCTTGCTCTTGAGGATGTTGGAGATGAGGCGCTGCTTGTCCACGACGTTCTCGCGGACGGTCATCGCGCTCTCCTGAAGCTGGTTGATGTCGAGGAGGAACTCCTCGTTGATGTCTTCTTTCTGGTTGATGCGCTTGCTGAACTGCGACACCTCCTTGGAGATGAGCTCCACGATGTCGGCATCCAGGTCGACGCGCTTGTCCATGATCTCCACGAAAGTCGTGAACCCGTCCGGGAACTGCTCCGGGAGGGCCTGGATCTTGAGCTGGAGGGTGTCCAGGGAGCGCAGCGGGATCTCGCGGACCGTCGTGAGGATGCTCCCCGAGAGGATGAACGACACGGGATCCATCAACATGCCGTCGCCGGAGGGCGACAGGAAGTTGGTGTTGGCGAAAATGGTGTTGCCTTCTTCGTAGAAACGGGAGGAACTCTCGATCTCCTCCGCTTCGGCGCGGCTCTGGATCTCCGTGCCGAGGAACGCCTCGACCGCCCTCTTCTGCTCTCCTGTCGGTTGCAGGAGGTCTATCCAGAGGACATTTTCTTTGCCGATAGCAGCAAACTCCGTTTCGGACTGGCTGACAATGATTTCATTGCCACGTCTGTAGAAAATCTTGATCATCTCTTCCTTCCTGGTTGGTCCCGGCACAGTCGTCGGAAGGGGGTTAAACTTACGGGATAGC
>CAMHIP010000040.1 GCA_946185205.1 uncultured Bacteroidales bacterium | reverse complement strand
TAAACCGATAGGGTTTCCTACCTTGGCCGAAAACTTATCAGATTATGAAAAAGATTCTTGAAATTCTCCAGTACTCAGAGACCGACATCCGCTTTCGGACGGATCTCAAACCTTCAGCGAAGCCGGATCTCATTCCGGGACTCATTGCTTCTGTTTCCTTTTCCTTCATGACCTCCCTTTGGGGCGGCAACGAAATGGACGTACTGGGCGTCATCCGCGCCCTGAGCATCGCCGACCTCGCCGTCAGCGTGAACCGCAAGGAGATGATCCGGATGATGGACCAGGATTCGGAGACCTTTGCCAAAATCATCATGGAGACCCGCCAGGAATACATCAAGAACGGCGGGAAATCCATCCTGGTCCCGCCTTTCGTCATGCCCGGCAAAAGCAAGAGCTGAGTCATGCGGCGCACCTTCCCGCAGGAGTTGCCGGACGGCACCGTCCGGCAACTTCACCCTTTCCATATCAGCATGGAAGGGCTCGAGACCGCCGTCCTTTGCCGCGATGATGCAGACTATGACGCCATAGTCAAGATCCTATGCGTCGCTGCCAGGAGAAAGAAGGTCCTCGTCATCATCTATGCCGTCGTATCTAACCACTGTCATGTGGCGATATTAGCTGCGAATCAGGGGGATGCTGATGCATACGGCCAGGAAATCAAGCGGATGTATGCCATGTGGTTCCGCCGCAGATACGGCGAAGAAGGAATCCTGCGGCACACGGACATCAAGGCCATCTGGCTGGATAGCGACTGGTATGTCCGGAATGCGCTCGCCTACATCCCGCGCAATGCCTTGGACAACGGATGTCCCGTCCAGGATTACCGTTGGACGGGATACCGGGCCATGTTCCGGCAAGGCTATGAGCGGAATACTGGACGGAAAGTCGCCTCCCTGACCAAACGCGAACGGGAGCGGATCCTGCATACCGGAGACGACCTGTCCGATGTGAGATGGCTTCTGAATGAAAGGGAGGAACTGATTCCGGACAGTTTCTGCGAACACCGTTATCTGGAGCAGGCCTTCGAACAGGATCCGGCCTTTTTCCTGAAGACCATCGGCGGACAGAACGCCGCCGAAATGCAGAACAAACTGATCACGGCTCCAAGGACCATCCAGACCGACGGAGAATTCTTCAAACTGGCCACCGAGACCAGCCAGCGGTGGTTTCAGGCAGAGATCCCGTCCATCTCGCTGGAGCGGAAAATCCGTCTGATCACCTATCTGCACCGGACCAGCCGGACCACCGTTCCGCAGTTGGCCCGGGTCTTCGGCCTCCCTCGAAACCAGATTTCCCGGATCCTCGGTCGGAAAACCTGACGCAGGACAAAAGGACCGGGCAGAAATCCCGTCCCGCAAACCGTCCCGCGTCACCCTGCGGAAAAGCTTTCTGCCCGAAACGGGGAAGGTCCCGACCCAAAATGGGGAAGGTCTGATTTCAGATGGCAGACCTTCCCCATAGAAAACGGCCCAGAGCATATTCTAGGGCATAATGACTGGGGAAGGTCCCGACCTTCAAATCAGACCTTCCCCCAAATACCCGGGGACCTTCCCCAATAAAGACTGAGATGCCCGGTCAAGCCGGGCATGACAGAAGCCGGGCATGACAGAGACCAGGCTGAGGGAAAGCCGGAGATGCTGGCGGGACAGGAGATGCCCGGTCACGCCAGGCATGACAAAGGAGAAGCCGGGCAGAACTACCCTTCGAAGAAGAAGGCCTCCGGAAGGGGATGGCAGTTGTAGCGGGAGGCCATGGCCTCGCCGTAGGCCCCGGCAGAGCGGATGGCCACCAGGTCTCCCCGGCGGCACTTGTCCATGGCGAATTCCTTGACGAATACGTCGGAGCTCTCGCACACCGGCCCCACCACGTCATAGACCTCCTCCGGCTCGTCCGAAGTCAGGTTCTCCACCCGGTGGTAGGCCCGGTACATCGCCGGACGGACCAGCTCGGTCATGCTCCCGTCGATGATGGCGAACTGCTTGTGCGTGCCCTGCTTGACATAGAGCACGCGGCAGATCAGCGAGCCGCAGGGCGCCACAATGCTGCGGCCGGGCTCGAAATGCACCACCGTCCCCCGGGGCAGCCGGAGATGCCGGCGGAAAGTATCGAAATACGCGCCGAAATCCGCGATGGGCAGATGGTTGGGATGCTGGTAGTTGATCCCCAGGCCGCCGCCCACGTTGATGTCCCCCACCGGCCGGCCGCCGCGCTGCAGCCGCTCCACCAGCGAATTGATCCGGTTGCAGAGCGCCGAGAAATCCATCATGTCGAGAATCTGCGAACCGATATGGAAATGCAGCCCGCAGTAGCGCACATGCGGCAGCCGGAGCGCCAGGTCCATCACCTCGTCCAGCTGCTCGTAGTTGATACCGAACTTGTTCTCCGCCAGGCCGGTGGTGATGCCGGCATGGGTATGCGCCCCGATGTCGGGATTGATCCGCAGGCTCACGGGCGCCACGGTCCCCATTTCGCCCGCCAGGGCGTCGATCACCTCCAATTCCGCGGCAGACTCCACGTTGAAGCGGGAAATCCCCGCCTCCAGCGCCAGCCGGATCTCCGCATCGCTCTTGCCCACGCCGGCGAACACGATCCCCTCCGGAGGGAATCCCGCCGCCAGCGCCGCCTCCACTTCCCCGCCGCTCACGCAGTCGGCCCCGAACCCCCGCGCGGCAATCTCGGCGAGGATGCGGGGATTGTAGTTGGCCTTGACCGCATAATGCACCCGGAAGTCCGGATTGGCGCGAAGCTGCTCCTCCACCACATCCAGGGTGCGGCGCAGCAGCGGCAGGTCGTAGAAGTAGAACGGCGTGCGCAGCGAGGCGAAGCGTTCTACCGGAAAATCCCCCTTCAGCATTACTCAAACAGGCATTTGCTCAAGGAACGCAGGGCGCGTGCCTTGTCTTCCCCGCGCACGAGGAATGAGATGTTGTAGTTGCTGCCGCCGTAGGAGATCATCCGCACGGGGATGTCCTTCATCGCCTCCATGGCGCGGGACTCGAAGCCCACGTTTTCCCAGTCCATGTCGCCCACCACGCAGATGATGCACATGTCCAGATCCACCCCCACGGTGCCGTATTTCTTGAGGTCGTGCACGATCTCGCCCAGGTGGCGCGTATTGTCGATCGACATCGACACGCCCACTTCCGAAGTGCAGATCATGTCGATGGAAGTCTGCCAGCTCTCGAAGATCTCGAACACCTTCCGGAGGAAACCATGCGCCAGGAGCATGCGGGAAGACTTGATCCGGATGGCGGTGATGTTGTCCTTGGCGGCGATGGCCTTGATCGTGCCCGTCTCGGGGACATTGTCGATCAGGGTGCCCGGTGCGTCCGGTTCCATCGTATTGAGCAGCAGCACCGGGATGCCTGCGAACTTCGCCGGCTGGATGCAGGTGGGATGCAGGATCTTGGCCCCGAAATAGCCCAGTTCGGCCGCCTCCTCGAAATGGAGATGGCGCACGGCGGCGGTATGGTCCACGATGCGGGGATCGTTGTTGTGCATGCCGTCGATGTCGGTCCAGATCTGGATCTCCTCCGCCCCCACGGCCGCACCGATCAGCGAGGCCGTGTAGTCGGACCCGCCGCGCTGGAGATTGTCAATCTCGTCGTGCGTGTTGCGGCAGATGAAGCCCTGGGTGAGATAAAGCGGGGCCTTGGGGTACTTGGCCAGCAGGGCCGTAAGCTTCTCGCGGATATATTCCGTGTCGGGCTCGCCCTGCATGTCGATCTTCATGAAGTCGAGCGCGGGCAGCAGCTGCACCGCCACGCCCTTCTCCTCCAGGTAGAAAGCCATCAGGTGCGTAGACAGGAGTTCTCCCTGCCCGATGATGATCTTCGATTCCACCTGCGTGAAAAGTTTCTTGGTGAAAGTCTTGATGTAGTCGAACACCCCGTCGGCGTACTGCTGCGCCTTTTCGCGCGCCTCGGCCGTGGAATACAGCTCCGCGATCACGCCGCGGTACTTGGCCGAGAGACGGTCGATCGTCTCCCGGGCGCCCTCGGCGTTGCGGTTGAACAGGTAGTCGGAGATCTCCACGAGGGAATTGGTCGTGCCGGACATGGCCGAGAGGACCACGAAATTGCGGCTGCCGCGGCAAATCAGGTCCGCGACATGTTGAATCCGCTGTGCGGACCCGACAGAGGTACCGCCAAATTTCATCACTTTCATAACCTTACACTAATCTATCTATACTAACGGTTCTTGTTATATTTCTCCAGCATCGGCTGCAGGATGGCCGTCAGCTGGTCGTTCTCGACCAGGAAGCCGTCGTGGCCGAAGGCGGAATGGATCTCGCGGTAGGCGGCGTGCCTGAGGGCCGCGACCGTTTCCCGGCCGTGGCTGGGCGGGAAGAGCACGTCCGTGTCGATACTGATCATCATGCAGTCGGACTGGATGCGCGAGAGAGCCGCCTCCACCCCGCCGCGGCCCCGGCCCACGTTCATGCTGTCCAGGGCGTAGGTCAGGTACCAGTAGCTGTAGGCGTCGAAGTTGCGCCGCAGCAGTTTCTGTCCCTGATAGCGCTGGTAGGAAGCCGCCCGGTCGGCAAAGAGCGTATCCACTTCCGGCTCCGCCTGCGTGAGGTTGTAGCCGGCATAGGTACGGTAGGAAATCAGCGCGATGGAGCGGGCGCAGGCCAGGCCGGCACTGCCGCCGGACAGGTCCTTCGCCGCGCGAAAAGTCGGATCCGCCTCCAGGGCCAGCCGCTGCGACTCGTTGAAGGCCGTCATGAACGGCGTGACGCGGGTGGCCGTGGCGAGAAACACTACGTCCCGGACCACCTCCGGCTCCATGATTACCCATTCCAGGGCCTGGAAGCCGCCGATCGAGGGCCCGAGCATCAGGTCGATGCGCCCGATGCCGAGGTGCCTGCGCACCAGGATCTCGGCGTTCACGATGTCGCGCACGGTCGTGCGCGGGAAGTCAAAGAAGAAAGGCCGGCCCGTGGCCGGGTTGACGGCGGCGGGCCCCGTCTCGCCATACGGCGAACAGAGCATCGACACGCACACGATGAAATACTTGTCCGGATCGAAGAGCCGGTCCTTTCCGACCAGCTGCGGCCACCAGTCCTCCGGGTTGGCATTGCCCGTGAGGGCATGGCAGATCCAGACGACGGTCTCCCCGGGCCGGTACGCCCGGTCCGAGGTGTAATAGACCAGTTCCAGATGGTCCAGCATGCCGCCGGCTTCAAAATGGAACGGACTGTCCGTAACAAGTTTATTGTATCTCATATCAACTACTTCTTCGGGTGATCCCGTTCAAACTCGGCCATGCGCTCCTCGAGCACGGGATAGAGCTCCTCGCGCATCCGGCTGGTGCAGCCGCGCACCCCCTGCCGACCGCTTCCGGTCGTGGAAAGGGAAATGCAGCTGACCCCGTAGTACATCAGCTCGACCACCAGGGCGTCTCCGCTCAGACCTTCGTAGCCCAGGGTGAAGAAAAAGCCGTTCCCCACCTCGCGGGTCACGTCGCGGTCATAGACCACCGTGAAGCCGTGGCGGCAGAAGATCTCCTTCATCCGGCGGGCCCGGCGCTCATACTCGCGCGTGTCCTCCACGAAATCAATCTTGCCCTCGCAGCTCAGGCGCAGCATCTCGGCATAGCCGTACTGCGTGCTGGCCGTGCAGCCGCTGGTGATCATATACAGGATCGAAGCCGTGAGCGTGACGCCGAACACGCCGGCGTCCTGGTAGCGCTCCGCCAGGGCGGGATACTGCTTCTCGTAGAGCCGGTCGCCGATGCAGCACAGCGCCATGCGCTGGCCGGCATAGCTGAAGATCTTGGAAGAAGACAGCATCAGGATATAGTTGTCCGTATAGCGGGCAACGGTCGGCACGTAGGGCGGCCGGTACGGGTGTCCCAGGTCGCGCCGGTAGTCCATGCAGAAATAGGCCAGGTCCTCCATCACGACGGCGTCGTACTTCGTGGCCAGCTCCCCGATCACCTGCAGTTCCTCCTCCTCCAGACAGATCCAGGCAGGATTGTTGGGGTTGGAATAGATGATGGCGGCGATGTCGCCGGCGGAGAGCTCCGCTTCGAGCTTCTCCCGGAGCCGGGCGGCCCCGCGCCAGGCATAGATGTCAAACTCGCGCCAGCCGATCCCGAGCACGCGCAGCTGCGACTTCTGGATCGGGAAGCCCGGATCGATGAAGAGCACCTTGTCCTTGCCCGGGAGGCGCTGCGTGCAGGCGATGAATGCCCCGAAAGAGGCCGCGACGGAGCCTGTCGTGGGCACGCAGGACCGCGGACTCACGGACAGGTCGATAAACGCCCGGATGAACTCGGAAGCCGCCTCCTTGAGTTCCGGCACGCCCGCGGCGGGCGGATACTGCGAGCCCACGCCCCGGTCCAGCGCCCGCTTCTCGGCTTCGACGCCGTAGCGGTTGACCGGAAGGCCGGGAGAACCCTGGTCCATGCGGATGAAGGGAATCCCGGTCTTCTGCTCGAGGTACTGCGCCGCCAGCAGGATCTCCCCGATCGTGGCGGTGGAAAGGTCGGCGATGCTGTTCTCGCGGCAGGCATCTTCGATAAGCGCTTCGCTGAAAATCTTCACGTCCTAAAGTTTATGGCACCAGCCGTGCGTGTCTTCGACCTCGCCGAACTGGATGCCGGTAATCCTTTTGTAGAGTTTCGTGCAGACCGGTCCCACCTCGCCGTCCGGCTCGTAGCGGAAGGTCCGCGTGACGAGCGGCTCGCGCAGCACGGGCTTGATGTCGATGTGGGACATCGGCGTGATGACCACCGCGGTGCCGCAGCCGCCCGCTTCCTCGAACTCGGCGAGCTCTTCCAGCGGCACGGGGCGTTTCTCGACCTTCATGCCAAAATCGGCGGCGCATTCCTGCAGCGTCAGATTGGTAATGGAGGGCAAAACACTGTCCGAAAGAGGGGTGACATAAGTGTTTCCTCCCTTGATACCGAAGAAGTTGGATGAACCGAACTCATCGACGTACTCCCGGGTCGCGGAATTGAGGTAAAGGAGCTCCGCATAGCCCTGCTGATGGGCGATCTGGTACGGCACGAAGGTGCCGGCGTAGTTGGCGCTGAGCTTGTAGCTGCCCGTGCCCTTGGGTGCGGCGCGGTCGAAATCGCCCGGGATCACGGCCGCGGCGGAGCGCAGGTGCGCGCCGTAATACGAGCCGGCCGGAGCGCACATCACGGCGAAGATCGCCTCCGGATACGGGACCAGCTGCATCTGCGGATGCGGAGCGAAGAGCAGCGGACGCAGGTACAGCGAGGCCTGGTGCCCGTAGGGCGGCAGGAACTCGAGGTTGTTCTCGACGCACAACTCACACATTTTGATAAACATAGCCTCGCTCGGCGCCGGCATCCCGATGAAGGCGGCCGTACGTGCGAGCCGCGCGGCGTTCCTGTCCGGCCGGAAGATGGCGATGCCGCCGTCCTGCTGACGGAAAGCCTTCAGCCCCTCGAAACAGGAGATCGCATAATGGAGGCCCTGCATGAACGGATCGATGGTAAAGGAGAAAGTCTCCGACAATTCGATGTCAGACCATGCCCCGTCCTGGTAGTGCGCCAGGACCACGGTCCGGGTACGATAGGCGTCAAAGCCCAAAGAATCCCAATCAATCTGTGCCATAATTTTATCTTATAATACCGTTTGATTCGATGTGGGAAGCCACCCAATCGCCCACTTCCGAGGTGGAAAAAACCTGCCCGGAACCGGCCAAATCTTCGGTGACAATATTGTTTTCTATGCTGGCTGACACCGCGTTACGAATTGCCCGTCCTTCGTCCATCAGACCGAAGGCATATTCGAACATCATGGCCGCAGAAAGGATGGCCGCGAGGGGGTTGGCGATGTTCTTTCCGGCCGCCTGCGGGTAGGATCCGTGGATCGGCTCATAGACGCCGGTCTTCTCCCCGATGGAGGCGGAAGCCAGCAGGCCCATCGAGCCGGAGACCACGCTCGCCTCGTCGGTGAGGATGTCGCCGAAGGTGTTCTCCGTGACGATCACGTCAAAGAACTTCGGGCCCGTGATGAGCTTCATCGCGGCGTTGTCGACATACATGTAGTCCGTCGTGATGTCAGGGTACTGCGGGGCCATCTCCTGGGCGATCTGGCGCCACAGGCGGGAAGACTCCAGTACGTTGGCCTTATCGACCACCGTGAGGTGCCTGCGGCGCCGGCGGGCGAATTCGAAGGCCTGCCGCAGGATGCGCTCGATCTCGAAACGGTGGTAGATGTTGGTGTCGTAGGCGGTGTCTCCCCCGTCCAGCCGGCCCTTCTCGCCGAAATACATGCCGCCGGTGAGTTCCCGGATGCACAGGAAGTCCGCGCCGTCCACCAGTTCTTCCTTGAGCGGGGACTTGTGGACCAGGGATTTGAAGGTCTCGACCGGGCGCAGGTTGGCATACAGGCCGAGCTGCTTGCGCATCGCGAGCAGGCCCTGCTCCGGACGCACCGGCGCGGTGGGGTCGTTGTCGTATTTGGGGTCGCCGACGGCGCCGAACAGCACCGCGTCGGCCTCCAGGCAGGTGCGGTAGGTCACCTCCGGGAAGGCGTCGCCGAAACGGTCAATGGCGCATGCACCCGCATACGCGAAATGATAGGACACTTCGTGTCCGAACTTGCGGCAGACGGCGTCCACGCTCTTGACCGCCTGGCCGATGACCTCGGGGCCGATGCCGTCCCCGGGCAAAAGGGCGATGTTCAGTTTCATGGGTTCAAATGGTTCAGATCCATGTTTTCAATGATATTCAGCATCTTGACCGTGGCTTTGATGGCGGCTTCCGTCTGGTCGGAGTCGATGCCGCGGGTCTTGAATTCGTAGTCGCCGTCCTTCCAGGAGATGATGGCGGACACGAGGGCGTCCGTCTTGCCGCCGGGAGGGATGGAGACCTGGTAGTCGGTCAGCACCGGGTGTTTCTTGCCCAGTTTGCCGTAGATGATCCACAGCGCCTTCATGAAGGCGTCATACTGGCCGTCTCCCGCCGAAGAGGCTTCGTATTCCTCTCCGTGGATGCTGACCTTCACCACCGCCACGGGGCGCATGCCGCGCGCCAGCTGCAGGGAGTAGTTGACGATGTGGATATTGTCCTGCGTGGCGTTGTGGGCCGTCTTGAGGACATCCGCCACGATGAACGGGAGGTCTTCGGCGGCCAGGGCCTCCTTCTTGTCGCCGAGCTCCACGACGCGTTGCGTCACGAGCCGGACCTGGTCCGGGGTGAGCCGGATGCCCAGTTTGTCGAGGTTCTTGACGATATTGGCCTTGCCGCTCATCTTGCCGAGGGCATAGCTGCGCGTGCGGCCGAAGCGTTGGGGCAGCAGCGGATTGGCATAGAGGTCGGCCTTGTTGTCGCCGTCGGCATGCACGCCGCTGCTCTGCGTGAAGACATTCTCCCCCACCACCGGCTCGTTGCCGGGGATGCGGATGCCAGAGATGCTCTCCACGTATTTGCAGACATGGGTGAGGCTCCCCTCCTCCACGCCCAGCTCGCAGCCGAGCTGGTCCCGCAGGGCCGCTACGACGCCCGCCACGGGGGCGTTGCCGCTGCGCTCGCCCAGGCCGTTGACCGTCGTGTGCACGCCGTCCACGCCCGCCCGTACGGCGGCCAGGGTGTTGGCGACGGCCAGTCCGTAGTCGTTGTGGGCATGGAAATCGAAGGCGAGCTGCGGATAACGCGCGCGCATCCGGCCGATGTATTCCTCCACCTGCCAGGGATTGAGCACGCCCAGGGTATCGGGCAGCATCACGCGGCAGAGCGGCTGGAAACGCAGCCGGTCGAGCAGGCCGAAGACGTATTCGGGTGAATCCGCCATCCCGTTGGACCAGTCCTCCAGGTAGAGGTTGACCGACAGGCCGCGCACGCCGGCATGTCCGATCACGCGGATGATGTCCTCGGCATGCTGGTCGGGGGTCTTTTTCAACTGCTTCTCCAGGTGGCGCAGCGATCCTTTGGCCAGGATGTTGACCACCCGGCCGCCGGCGTCCGCGATCCAATCTACGGACACGCCGCCATCGACGAAGCCCAGGGCTTCCACGCGGTCCAGGCAGCCCGCGCCGGCCGCCCAGGCGCAGATGCGCCGGAAGGCCTCGCTCTCTCCCCTGGACACGCGGGCGGACGCCACCTCCACGCGATCGACCTTCAGCTCCTCGAGCAGGAGCTGGGCAATGGCCAGCTTCTCGTCCGCGTTGAACGAGACGCCAGCGGTCTGCTCGCCGTCGCGCAGGGTCGTGTCGAGGATCGAAATCCTATTGCCGTTCTCTTTCAAAAGCTTCTATTTTATCCTTTTGCTCAAGAAGATAATCAATATCATCTAAAGCATGGGTTAAACAATACTTCTTATACCCGTTGAGCTCGAAACGCTCGCTCCGACCCGTGGCCAGGTTGGTCACGGTCTGCGCCGGGACGTCCACGCGCACCCGCAGCGAAGGATCCGCCGCGATGCCGGCGAACAGCTCGGAGAGGAAATCCTCCGACACGACCACCGGGAGCACGAAGTTGTTGAGCTCGTTGTTCTTGTGGATATCGGCGAAAAAGCTGGAGATCACCACGCGGAAGCCGTAGCCCGCGATGGCCCAGGCCGCGTGTTCACGGCTGGAGCCCGAGCCGAAATTCTTGCCTGCCACGAGGATGCAGCCGCCGTAGCGCGGGTCGTTCAGCACGAAGTCCGCCCGGGGCTTTCCGTCGGCGTCGTAGCGCCAGTCGCGGAAAAGATTGTCTCCGAAGAACTTCTCGTCGCGCGTCGTGGCCTTCAGGAAGCGGGCCGGGATGATCTGGTCCGTGTCCACGTTCTCCAGCGGGAGAGGCACGCAGGTGCTCTCGATGATGTCGAATTTCTGTTTCATAACGAAATTGAGGTGGATGACAGCAGGAACATGCGGGGATCCGACACCTTTCCGGTGACGGCTGCGGCCGCCGCCGTAAGCGGACTCGCCAGCAGGGTGCGGGAACCCGGGCCCTGACGGCCCTCGAAATTGCGGTTGCTCGTGCTCACGGCATACTTGCCGGCAGGGATCTTGTCGTCGTTCATCGCCAGGCAGGCCGAGCAGCCCGGCTGCCGGACTTCGAAGCCCGCTTCGGCGAGCACGCGGTCCAACCCCTCCGCCTCGATCTGGCGCTTCACGGCCCAGGAGCCGGGCACGAGCCAGGCGGTCACGCCGGGCGCCTTGCGGCGGCCCTTCACCACGGAGGCGAAAGCGCGGAAATCCTCGATCCGCCCGTTGGTACAGGCCCCGAGGAAGACATAATCCACGGGATGACCGAGCAATTTCTCGCCTGCGGCAAATCCCATATAATCAAGCGCTTTCTTGGCGGTATCTACAGGAATACTGCCCGTGACGGGCATCCCCATGCCGGGGTTGGTACCGTAGGTGATCATCGGCTCGATGTCTGCCGCGTCGAAGACCAGCTCCCGGTCGAAGACGGCGTCGTCGCCGCTGCGCAGTTCGCGCCAGGCGGCCACCGCCTTGTCCCAGTCCGCCCCCTTGGGAGCATACTCGCGCCCCTTCAGCCAGGCGAAGGTGGTCTCGTCCGGAGCGATGAAGCCGCCGCGGGCCCCCATCTCGATGGAGAGGTTGCAGAGCGTCAGGCGGCCCTCCATCGAGAGGGCGCGCACGGCGCTGCCGCGGTATTCGACGAAATAGCCCGTGGCGCCGCTCGTGGTGAGTTTCATCATCAGGTAGAGGGCGACGTCCTTGGCCGTCACGCCGGGCCCGAGCGCTCCTTCGATGCGGATGCTCATCGACTTGGGTTTCTGCTGCAGGATGCACTGCGAGGCCAGCACCATCTCCACCTCGCTCGTGCCGATGCCGAAGGCGACGGCGCCCACGGCACCGTGCGTGGAGGTGTGCGAGTCGCCGCAGACGATGGTCATGCCGGGCAGCGAAAGGCCTTTTTCAGGGCCCACCACATGGATGATCCCGTTGTCCGGGCTCATCATCCCGTAGTGCGTCAGGCCGAATTCGGCAGCGTTGCGCGCCAGCGCGTCCACCTGCGCCTTGGACACGGGATCGGCGATGGGCTTGTCCTGGTCGTGCGTGGGCGTATTATGGTCGGGCATGCAGAAGATCTGCTGCGGGCGGAGGCAGCGGATCCCCCGCTCCCGCAGACCGTCAAACGCCTGCGGGCTCGTGACCTCGTGGCAGTAGAGGCGGTCGATGTAGAGCTGGGTGGGTCCGTCCTCGATAAGCGAGACCACGTGGGCATCCCAGATTTTGTCGAAAAGCGTATTCATCTCGGGGCTAATGCTGGAATTTGTTGATACAGTCGATATAGGCCTCCACGGAACCGGTCACGATGTCGGTGTTGGCGCCGAACCCGTAATACACGTGTCCGTCATGCTCCACCTGCATGTGCACCTTGGCCACGTCGTCGGAGCCCTTGGTGATGTTCTGGATCGTGAACTCCTTGATCACCATCTGGCGCCGGACGATGGTCTTGAGGGCGTTGATGGCGGCATCGACGGGGCCGTTGCCGTGGGCGGCGCCCTCGAATTTCTCGCCGGCGATGTCCAGGCCGATGCTCGCGACGGGCTTCAGGCCCTTGCCGCTCGTCACCTGGAGGTAGTCCAGCTTGATGTGGGCCACGGCGGCGCGCTCGGCGCCGGCGAGCACCAGCAGATCGTCGTCGTTCACCTGCTTCTTCTTGTCGGCCAGCTTGAGGAACTCCTGGTAGAAGGCGTCCAGCTTCTCGTCGCTGAGCTTGATGCCCAGGGTCTCCAGCCGGTAGCGCAGGGCGGCATGGCCGCTGCGGGCCGTCAGCACGATGTTGTTGTCGTCCAGGCCGATGTCCTTGGGATTGATGATCTCATAGGTGCTCACCTCCTTGAGCACGCCGTCCTGGTGGATGCCGGACGAGTGCGCGAAGGCGTTGCGGCCCACGATGGCCTTGTTGGCCTGCACGGGCATGTTCATCAGGCTCGACACCATCCGGCTGACCGGGAAGATGCGCGTGGTGTTGATGTTGCTGGTCAGGGGGATGTCGGAGTGGCTCTTCAGGATCATGGCGATCTCCTCGAGCGCCGTGTTGCCAGCCCGCTCCCCCACGCCGTTGATCGTGACCTCGCACTGCCGCGCGCCGTTCAGCAGGCCGGCCATCGTATTGGCCGTGGCCATGCCCAGGTCGTTGTGGCAGTGGGT
Organism: uncultured Bacteroidales bacterium; assembly: GCA_946185205.1. Classification (GTDB taxonomy): domain Bacteria; phylum Bacteroidota; class Bacteroidia; order Bacteroidales; family UBA932; genus Cryptobacteroides. The sequence continues at coordinate 3,150 of CAMHIP010000040.1, read as the reverse complement.
GGAAATGACCGCCTTGTCGATACCGTCCACGTGCTCCACCAGGTAGCGGATCTTGGCGCCGTACTCTTCCGGCAGGCAGTAGCCCGTGGTATCGGGAATGTTGACCACCGTGGCGCCGGCCTTGATGACGGCCTCGACCACCCGGGCCAGGTATTCATTGTCCGTACGCCCGGCATCCTCGGCGTAGAACTCCACGTCTTCGACAAACTGCCGGGCATAGGATACGGCGCGCACGGCCCGCTCCAGGATCTCCTCCCGCGTGGAGTTGAACTTGTAGCGGATGTGCGAATCGGAGGTGCCGATCCCGGTGTGGATGCGCTTGTGCTTGGCATACCGGAGCGCCTCGACGGCCGCATCGATGTCTTTCTGCACCGCCCGCGTGAGGGCGCAGACCGTCGGCCAGGTCACGGCCTTGGAGATCTCCACGACCGAGTTGAAGTCGCCGGGGCTCGAGACCGGGAAACCGGCCTCGATCACGTCCACGCCAAGCTCTTCCAGCGCCTTGGCCACCTGGATCTTCTCCACGGTGTTGAGCTGGCAGCCGGGCACCTGTTCGCCGTCGCGCAGGGTGGTGTCGAAAATATAGATCCGGTTGCTGTCCATAAGCTATTTGTTCTCGGGACGCAGTTCGCGGACAGCGGCGCCGGTGCGCCAGAGCTCGCTCTCGCGCAGGGCTTTCAGCTCCTTCTCCAGCCCCTCGCGGTAGTCCGGCTTGGAATTGGCGTCGATGGAGCGCTGGGCCTCGTTGCCGCAGGCCACTTCGTTGTAAAGCTTCTCGAACACGGGCTTGGTGGCGTCGTGGAACGGGCCCATCCAGTCGAGGGCGCCGCGCTGCGCCGTGGTGGAGCAGTTGGCATACATCCAGTCCATGCCCTTCTCGGCGAAGAGCGGCATCAGCGACTGAGTCAGCTCCTCGACCGTCTCGTTGAAGGCCTCCGAGGGGCTGTGGCCGTGCTCGCGCAGGACCTCGTACTGGGCGGACAGGATACCCTGGATGGCGCCCATCAGGGTGCCGCGCTCACCGGTGAGGTCGGAATAGACCTCGCGCTTGAAGTCGGTCTCGAAGAGGTAGCCCGAGCCGATGGCGATGCCGAGGGCGAGGGTACGCTCCAGCGCGCGGCCGGTGGCGTCCTGATACACGGCGAAGGAGGAATTGATGCCGCGGCCCTGCAGGAAGAGCCGGCGCACGGAAGTGCCGGAGCCCTTCGGGGCCACCATGATCACGTCCACGTCCTTCGGAGGGACGATGCCGGTGCGCTCCTTGAAGGTGATGCCGAAGCCGTGCGAGAAATAGAGGGCCTTGCCGGCCGTGAGGTGCTTCTTCACCACGGGCCACTGCTCGATCTGCGCGGCGTCGGAGAGCAGGTACTCGATCACGGTCGCCTTCTCGCAGGCCTCCTCGATGCTGAAGAGGGTCTTGCCGGGCACCCAGCCGTCTCCGACGGCCTTGTCGAAGGTCTTGCCGGCCCGCTGGCCAACAATGACATTGATGCCGTTGTCCTTGAGGTTGAGGGCCTGTCCGGGGCCCTGGATGCCATAACCGATGATGGCCACGACCTCGTCCTTGAGGACTTCGCGTGCCTTTTCGAGGGTAAACTCATCGCGGGTGACGACATTCTCGACCACGCCGCCGAAATTCATCTTTGCCATACGCTGTACTGTTTTATTGGTTTCTGTTCTTTAAATAATCTTCCAGGATCCCGTGCTCCGCGGCGCTGGTCGCGTTGTCCGGGAAACAGAAGGCACGCACCACCTCCACTTTCTTCTCGATGAAGCCGACCACCTGCTGCGCGGCGCGCTCCGTGGTGATGGCCCGGAAGGTGAAATGATGGATGCCCGGAAATTCCGACGGGAACACCGTCAGGCTCTCGATATTGATGCCGCGGCGGGTGAAGATGTTGGAGATCGAGCTCAACAGACCCACCTGGTTCTCGGAGTACACCGAGATGATATACATGCTGCTATTCTCCATCGCGGTACCATTCTTCTTTGTTCAACAGGATCTCGTCCAGGCGCTTTCCGCCCGGGACCATCGGATAGACCATGCCCTTCTCGCACACGTGCGCGTCGAGGATATAGGCCTCTTTCGAGTCCAGCATCTCGCGCACGGCGTCCTCCAGCTCCGCACGCTCCGCCACGCAGCGGTAGCGGATGCCGTAGGCCCTGGCGATCAGCGAATAGTCGGGATTCAGCAGGCGCGTCTGCGAATAGCGCTCGCCGTAGAAGAGCTCCTGCCACTGGCGGACGTTGCCCAGCCAGCCGTTGTTGAGCAGGACGATCTTGACGGCCGTCCCCTCCTGCATGATGGTGCCGAGCTCCTGGAGCGTCATCTGGATGCCGCCGTCGCCCACGAACAGGACGACCTCGCGGTCCGGAGCCCCCACCTTGGCGCCGATCGCGGCCGGCAGGCCGAAGCCCATCGTGCCGAGACCGCCTGAGGTGATGAAGCTGCGCGGCTGCGCAAAACGCGAATAGCGGGCGCCCATCAGCTGGTTCTGGCCCACGTCCGTGACGATCACGGCCTGCCGGCCGGAAAGCTCCGCCACCCGGGCCACCACTTCGCCCATGTTGATCCCGCCGCCGTCCGGTGCCGTCTCGGGCGCGGCCACCTTCTCCGTCTCCACGCGGTCGTAACCGCGGGCGGAAGCCGCCCACTCGTCGTGGAAGGAGAAACGGATCCGCGCGGTCAGGCGCTCCAGCACCTCGGCGGCATCGCCCAGGATGCCCACCTCGGCCGGGATGATCTTGCCGATCTCGGTGCGGTCCACGTCGATGTGGATCACCTTGGCGTGCGGGGCGTACTTCGATGGGTTGCCCGTCACGCGGTCGCTGAAACGCATGCCGACGGCGATCAGCACGTCGCACTTCTGCGTCATCATGTTGGAGGCGATGTTGCCGTGCATGCCGGCCATGCCCACATAGTACGGGAAGTCGGAGGGCAGGGCGCTCAGGCCCAGCATCGTGGAGGCGGCCGGAATGCCGCCCTTCTTCAGGAAGGCCTTCAGCTGCTCCTCCGCGCCGGAGATCACCACGCCCTGGCCGAACACCACGAAGGGGCGCTCCGCCTCGTCGATCAGTTCCGCCGCCGCCTGGATGGCCGCCTCGTCGGCGGGCGCCGGCAGGGCGTAGCTGCGGATGTGCGTACATTTC
>CAMHIP010000039.1 GCA_946185205.1 uncultured Bacteroidales bacterium | reverse complement strand
AACCTCAGCCACCGCTACATCAACAACCGTTTCCTGCCGGACAAGGCCATCGACCTGGTCGATGAAGCCGCCTCCAAGCTGCGTCTGGAGATGAATTCCGTCCCGGAGCCGATCGACATCCTGGACAGCCGGATCCGCCAGCTGCAGATCGAGAAGGAGGCCGTCAAGCGGGAAGGCGTCAGCCTGAAGAGCGAGAAGATCGACAGCGAACTCAAGGAGGCGCAGGCCGAGCGGGACGCCCTTGCGAAACGCTGGAACGAAGAGAAAGGCATCGTGACCGAGCTCAACAACACCCGCCAGCAGATCGAGGACTACAAGCGCGAGGCGGCCATCGCCGAGCGCAGCGGCGACTACGGCAAGGTGGCCGAGATCCGCTACGGCAAGCTCGCCGCCGCGCAGAAGCGCATCGACGAGCTGAGCGCGAAGCAGGCCGCCATCAAGGACCCGATCATCACGGAAGCCGTCACGCCCGAGGACATCGCCGAGGTCGTGGCCCGCTGGACCGGCATTCCGGTCGCCCGGATGATGGAGAGCGAGAAGGAGAAACTCCTGCGGATGGAGACCGAACTGCACAAGCGCGTGGTCGGGCAGGACAAGGCCATCGCGGCCGTGTCCGACGCCGTGCGCCGCAGCCGCGCCGGCCTGTCCAACGAGCACCGTCCCATCGGCTCCTTCCTCTTCCTGGGCACCACGGGCGTGGGCAAGACCGAGCTCGCCAAGGCGCTGGCGGAATTCCTCTTCAACGACGAGGCGATGATGACGCGTATCGACATGAGCGAATACCAGGAGAGCCACACCGTCAGCCGGCTGATCGGCGCCCCTCCGGGATACGTCGGCTACGACGAAGGCGGCCAGCTGACCGAGGCGGTACGGCGCAAGCCCTACTCCGTGATCCTGCTGGACGAGATCGAGAAGGCGCATCCGGACGTGTTCAACATCCTGCTGCAGGTGCTCGACGACGGCCGTCTGACCGACAACAAGGGCCGCACGGTCGATTTCAAGAACACCATCCTCATCATGACCTCCAACCTCAAGGAGGAGGAGCTGCGCCTGCGCATGCGGCCGGAATTCCTCAACCGTATCGACGAGATCGTGGTCTTCGACGCCCTGACCCCGGACAACATCCGCGAGATCGTGCGCATCCAGATGGAGATCCTGCGCAAGAAGCTGGAGAACGAGAACGTCGCCCTGAGCTTCACCCGCGCCTTTGAGGACGACATGGTGGAGAACGGTTATGATCCCGTCTATGGCGCCCGTCCGGTCAAGCGGCTGATCCAGCGCGAGCTGGTCAACAAGCTGGCCCGGGAGATCCTCGAGGGCAAGATCCACAAGGATTCCGCCATCGAAGTCGATTGTGTGGACGGGCAGACGGTGCTGCGCAACCGCTGACACCTGACTATTTAATGGCTTCCAGCAGCTGATCGCAGATGCTCTGCATGCCCTTTATGGACGGATGTCCGTTCTGCTTCTCTATATCGTGCAGCTCAATGAGCTGCACGTTGTAGTGTCGGCAGACGACGCGCATGGACTCATTGTACTCTTCCTGCAGTTCCGAATTCAGGATCGAATAGACCTGTGCTTTCGGATAGCGCCGGTGCAAGGTGTCCAGCAGGCAGGCCAGGGCGGGCCGGAAATCCTTGCAGTCATCCTTCGTCCAGTCGGCATACTGGTATTCCCCGAGGGGAGACCGGGCCCAGGCGTCGTTGGTCCCGCCGAACACGAAGATGATGTCGGGATCCCCCAGCATGTCCACGCGGGAGATGAAATACGAGTTGAACACAGCCCGGTGGAAGTAGCCCGTCCCGCAAATGGTGGTGCCACCCCAGGAATTGTTCTGGTCCAGTTCATATCCTTTAGCCTGGATAAACAGGCTCCACCAGGTCTGCTCCACCTCCTTGACGTCATTGTTGGCATCAGGATAGAAAGGAGCGTAGCCCGCCGGATTGGAGCCCTTGAATGTTGAATAAGAATCACCCAGAATGGAGACTTTCTTGGTCTGCGCAGAAACAGCCAACGACGCGAAGACCAGCAGGGACAGGATCAAAGCTTTTTTCATCATTGTTTCCGTTATTTTGAAGTTTCCCGATTATAGCAGGAGGCATCCGTGAGGGCGCCTCCTGCTTCTCAATGAATCCAACCTATATTCATCAAACTTCCAGGGGGATCATTTCAGGATAATCTGCTTGCCCAGGACGAGCTTGTCGCCGGAGTCGTCCACCGTCCAGTACTGCGGCTTGCGGGGGCCGTTGCCCTCTGAATGGTGAACCACATAGCGGAGTTCGCCCTCGAAGGTGCGGAACAGCATGCCGTGGCCGGAGTTGTTCGCGAGGAACGGTTCCGGCTCCTGCACCCACGGACCGGCGATGGTGCCGGACTGGGAGTAGCAGACGGCCTGCAGGTAGCGCTCCTTGCCCCAGGTGCTCCAGAGCATGCCCAGACGGCCGGTCTTGGTGCGGAACATCTGCGGACCGTCGGTCACCCAGCCGGGCATCTTGAGCCCGAAGGTGGCCTCGCCGAGACCGTTCATCTCGCCGCAGCAGGGCAGCTCGCTGGCGCGGAACATCGTCACAGGCCAGTCGGAGATGGTGTGGGTCAGGTCCGGGGACAGCTCGATGTAGTCCATCGTGCCGTCGATGATCTGGGTCCACTCGTGGACGAAGATCATGTAGATGTGGCCATCCTCCTCGTACAGGGTGCCGTCGATGCAATCCCAGTCGTGCGGCTGATAGTCGTAGCCGGGCGTGACGGAGAAGGGCACGAAGGGACCTTCAGGATTGTCCGCACGGAGCAGATAGGTCTGGTTGTGGGGCACGTTGTAGCGGCGCGGGACCTGCTGGATGAGGTCGCTGTGGTCGCTCCAGGTGCCGGCGTAGTAGTAGTAATCGCCGATCTTGTGGATCTCCGCCGCGGCGGCGAAGCCCGCCTTCTCGCACCAGGTGCCGGTCAGGTCGATGACGTTGTAAGGGCCCTCCCACATCACGAGGTCCTTGCTGCGGTACTGACGGCCGCCGGAGGAGGTGAGGTAGTAGGTCTTGGTGACCGGATCCGGATAGATGAACGGATCGCTCATCGACAGGTCGTTGAAATGGACCGTGCGGATCTTGTTCATCTCTTCCCGCATGCGGCGCATCCGCTCGGCCATGCCCGTGGTGTCACGCTGCACGGTGGCGGAGCCGCCGAAATTCTTCTGTCCGGGGTCGGCCAGGGGGGCCTGCTCGCCGGGTTCGATCTTGACCGGCTCGGACACGGCCGGCGCGGCGGGGCCGTTGCCGCAGGAGGCGAAGAACACCGCGGCAAGGCCGTAAAGCATTATTTCCTTGATTCTCATCTATTTAATAATTGGTGATTCTTATATCGGTTGTACAAATATAAGTTTTGCATTGTTAGACAACTATAACAAAACGTTCAAAATCGTTTTCAAGATCACCAACCGGGGTTTTGTTTCAGGTTCGGATTGGCAGTAATCTGCTCATACGGGAACGGGAGGAGGTTGTACTTGTCTTGCCAGCCCCTGCCGCGACGACGATGCCATCGAGGTCTATGCGCGCGACCCGGAGACCGGCGCCCTCACCCGACAAAAAGACAGGACGGTCCGACTGAACCATCCTGTCTGCGTGCAATTGTTCTGATCCGCTACTCGCAATAGCCGACCGTCTGGCCGAGGATGGCCACCAGGGCCGGCTTGATCCCGAGGGTCTCGACGAGTTTCTGCTGGTCCCAGCCGCCGCGGGCGCGGCTGCCGATCCCGGCATTGGCGCAGGCCAGATAGACATTCTGGGAGACGTAGCCCACATCCACATAGGACACCGTGGCGGCACCGCCGCCGTCCGGGTTCTCACCCTTCGTCTTGTCCGTATCCGCAAAGAAAAGCAGGTCCAGGGCGGCGGCAGCTGCCTCTCCCCGTCCGGTCAGGGCCCGGAAGTCACCTTCCTTGACCAGCTCCAGCCGGTGTTCCTGCGCGTTGTAGTAATAGGCCCCCGTCTTGAAGAAGGCATATACCTCGATCTCCTGGCGGTTGGAGCCGGTCGGAGACGTGCGCTTGCCGTCCGGACGGTTCACGCCCACGGCCGCCCACAGGATATTGGCGACATCCTGCAGGGGGATTTCCCGGTCCGTGAAGCCGGAAGAGGACTTGCGCTCTTTGAGCGCCTGCATCAGGGTAAGGCCCTCGTCATAGGAGGGCGCGGGGAGCTGAATGGTCTTGGGTGCCTTCTGGGCACAGGCGGTCAGGCTCAGCAGCGCGACCGCCAGCAGGGTGGTGATTCGTTTCATATTGCAATAATAGCGATTTTCCTGCGCTTGGTGATGAAAAACACAAAAAAATTTTGGTGATTCAAAAAATGTTTCTACCTTTGTGGTCCCAACGCTAAGCAAAAAGGTTTTGCGGAAATAGCTCAGTTGGTAGAGCGCAACCTTGCCAAGGTTGAGGTCGCGGGTCCGAGCCCCGTTTTCCGCTCCAAATGATGAACGACAGTCCTTGTGGCTGTCGTTCGGCGTTTATGGGCAGCCCGCCCCGGCCCGAGGAGTTCGTTTTTGTTTGGGCGGCAGTATGATATCATCCCGAAAATGGCTAACTTTGTGCGTTATGGGATTATTTAATTTTTTCGGTGAAAACGAACACCGGGTTTTCAACTACAAGCCGATCTACTACGATCCGGCCGAAGAAGAGCGCAAGCGCCGCTTCGGCGCCGTGGACGGTACGATGGAGAAGGAGAAGAAAGAAGGAACCTATGTGCCAGGCACCTACATCAAGGGAGCCTTCCGGGAAGGAGCGCGCACGCGCACCCCGATGAAGCGCGTCCAGACGATCATCGGCATCATCTCGCTGCTGCTGATCGTCGTCGTGCTCTGGTACATCGCCAAATTCTACTCCCTGCTCTAGCGGATGGGCAAGCTGAAAATCCTCCCGGCGCAGATCGCCAACATGATCGCCGCGGGCGAGGTCGTACAGCGGCCTGCGTCCGTGGTGAAGGAGTTGATGGAGAATGCCGTCGATGCCGGCGCGACCCAGATCACCGTGGTCGTGACCGACGCCGGCCGCACCCTGCTGCAGGTCATCGACAACGGCTGCGGCATGAGCCCGGTCGATGCCGTGCTCTGCTTCGAGCGGCACGCCACCTCCAAGATCGCCTCGGCCGAAGACCTCGAACAGATCCTCACCTACGGCTTCCGAGGCGAGGCGCTGGCCAGCATCGCCGCCGTGGCGGAAGTGACCCTCCGCACCCGCCGCCAACAGGACGAAACGGGCACCGAAGTGCGCGTGGGCGCCTTCGGCGAGACCAAGACGGCCACGGTCGCCGCCCCCGTGGGCTCCAATTTCGCCGTACGCAACCTCTTCTACAACACCCCGGCCCGCCGCAAGTTCCTCAAGAGCGACAACATCGAGCTGAAGCACATCCTGGAAGAGTTCACCCGCGTGGCGCTCACGCGCCCGGAGATCGCCTTCACCCTCTCCCACAACGGCCGCGAACTCTTTGTCCTGAAAAAAGCCAAATCCCAGAAATTCCGCATCCTCGACCTGCTCGGCAACCACGTGGTCGGAGACATCGTGGACCTGTCGGCCGACACCTCCGTGGTGCGCGTGCGCGGCTTCGTCGGCCGCCCCGACACCGCCCGCAAGACCCCCGGCAACCAATACTTCTTCATCAACGGACGCTACTTCCGCAGCGCCTACCTGCACAAGGCGGTGATGAAGGCCTACGAAGAAATGATCCCGGACGGCGTCACGCCCGCCTACTTCATCTTCCTGGAGACGGACCCGCACGCCATCGACGTCAACATCCACCCGACCAAGACGGAGATCAAATTCGAGGACGACGCCGTCATCTTCCAGATCCTCTATGCCTGCGTCAAGGAGACGCTCGGGCGCAACAGCTTCGGCGCCAGCATCGATTTCAACACCGAAGGCGCCGTGCAGATTCCGCAGCTGGGCAAGAGCTTCGAGCAGTACAAGGGCGTCACGATGCCGACGGTCGAGACCGACCCCGACTACGACCCCTTCCGCCCCGCCTCCCCTTCGTCATCCCCCGCCACCCCCGCCCAGGGCTACAGCCGCTTCATCGACAAAAGCGAAGACTACGGCCGCCTCTTCGAGGAAAAGACGGTCCCGATGGGCCGCATCCTCATCCTGCAGGGCAAATACATCCTCACGCCGGCGGCTTCCGGCCTCATGATCGTCCACATCAGCCGGGCCCGCGAACGCATCCTCTACGAGCAGACGCTCCGCGCGCTGGGCCGGCAGACGCACGTCACGCAGACGGCCCTCTTCCCGGTGCAGGTGGCGGTGGGCGCGCAGCAGCGGCTCCTCTTCGAGGAAAACGCCGCGCTGCTGTCCGGCCTGGGATTCGACATCACCCCGTCCGGCACGGACGCCGTGGTGGTGAACGGCGTGCCCGAGGGCTACAGCTGCGAGCCCGGCAAAGTCGAGCAGCTGGTCGGCGACCTGGTGTTCATCCTGTCGGAAGACCGGGACGCCCTCCCCGAGATGATGCAGCAGCGCCTGGCGGAGAAATTCGCCACCCTGGGGGCCTCGCACGCCGATCCGCTCAGTTCCCCGCAGGAGGCGCAGCGGCTGATCGACACCCTGTTCTCCAGTGGCAATGCCGAATACACCCCGGGCGGACGGCGCATCGTGGAGATCGTCGCCCTGACCGACATAGACAAAAAATTCTGACATGGCATATTACTATTCCAACAACGACGGCGGACAGCGCGGGGGGTTCCTCTCCTCGTGGCCTCCCGTCACGAAGAACCTGATCATCATCAACGTCATCATCTTTGCGGCGTCGCTGATCAACGAAAACTTCATGATCGGGACCTTCGCCCTCTTCTATCCGACTTCTCCGTTCTTCCACTGGTGGCAGGTCGTCACGCACATGTTCCTGCACGGCGGCTTCTGGCACATCTTCTTCAATATGTACACGCTGTTCATCTTCGGCAGCGTGGTGGAGCGCTACCTCGGACCGAAGAAGTTCCTGCTCTTCTATTTCGTGTGCGGCCTGGGCGCCGTGGCCCTGCACCTGGGGGTGGAATACCTGCAGATGCAGTCCTTCATGCAAAGCGCGGCCGACGGCAGCGCCACCGCCGTCCAGCGTATCCAGGACCTCAAGATGACACCGACCGTGGGCGCCTCCGGCGCCATCTACGGCGTGCTGATGGGCTATGCGATGCTCTTCCCGGAATCCCGGATGACGCTGCTCTTCCCGCCCGTGACGCTCAGCGCCAAGTGGATGGTCGTGGCGTTCGCCGCCATCGAACTGCTGACCGGCGTGACCGGCTGGGCCAGCGGCATCGCCCATTTCGCCCACCTGGGCGGCATGCTCATCGGCTGGCTGATGATCATCTGGTGGCGCCGGCGCGGCATTCTGTTTGACCAAAACCGACTCTGACATGGACAGTACCCCCATCATCCAGGAAGCCGTGAAAGTCCTTCGCGACGGCGGCGTGATCCTCTATCCCACCGACACCGTGTGGGGCATCGGCTGCGATGCGACCAACGAGCAGGCCGTCGCCCGCGTATTCGACATCAAGCGCCGCTCCGAAACCAAGTCGCTCGTCCTGCTGGCCTGCGACCTGGACATGGTCGCCAAATACATCAAGGAGATCCCCTCCATCGCCATCGACCTCGTGGAGGTCAACGACGCCCCGATGACCATCATCTACCCCGGCGCGCAGTACCTGGCCCCCAACGCCGTGGCGGCGGACGGCTCCGTCGGCATCCGCATCCCGCTGGCGGACGAAGCGGCCCAGCCGGGCAAATTGACCGCCGGCGCCTTCTGCCGCGAGCTGGTGCGCCGCCTGCGCCGCCCGCTCGTCAGCACCTCCGCCAACATCTCCGGCGAACCCACGCCCGCCAGCTTCGCCGAGATCTCCGAGGAGATCAAGTCCGCCGTGGATTACGTCGTCCCCAAACCTTTCGGCGCCGGCGCCTCGGGCCGTTCCTCCCAGATCATCAAGCTGGGCCTGGGCGGCGAAGTGGAAATCCTGCGGCCCTAGTTCTTCCGCCATGCGTGTCAGAATCATAGAAAAATGGACGCAGACCAGTCTGATGCTGCGTATCCTGGGCGGCCTGATCATCGGTACGCTCCTGGGGCTCCTCGCCCCGCACTGGCAGGGAATCGGGATCCTGGGGCAGCTGTTTGTCGGCGCCCTGAAGGCCATCGCCCCCATCCTGGTCGCCGTGCTGGTCATCGCCGCCATCGCCAAGGCGGACAGCGGCAACGGTCCCCGTTTCCGGCTGGTGATCCTCCTGTACCTGTTGACCACGCTCCTGTCCGCTTTCGTGGCCGTCGCGGCCAGCTTCATCTGGCCGGTGGGCATCACCCTGGGAGACGCCACGCAGGCGGAGGCCCCCGGATCCCTGGCGGACATCTTCTCCACGCTGCTCTCCAACCTGGTAGCCAATCCCGTCGCCGCCCTGGCCTCGGCCAACTACATCGGCATCCTGTTCTGGTCCGTCATTTTCGGCCTGGCCCTCCGCGCCGTCGCGGGCGAGGCGACCCTCCGCATGGCGGAAGACCTGGCCGAGATGGTGTCGAAGGTCGTGAACTGGGTGATCCAGTTCGCCCCGTTCGGCATCCTGGGCCTGGTATACAGCTCCATTTCGTCCGGCGGGCTGAACATCTTCGCGACCTACGGGAAACTGCTGCTCCTGCTGGGCGGCTGCATGCTGTTCTCCGCCTTCGTGATCAATCCCCTGATCCACGTCCTGCTGCTCCGCCGGAACCCGTATCCCCTCCTGCTCACCTGCCTGAAGGAGAGCGGCCTGAGCGCCTTCTTCATGCGCTCGTCCGCGGCCAACATCCCCGTCAACATGGCCCTTTGCAAGAAACTGGGGCTCAACAAGGAGTTCTATTCCGTCAGCATTCCGCTGGGCGCCACCGTCAACATGGACGGCGCCGCCATCACGATCACCGTGCTGACGCTCGCGGTCGTCCACACCCTCGGCGTGGAAGTGTCGTTCGTCTCGGCCATCCTGCTGAGCGTCATCGCCGCCCTGGGCGCGTGCGGGACGTCCGGCATCGCAGGCGGTTCCCTCCTGCTGGTGCCGATGGCCTGTTCCTTCTTCGGGATCTCCTCCGACATCGCCATGCAGGCCGTCGCCGCCGGATTCATCCTGGGCGTCATCCAGGACTCCATCGAGACCGCCCTCAACTCCAGCACGGACGTGTTCCTCACCGCCACGGCCGATCTCTATCAGCAACAGAAACAAACAGAGCATGAAAGCTAAGACGATTTTCTATTGCACCTCCTGCGGCAACGAGAGCCCCAAATGGATGGGGCGCTGCCCGGCGTGCGGCGAGTGGAATACGATGGTGGAGGCCCCCGTGGAGCCCAAGAAGGGCCCGGCGGCGTCCGGCAGCCGGGGCAGCGCCGCCGCCCGCAGCGACCGCCGCCCGCAGCGGCTGCACGAGATTGATTATTCCCAGGAATCGCGGATTTCCCTGGGCATGGGTGAGGTGGACCGGATCCTCGGAGGCGGGATGGTGCCGGGCTCGCTGGTGCTGATCGGCGGCGAACCGGGTATCGGCAAATCCACGCTCAGCTTGCAGATCCCGCTGTGCTGCAAGGATTTGCGTACGCTTTACGTGACGGGTGAAGAGAGCGCCAGGCAGGTGGGCATGCGCGCCCGGCGCCTGGGCGGCGACGATTCCAACTGCTCCATCTTCTGCGAGACGCTGATCGGCGCAGTGATCGAGGAAGCCCGCGCCATGATGCCCGACCTGATGATCGTGGACTCCGTGCAGACGATGTACACCGACGAAGTCGAATCGGCGCCCGGCTCCGTCAGCCAGATCAAGGAAGTGGCCGCCGCCCTGCTGCGTTTCGCCAAGGAGAGCGGCGTGCCCGTGATCCTGATCGGCCATATCACCAAAGACGGCTACATCGCCGGCCCCAAGATTCTGGAGCACATCGTGGATGTGGTCCTGCAGTTCGAGGGCGAAAACCGCGGCTCCTACCGCATCCTGCGGAGCATCAAGAACCGTTTCGGCTCCACGGCCGAGCTGGCCGTTTTCGAGATGACCGGCAGCGGCCTGCGCGAAGTGCCCAACCCTTCCGAGATGCTGATCCCGATGCACGAACAGGGGCTCAGCGGCACGGCGATCGCCGCCATGCTGGACGGGACGCGGCCGCTCCTCTTCGAGGTCCAGGCGCTTGTGAGCAGCGCCGTCTATGGCACGGCGCAACGCTCTGCGACCGGCTTCGACACGCGGCGCCTCAACATGCTGCTGGCCGTGCTGGAGAAGCGCGCCGGTTTCCACCTCAGCGCCAAGGACGTCTTCCTCAACATGGCGGGCGGCCTGCGCGTGAGCGACCCCGCCGTGGACCTGGCCGTCATCTGCGCCGTCCTGTCGTCCAATTTTGATTTTGCCATCCCGTCCGACGTCTGCTTCGCCGGGGAGATCGGCCTGAGCGGCGAAATCCGTCCGGTCGGCCAGATCGACCGCCGCGTGCAGGAAGCCGCCCGGCTGGGATTCAAGAAGTTTTTCGTCTCCTCCTTTGCCAAGGTGGAGGTCAAGCCGGAGGGCATCCGCGTGATCAAGGTGGCAGATGTGCCGGCGCTGGTCAAAGCCCTTTTCAAATAGCGTATGGAGCTGTTTTTCGCTGACGATATCCGGGACGCCCGGGTCCGGCTGGATCCGGAAGAGTCCGCCCATTGCGTCCGGGTGCTGCGGCACCGCGCCGGAGACGAGATTTCCGTCATCGACGGGCGCGGGACGCTGTATCGCTGTGCGCTGGAACTGGCTGACGCCAAGGGCGCCGAAGCGCGCATCCTGGAGCGCACGCCCGGTTTCGGTTCGCATCCCTACCACCTGACGATGGCGGTCTGTCCGACCAAGAACATCGACCGCTACGAGTGGTTCGTGGAGAAGGCCACGGAGATCGGCGTGGACACGATCGCCCCGGTGATCGGCGAGCGTTCGGAGCGCAAGGTCCTCAAGACGGAACGCCTGCGCCGGCTCGCGCTCTCCGCCACGAAGCAGTCGCTCAAGGCGGCCATTCCGCAAATTGCCGAGCCGGTCAGCGTGCGCGATTTCATCCTTTCCGCCCCCGACGATGCGCTGGGGCTCATCTGCTATTGCTTCGACGATATGGAGCGCGTGCCCGTTACGGCTGCGCTGCAGGCGGGAGCCGGGCGGCCCGTCATGGTCCTGATCGGCCCGGAAGGGGATTTCTCGCCCGAAGAAGCGGCGCTGGCGCGCGAAAGGGGCTGGATCCCGGTATCGCTGGGCCCCAGCCGGCTGCGCACGGAGACCGCCGCCCTCACCGCCGCGACCGCCGTTTACCTGTATTTCCTGTCTAGCTCCGCGGCAGCTCGAAGACTTCCATCTCCTTGACCTCCCCGGCCTCGATCTTGAAGCGCAGGGCAGTGCGGACGACGTGCCAGCCCTGGATCCCGGCCGCACCGGGATTGATATAGAGCAGACCATATCTCTGGTCCCGCATCACCTTGAGGATGTGGGAATGCCCGCAGATGAAGACGTCCGGCCTGTACTGGTCGATCAGCGCATGGGCCCGCAGGTCATAATGTCCGGGGGAACCCCCGATATGGGTCATCAGGACCTTCAGCCCCTGCACCTCCAGATACTGAAACTGCGGATACTCGCGGCGGATGTCCTGCCCGTCGCAGTTGCCGCTCACGCCGACCAGCGGCTTGAACGCGGCGATTTCGTCGGCGAAGGAGAGCCCGCCGCCGAAGTCGCCGGCATGCCAGATGACATCCACCGGCTCCAGAAACTTCCGGAAGCCGTCGGAGAAGACGCCGTGGGTGTCGCTGATCAGTCCGATATACATGGCGCTACATGCCCGCCAGGTGCTTTTCCCACTCCCAGGCGGACTTGAGGGTGTCGTCCAGGGAACGCTCCGCCTTCCAGCCGAGCTCCCGCCCGGCCAGGGAAGGATCGGCCCAGATGGCCGTCACGTCGCCGGGACGGCGCGGGGCGAACTTCCAGTTGAGCTTCACGCCGTTGACGCGCTCGAAGGTGTTGATCAGCTCCAGCACGGACACCGGACGGCCCGTACCGACGTTGAAGATTTCGTATTCCTCCTTCATCTTGCCGTCCAGCATGCGCGTGACGGCGCAGACGTGGGCCTTGGCCAGATCCACGATGTCGATGAAGTCCCGCTGGCAGGTACCATCCGGCGTCGGATAGTCGTTGCCGAAGACGGAGAGGCACGCGCGCTTGCCGATGGCGGTCTGCGTGATGAACGGCACCAGGTTGTTGGGCACGCCGCGCGGCAGCTCTCCGATCAGCGCGGACGGATGGGCGCCGATGGGGTTGAAATAGCGCAGGGCGATGCCGCGGATGCCGTCGTAGGCCTTCACGCAGTCGCGCAGGATGTCTTCGCACATGGTCTTGGTGTTGCCGTACGGCGATTTGGCCGGCTGGCGGGGGCTCTGCTCCGTGACCGGCAGCGCGTCCGTCTCGCCATAGACCGTCGCGGACGAGGAGAACAGGACATTGCAGCCGCCCTGGTGCTTCGCGGCGTCCAGGATGTTGAGGAACGAGAGGAGGTTGTTGCGGTAGTACTTCAGCGGCTCGGCCACGGACTCGCCCACCGCCTTGAAGGCGGCGAAATGGATGACCGCGTCGATCCGGTTCTTCTCGAAGAGCGAATAGACGGCCGCCTTGTCGCAGAAGTCCATCGGGATCATCGGAAGCTCCTTGCCCAGGATCTTGCAGACCCCCTTGTAGTTGGTCTCATCGCAATTGGAGAAATTGTCGGCAATGATCACGTCATAGCCGGCCTGGCTCAGCTCCACGGTCACGTGGCTGCCGATGAATCCGGCCCCGCCGGAGACAAGTACGGTTTTGCTCATATTTCGGTGTTATTTTGTGCGGAAGGATGCTCCCAGTCCTTGTACGGGCAATGGGTCAGGGAGGAATTGTAATAGCGGCGGTCGCCCGTGACCTCCGCGCCCAGCCAGGCGGGACGCTCGAAAGGCTCGTCCTCGGCGCCCAGTTCGATCTCGGCGACGATCAGTCCCTCGTTGTCGCCGTGGAACTCGTCCACCTCCCAGACGTGCCCGTCGGCCGCAGGGACGAGGTGGCGGGTCTTGTCGATGACGCCCGGCTCACACAGGTGCAGCAGCAGTTCCGCCTCCGCACCGGAGATTTCTTTTTCCCACTCGAAGCGGGTCAGGCCCCGGACCGGGCCCTTCACGGTGAGGTACCCCTTGTCGTCCCGGATACGGACCCGCACGGTCCGGCCCGGAGTGGAACTCAGGAACCCCTGTACGATATGACTGGCGCCGGAGACTTCGCTGCGGAAGTCACCGGCGACCAGGAATTTGCGCTCGATCTCGCGGAACGCCATCCCTTAGATGCCCAGCGTGAGGCCGAAGGTGATGGCGCGGGCGTCGCTGAGGGAATCCGGGAAGAGAGGCGTGAGCCCGTACATCACGAACACGCCGAGGCCGCCCCAGGCGAAACCTCCCTCCACCGTGGCCCGGAAGGGATTGAAGATGCCCTTGGCCTGCTGGCGGTCCTTGGGACGCTTGTATTTCGTGTAGCCGTTGGTCAGGATCTCGACGCTGCCGCCGGCATAGATCTTGGCCTTGCCGACATTGATGCCGACGCGGAGCGGAATGCCGAAATAGCTGGCGTGGATCTTGGATTTGTTGAAATCATAGGACGCGTTCTCCAGCTTGATGGGTGCCGGAACCCAGACCTTGGCGACCTCCCTGAAGGTATTGGAAGGATCCTGGAACGTAAAGTCCATAAAGGTCCAGCGCAGGCCCGCGGAGACCTCCAGGGCATTGTAGCGGATGTTCAGGGAGGCCAGCTGCAGACCGTAAACGAAATTCTTGGCGGTACGCATGTCCAGGAAATCCGGATAGGCGCTCTCGGCCGCGGCCCATTCGTTCTTGTAGTTGATATTCGACAGGACGGAGGTTCCGAAGTACATCGGGAAGGCGAGGCCCAACTTGGTCTCCACGCGGGCGTTGTCCTTCGACAGTTCAATCTTGTTGAGGTCGTCCAGCTGGTCCAGGTCAATCTCCCGGTCCTGGGCGAAAGCGGCGGAAGCACTGACGGCAAGCACCGCAAGGGTCAAAAACATTTTTTTCATACTGCAAATTTAATCGCTGCGCGACAAAAACGCAATAAAACCGTCAAAAATCCAGGGTCTTGCCCCGGTAAAAGTCCAGCAGGCGTGTCTGATAGAGGCACTGGAAACGGGCCTGGATGTGCTCGGACTCGGCCCGCAGCCAGCTGTTACGGGCATCGT
Source organism: uncultured Bacteroidales bacterium (assembly GCA_946185205.1). Classification (GTDB taxonomy): domain Bacteria; phylum Bacteroidota; class Bacteroidia; order Bacteroidales; family UBA932; genus Cryptobacteroides. The sequence goes on along the minus strand of CAMHIP010000039.1, from coordinate 2,139 downwards.
TGTAGTCGGCCACGCCGGCCTTGCCCACCTTGTATTTCTCCTCCGTGAGCTCGTAATGCTGCCGGGCGCTGGCGGCGGACTCCCGGCTGCCGGCATAGCGGGCCTGCGCCGAGACGGCGTTGTAGTAGGCCTGCTGGATCTCTTTGTAGAGGGCCTTCTTGACGCTCTCCAGCTGGAGCTGCTGCCCCTGGTGCTGGAGCTGGGCCGTGCGGATGTTGTTGCGGATGGAGAAACGCTGGAAGATCGGAATGCTCATGGACAGGCCGAGGTACTGGCTGAAATTGTTCTTCATCTGCTCGCCGAACGGGGCCGAAGCGAACTTGGAGTTGGTGTAGTAGTTGGTCCCCAGGCCGCCGTTGAGCGAAAGGGAAGGCAGGCGGGCCCCCTTGGCGCGGGCGATGTTCAGCTCCGCATAATCGACGTTGAGCCGGGCGGCCTCGACGGCGGGCTTGACCGCCACGGCCTCTTCATAGATGGCCTCCGGGCGCATCAGCAGGACGGTCGAGAGATCGCCCGTTTCCGGCGCAACGACGGAGAAGCCCTCCGGCGAAGGAAGTTCCAGCAGCTGGGTGAGATCCAGCAGCGAGACCTGCAGATTGCCTTCGGCCTGGATCTCGCTCTGGCGGCTCTGCGCCAGCGTAGCCTGCTGCGCGGACACCTCGGCGGCGCTCACCTTGCCGGCGCTCAGCCGCTCGCGGATCTGCTCCAGCAGTTCGGCGTCGTGGGAGGTCTGCTCCCGGGCCACCCGCAACAGTTCCTGGTTGTAGAGGATCTGCACGTAGGCCTGGGCCACGGCCACCCGGATATCATCCCGGGCCTTCTCCAGGTCGGCCGTCGCGGCGGCGAGGTTCAGCTTGCTGAGCTTGATCCCGTTGGTGATGTCAAATCCCTGGAAGACAGGGATTTCTCCGCCGAGGCTGAAGGAGGTCGAGGTCGTATTCGAATTGGAGTAGGTATTGTCCGCCGTGAGGCCGCGGCCGAAGGAAAGGTTCTCCGACGCGGAGGCGCTCAGGGACGGCAGGCGGCGCGCCTGGGCCGAGTTCAGTTCGACCTCCCGCTGCTCCACGGACAGGGCGCTCTGCTGCACCGTAAGGTTGTGGTCCAGCGCATATTGGATGCAGTCCGCCAGGGTCCAGGGGCCCTGCTGCGCCCGGGCGGCCAGGCTGCCCAGCAGCAACGCCGCAAACAGGAAAATCCGTCTCATGGCTATTCCTCCTCCGTGTTGATGATCCGCGGTCCGCGCAGGACATCGCCTGCCTGCAGGCCGCTCTTGATCTCGATATCGACGCCGTCGCTCAGCCCGGTCACGACCTGCACGCGGTCATAGCCGCCGGCTGCGTTCTTCCGCCAGACATAGGTATTGTCGCCGTCGAAGTCCAGCGCGCTCTCCGGGACGGACAGCACCTGGCTCGCCGTCTCCAGCACGATCTCCGCATTGGCGCTGTAGCCGGAGCGGATCATATGCCCGCCCGTCACCTTCAGGGCCGCCTTGATCTCAAACTGGTTGGCGCCGTTGTTCTCGACCGCCTTCGGCGAAATGTACTCCAGCGCCGCCTCGGAGCTGTAGTCCGGCAGGGCGCCGATGCTGATGCGCATCGGGGTCCCTTCCACGAGCGCGCCCACTTCCGTCTCGTCGATGTTGCCGTCGAAGATCAGGTCGGACATGTTGGCGACCGTGGCCACCGTGGTGCCGTCGTTCATGGTGTTGGCCTGGATCACCGAATTGCCCACCTTGACGGGAATGTCGAGGATGAGGCCCGTGATCGTGGAGCGGACCAGGGTGGAGCTGCCGGTGGTATTGCGCGAAGACACGCCGTCCCGGATGACCTCCAGGGACTCCTGGGCCGCCGCTTTCTCCTCGACGGCCTGGTTGTAGGCCTGCAGGACCTGGTCATATTCCTCGTCGCTGACGAGTTTCTTGTCATAGAGGGCCTTCTCGCGCTCGTAGTTGGTCTTGGCCTGCTTGAGGTTGATCTCGGACAGGCGCACGCGGGACTGGGCGCTGCTCAAGGAGTTCATGTCCGGGATCACGCGGAGCTTGGCGATGACCTCGCCCTCCTTGACCTGCTGGCCGGCCTCCTTGAAGAGTTCGGCGATGATGCCGTTGATCTGCGGCTTGACGTTGACCTCGTTGCGCGG
>CAMHIP010000038.1 GCA_946185205.1 uncultured Bacteroidales bacterium | reverse complement strand
GCGGCGAGCTGGATCTCGTAGGGGAGCGGCTGCCAGCGGCATCCGCCGCACACGGCGAAATGCTCGCAGAATGGCTCCAGGCGCTGCGGCGAGGGCTGCACGATCTTGATGATCACGCCCTCCAGCCAGGCCTTCTTCTTGCGGACCAGGCGCACGTTGACGACATCGCCCGGCACGGCGAACCCCACGAAGACCACCTGCCCCTCGGGCGTATGGGCAATCGCCTTGCCCTCCGCCGCCACGGACTCGATGGTGAGATTCTCCAGGATGATGTCCAGTTTGCTGTGTCTTGGCATGCTTGTGGGTGTAAAAATCTTACAAATATAATAATTATTCATTTTATCTGTTTTTCTGAACCCGCCCGAGACGGATGTTCATCCATTTCGTCCAGAAGGGGATCCCCGAGCAGGGCTCCTCATTCAGTAATTTGATTTGGATATTCCTCAGAAATAACTATCTTTGCCTTCGGAATAATGAAGCCGCAAGGCTTTTACTGTAAACAAACTATGGAGGGCGCCATTCCTGCGAAGGCGTGGCGTCCTCTTTCTATTAGGCGAACGTTGTACTCTTCCCACAGGAGCCTCATTTCATTATTCCTTAAAATGTTTACAGTAAAAGTGTTCCTCGTTGGCATATTTGTGCAAGGCGCAAGTGCCAAATCCGTCCACGTACGCGCCCACTGGCGCGTGCGTAACGGAAAACCCGAATTTGTGAGAGCTCACTGGCGCCATTATCGGCGTTAAGATGTTGCTTTGACCGGTTCAGTGAACTGGTGCTGCCCGTACGTTCCGCCTTTGGGGCTTAGCCCCGGAAGCCGCTCTACCCAGAGTGGCTTCTTTATTGTGGGTATGCCGCCGTTATTGGGGATCACCCGGGCGGGAAGATCATCCATTTCGTCCAGAAGATAAGTGAGTCGGTATTTAGATATTCAGACAAAAGACATTATCCTTGCCCATGGAGTAATGAAGCCGGCGCCATTCCTGCGTGACATGTAAATGACTGATAGTCATGCAAAAATCCCGAAAAGGGGTCCTGATTTCGGGTACCCCTTTTCAGGATAATCATCAGATTGTCAACACGTTACATGTCACGAGAATTTCAGCAGAGGAGGAGAGAGAGGGACAGGCCGGCGGTCAGGGGAGTGACCTACCCCAGCAGTTTCCGGATGTCCGCGTCGGGGGCGGCGGGGACGGTGGAGCGGATGCGGGCGGCGAGGCGCGCGTAGGATGCCTCCGGAGTGCGGAAGGGGGCGTCCAGGTCGTATTCGAAAAGGTCTTCGGGACGGCAGAAGGAGGCGAGCTGCCAGCCCTGGTATTCGAGGAACTCGCCCTTATAGACGCGTTCGAAGTCACCGGTCACCAGGCGGGTCTGGTATTGCAGGCGCGTCACCACGGCATCCATCTGCGCCTTCTTGAGCCCGCAGATTTTGCGCAGTTCGCGGCTCGTATGGCTTCCGGCCTCGCAGATGACCTCATAGGCCGCACGGTCGCTCTCACGCAGGGCGCACTTGGGCAGGGAACGGCGCCAGTTCAGCAGGTCCCGGTAGCATTCCGCTGAGGCGAAGGCGGCCTTTCCGCCCAACAGGAACTTGCCGTAGGCGACGTCGCCCTGCTGCACCGCGAAGATCTTCCAGTCCCAGGGCCCCATCGTCTCTCCGTCGAACCAGTGCTCCGGGGGCGTCATCTCCTCGACGGAGAAGCCCGGAACGGGCCCCTCGAAGAAGGGAATGATGCCGCATTCCCGGACGGCCCGGTACAGGGCCTCGGGGCTGTCGATCCGCCAGCGGGCGGCGGGATCGGTGCGTTTTGCGAAAATGGACATGACAGGACAAAGATACGGATTCAATCAGAATTATTTGTATTTTTGTAGAGAACCAATACCCAATCTGCCATGAAGAAGATCCTGATCCTTCTTTCCGCCGTCTGTGTGCTGGCGGCCTGCGGGTCGCTCCGGCAGAGCCCGGAAGAGCGGGCCCGCATGGAAGCGCAGGTGCAGGAACGCCTGGACAGCCGCCGCTACAAAGTGGAAATCAATTACATGCGTCCACTCCGGGGCGCTTCCCGCGCCCTGACCTCACCTTATTCGCTGACCGTCAACGAGGACAAAGTCATCTCCCACCTCCCGTATTTCGGCGTGGCCTACCAGGTCCCGTACGGGGGCGGGAAGGCACTCAATTTCGAAGGGAAGATCCTGGAGTACCGGGAAACGGCCGTCCGGGGCGACCGGCGCAGGATCCTCTTCCTGACCAGCAGCGGCGAAGACGAGCTGATCTACCAGCTGGACGTGTTCGGCAACGGGAAGACGACCCTGAACGTGCGCTCCCGCAACCGGGAAGCCATCGACTTCGACGGCTTCCTGGACCCGGAGACCGACCCGGCACAGAAGGAAGACAAAGAATAGGAAACACCCCCAAAATCTACCGTTAGTATATGAAAAAGATCCTCACCTTCCTGCTGGCAGCGTCCTGCTGCTTTGTGGCCACCGCCGCGGCGCAGCCCGGCGGCATCGTCCGCGACACCGTCAGCCTCAATCGCGGCTGGCAGTTCCACTACGGGGAAGAACACAGCGGCTGGCAGGCCGTCGATCTGCCCCACGACTTCCAGATCTCCCAGCCCTGGATCGCGCCAAGCGCCGACGAGAAGGGCAACTCCACCGACCTGGCGGCCAACTTCCGCAGCACCCTGTCCGCCCGTGCGTTCAAGGAGCTCGGCGCCGGCTGGTACAAGAAAACCCTGGAGGTTCCAACCGAGCTCAAAGGCCAGCGCATCCTGCTTGATTTCCAGGGGATTATGCTGGTCGGAGACGTTTATCTCAACGGCGAGCGCATCGGCGGCACGGACTACGGCTACCTCGGTTTCGACCTGGACATCACGGACAAGGTAAAATACGGCGAGCCCAACGAACTGATGGTCCGGGCCGACACGATGGGTCCCTTCAACAGCCGCTGGTACACCGGCGGCGGGCTCTACCGCGACGTCAACCTGGTCGTCACGCCCGCCAACGGCTATTTCCGCCGCCACCCGCTCTACATCCGCACCGCCGAGCTCTCTCAGGGCCAGGCCGTCATCGACATCCAGGCGGGCATTTTCCTGCGCGAGAAAGAGATGGAGACCGTCCGCTTCGGGGTCCGCCTGCTGGACGCCGAAGGCAAGACCGTGACGGAGCAGACGACCGAGACGAAATACAAGAAATGGCTGCCTGCCAGCGACTACGACCTGGAGCCGCTGCGCGTGCCGTCGCCCCGTCTTTGGAGCTGTGAGGACCCGTATCTCTACACAGTCGAAGTCACGCTCTATGACGCGGACGGGAAGGTCTGCGACCGGGTGAGCGAGCCGTTCGGCATCCGCACGATCGAGTTCGGTCCCACCTTCGGACTCAAGCTCAACGGCGAGAAGGTGCTCCTGAAGGGAGCCGCCAACCACCACACCCTCGGCCCGCTCGGCGCCGCCGCCTTCCCGCGTGGGGAGGAATATCTGCTGAAGATGTTCAAATCATTCGGATTCAATCACATCCGCACTTCGCACAACCCGTATTCCGAGTCCTTCCTGCGCCTGTGCGACCGCATGGGCATCCTGGTGGTCGATGAGCTCTACGACAAGTGGAACATGCAGTACGCCGGCGGACGGCGGGACTGGAAGGCCCTCTGGCAGGAGAATGTCGAGGAGTGGGTCAAGCGGGACCGCAACCACCCGTGCGTGGTGATGTGGAGCTTCGGCAACGAGCTGCAGCAGAATCCGGAGCCGTACGGCGATTTCGGCGTGACGGCCTACCAGCTGCAGCGCACCCTGCTGAAGAAATACGACCAGACCCGTCCGACCACCGTGGCCATGCATCCGCGCTACCGCAACTGGGAGACGGACTCGCTGCCCTGCGACCTCGCCCTGGCCACGGATGTGGCCTCCTACAACTACCGCTACATGTATTTCCCCGGCGACGGGGCGAAGTTCCCGTGGATGATGTTCTACCAGAGCGAGGCCAACACGACCGGCCTGCCGGCCAACTGGTTCGCCATGGACCTGGACAAGGTCATCGGCCTGGCATACTGGGGCGCCATCGACTACCTGGGCGAATCGGCCGGCTGGCCGGCCAAGGGCTTTGCCAACGGCGAATTCGACATCTCCTTCGAGCCCAAGCCCATCGCCTGGCTGATCCGGAGCATGTTCTCGGAGGAGCCCGTCGTGCATATCGGCATCATCGAGACCCCGACCCAGAACTATGAGTGGAACGGGATGACGGTCGGCACCTCCTACATGAGCGAGAACTGGAACCGCACCCAGGGCGAGACCGTCTCGCTCTGGACCTACACCAACGGAGACGAAGTGGAACTCTTCGTGGGCGGCAAGAGCCTGGGTGTCAAGAAGAACGACATCTCCGACCCGGCACAGCGCAACCGCATCAAGTGGGAGAACGTCGCCTACCGGAGCGGCAGCATCGAGGCCGTGGCCCGCAAAGACGGCAAGGTGGTGGCACGCCACCGCCTGGAGACCGTCGGGAAACCCGTCTCGCTGCGCCTCGAGCCGGCCACGCCGCATTGGAAGGCGGACGGCAGGGACCTGCAGTTCGTCCGGGTGACGGCCGTGGACAGCCGCGGACGGCGCGTCTGGACGGCCAGCGAGGAGCTGAACTTCGAAGTGGACGGAAATGCCTGTCTCGCCGGCGTCTCCTCGGGCAGCCTGTATTCCGGGGAAGTGCACACCGATGCGCACGTGCGGCTCTTCCAGGGCACGGCACTGGTCATCCTGCGCAGCGGGGACCGGCCCGGTCCGGTCACGCTGACCGTGAGTTCGCCCGCCTTCCGCAAAGCGGCGCGCCTGCCGCTCGCGACGGAGTGACAGGAAGCATCCATTTTACAACAAACAGGCTGCCGCAAGCACGGCGGCCTGTTTTTTATGCTATCTTTGCGGCCGCAAATGTTGAGACCGTGAGAAAGATCGTCCTGCCCCTGGCCACCCTGATGCTGGCCTGTACTGCGCTCAACGCGCAGGAATCCCTCGAAGAAGTGACCGTCAACGGCACGCGCGTGCCCCTGACCCGTCACCAGTCCGCCCGGATGGTGACGGTGCTGGACACCCTGCAGATCCGCTCGGCGCCCGTCCAGACCGTCAATGACCTGCTCAAATACGCCGTCGGCGTGGATGTCCGCCAGCGCGGCGCCATGGGCATCCAGACTGACATCGGCATCCGCGGCGGCACCTTCGACCAGATCGCCGTCCTGCTCAACGGGATCAACATCAGCGACCCGCAGACCGGGCACCTGGCCATGGACCTGCCCGTCGATCTGGCGGATGTGGAGCGGATCGAGATCCTGGAAGGGCCGGCGGGGCGCGTCTATGGCACTTCTTCGCTCGTGGGCGCCATCAATATCGTCACGCGCACCGAACCCCGGACCGGGGCCGACGTCCGCCTGGAAGCAGGCGCCTGGGGGACCTTCGGCGGAGGCGTCCGCGCCCACCTCGCTTCCCGCCGCTGGTCGCATCAGCTTTCCGCCTCCTACGGCCGTTCCGACGGCTACAGCCGCAACGCCGCCGGCTCATTGAACGCCGACTACCGCACGGTCAAGAGCTTCTACCAGGGCCGTTACGAAGACGCCCGGGCGCTCGTCAGCTGGCACCTCGGCCTGAGCGGCAAGGACTACGGCGCCAATACCTTCTACAGTGCGCGTTATGACGACCAGTTCGAGCACGGGCTCAAGACCTTCGCCGCCGTGCAGGCGGAGACGAAAGGGCGGTTGCATTTCCGGCCTTCCCTCTACTGGAACCTCTCGAAAGACCGCTTCGAACTCTTCCGCGGGGACGAATCGGCCGTTCCGTTCAACTATCACAGCACCAACGTATTCGGCGTGAATCTGAATGCCTGGACGGACTGGGCCCTGGGCAAGACGGCCTTCGGCACGGAGCTGCGGCGCGAGCATATCGTCAGCACCGCGCTCGGCGAACCGCTGGAGCGGGCCGTTCCCATCCCCGGCACGGAGCGGCAATACACCCGCGGGCTGGGCCGGACCAACATCAGCTTCTTCCTGGAGCACAACGTGGTCCTGCAGCGCTTCACGGCCTCGGCCGGCATCGCGCTCGTCCGCAACACCTGGTCCGACATGCCCTTCCAGCTCTATCCGGGCGCCGACCTGAGCCTGCGCCTGGGCGCCAACTGGAAGATCTATGCCTCCGCCAATTCGTCCCTCCGGATGCCCACCTTCACGGAACTCTACTATTCCGTCGGCGGACATGCCGCCGACAAACACCTGCGGCCCGAACGGATGCAGGCCTACGAACTGGGCATCAAGTATCTGCGGCCCGGCATCAGCGCCGTCGCCTCCGTCTATCACCACCGGGGAACGGACATGATCGACTGGATCAAGGACCTGTCGGCAGGGGAGGAGGCCGTCTGGGTCTCGGTCAACCACACGCAGGTCCTCACCCTGGGAGAAGAACTGTCGCTGCGCCTCGCGCCCGGCACGCTGTTGGGCCGGCCGGACTTCTTCCTGCGCAGCTTCGACGTCGGCTATTCCCATATCCATCAGGACAAGGCCCTGGCGGCGAACCTGCAGTCGGCCTATGCCCTGGAATATCTTCGTAACAAAGTTGTTGTTCAAGCAGATTTCCAGATACTTCCGCAATTATCCCTGCACCTGTCTTACCGCTGGCAGGACCGGGTGGGGAATTATGAAGCATTCGAGGCAGGGAAGAGTCTGGGACAGCGCGCCTACTCACCCTATTCGCTGCTGGATGCACGCCTGACCTGGGAGAATGCCCGTTGGCGGGTCTTTCTGGAAGGCAACAATCTGCTGAACGTGACCTACTTCGACCACGGCAACATCCCGCAGCCGGGGTGCTGGGTCCGGGGCGGCGTCAGTTATTCGATACGGTAAGGAGATTCGCCGATCAAGTCCGTCAGTTGGACGGCTTCTTGATGGGGAGGCGCTGCGCCTGACCCGGCGTAATACGCATGTAGGCGGCCCTCAAGTCCTTGGGATCGAGCTTGATGTCCCGGTTCACCGGCCGGTTGGCATCCTTGAGGTTATGCGAGAAAAGCCAGTCGTAGGCCTGCTGCAGCAGGAAAATCCTGGCCAGGATCGAATGGTCGCAGCCGGTCAGCCAGGTGAACACCAGGTGGCCGGTCTGGCCGTTTTTGGCCATTTTCTCCACGATGGACGAGGAATAGGAGATGTTGGTGACGGTGTCGCTGGTGCCGTGGATGATCCAGAGCGGAAGCCCCGCCAGGGAAGCCACATCGCCCGTATAGCCGCCGCACATCGCGATGGCGGCCGCCACCTTGTCCGGATAGGCGGCAGCGAATTTGAACGTGCCCCAGCCGCCCATGCTGATTCCGAAGCAGTAAAGCCGGTCGGGATCGTAGCGGAAGCGGAAACGGACCCATTCCACGACACGCATCAGCCGCTCGGCGTCCCAGCCGCCCGGCGTATGGCACTGGGGACAGAGGACCACCGCCGGAATCTTGAGCCCGCGGCGCAGCGCGTCGATGCAGCCGTAGCGGGTGATCGTATTCAAGTCGTTGCCTGCCAAGCTCTTGCCGTGCAGGTTGAGAATCAGCGGCAGGGGCGTCTCCGAGGTATAGTACTCGTCCGGGACGTACAGCAGGAAATTGTAGCCGTTCTTGACCGAATCCCGGTAGGCATACAGGTTGTCGGCCCGCAGGCGGGAGCCGGCCAGCAGGGACAACAGTAAAGCCAGGAACAAGGCGTACCTTTTCATCGCATCCGGAGTTTTTTGCCGGGACGCAGGGTCGTCTTGACCGTGATCCCGTTGAGTTGGCAGATGGCACTCACCGTGGTCCCGTAACGGCGGGCCAGGGCATAGAGCGTATCTCCGGAGACGATCGTGTGATAGACCGCGGAACCGTCAGCCGGCGGGGCGGGAGCCATCTTCGTGCCGGACGGAGCGGAGGAGGTCTTCGGGAGCTCGGACAGGTCCCTCAGGTCCGGAATCCGGACCGTCGAAGGCGTCACGGCATGCCAGGCGCCGCCCTCCGCAAGCACCAGGCGTTCTTTGGAAGAGGGGACGGACAGCCCGCCCAGCGAATCCACCACGGCCCAGGTCCCGTCCGCGAAGAGGATGATGCGGCGGTCGGCAGGGGAGAGGAGCAGGGTATCCCGGGCGGGCACGACGCTGCTCTCCGTACGCTGCTCCAGCGCCGCCAGGGCCAGGGAATCCACGTCCGGTTCGGGGACGAAATCCGGGAGGAGCCGGCGCGCGCCCAGGAAGCGGTCCCGGTAGTAGGTCTCTTTCAGGTTATTGACCTGGATGCCGCCATGCACGGCGGCGTGGATGAACTGGAAATTGGTGCCCGTGCTGTCCAGCCCGATGAAGATGCCGGCGTGGCCCATACGGCGCTTGTTGGCCCGTGCCGCAAAGATCAGCAGGTCGCCTTTCTGCAGGTCCGACAGCTTGCCGATCAGCTCGCGGCCGTCTCCGGCCTGCGCAGGCACCGTACGGCCCAGTTCGTAGCCGAACTTGCCGTAGATGAACTTGGTAAAGCCGGTGCAGTCGAACACCTTGGGTCCGTTGCCTCCGCGCCGGTAGGGTGTGCCCATCCACTTGCGGGCCTCATCGATGATGCGGTCCGCCACTTCGGAGGCGCTGACGCTCACGCTGTCAGCGGGGACTGAGGACCCATTCGCTGACTGCCCGTGCGCCGGAGCCGAAGATGCCAGGCATAGGAGGAAGCCAGTCAACAGGGTTGCGTATAATCTGTGCATACGAATACTCAACTTGGAAAATGTCAACGCAGTTACCGGCAATGTTGCGGGCCTGCGAAGTGGTGAAGACATACCTCCCGTCCCGGGAAATGTCCAGACCGACGGGGAAGGAGTCTGCAGGAATCGTGCCGAGAAGCGTCATCTCCCGGGCATCGACGACGGCCAGGCAGCTGCTGAAGTTGCAGGCGGCGAAGAGAAAATGCCCGTCGGGGGAGGCCTCGATGGTTCTCGCGCCCGCAGGAATCTTGCAGTTCACCCAATTGCTGACCGTCACGGTCTTCTTCTTATCGCCGTCCAGCACGCTGACCTGATCCAGGAAATCCTGCAGCTCGATGCGCTGGATATGTCCCGTCTTGTTGATGCTTCCGTAGAGGAAGCCGTTCTTGATGATCAGGTGGCGCAGGTTGGGCATCACGCCCATGGCGCGGCCGAGATAGCGGTTGGTGGTCAGGTCGATGACTGCAATGCCGCCACCGCCGCCCATGCACCCGACCAGCAGGTAGTGGTTGTCGGGGGTGAAGACCGTACCTCTCAGGCAGTAGCCGCTGTTGACATCGCGGTCGACCGGCACGGTGAGGCTGAGAATCAGCTTCAGCTGATAATCCACGACCAGGCTCGCAATGTAGTGCCAGTCAGCGGGTTGGTCGCTGGAGATATCCATCAGGCCGACCGTGTTGTTGCCCCAGTGGGTCACGGCCAGGCGGGTCCCGTCTGGGGAGGTAGCCACCATCTTGGGCAGGGGGCCGGTCTCGAACATGCGGATGATCTCATCCGTCTCCGTGTCGATCACGGCCATGGCGGACGGCTCCTGCGCATTGATATCGTAACTCCTTCTGTAATAAGGCACCCAGAGGTAACGGCCGCCGTGCGAGAAGGTGCTTTCGACCGGCTTGCCCGTGAAGGTGTCGGGGCTGGAATAGCTGTGTCCGAAGGTAAAAAGCCCGCTGGAAGGCGCCCAGAGGCCTTTTTCAGCATCGCTGAAGCTGTGCTTGATGACCTTGGTCTTCCCGTTCGTCGCGAAATCATAGACCACGGTCTTGGCTCCTTCCAGCGAATTGACGTAGTATTTCCGGCCCGAAGGATGGATGTTGACCGATTTGGGCGAATGGATGTCACGGTCCAGCGTGGCGGTCTCGGCGAGCGAGAACTGCTGCTTGCGGGTCAGGAACGTGACCTTGATCCCGTCGCCGGTCCAGCTGGTGCCGAAGGCCGGATGCACCACGGCGGGCGAAGCGGCTTTCTTGCCGTCCTGGCCGGAAAGGGTCAGCGCGCTGGCGGACCAGAGCATCAAAAAGAGGAGGGTGTTCGGTTTCAGCACGTCTAACTTAACATAATATAAATTGTGTAACAAAAGGGGAATCCCGTCACAGGGCGCGCTTGGCGTCGATCGGACCGGCATAAATCCCCAGGAAGATCTTGCGAAGTTCCGCCTGGTCCAGGCGGCGTTCGAGTTTGCCCAGCTTATGGTCGATGTATTTGCAGAAATCCGCCAGGTCCGCAGCGTCGTACTTCCCGGCGTCCGCGAATTCCTGCTTGCCATAGAGCAGGTCATGCGCCATGTAATTGGTCTTCCAGAGCCGGTACCCGGCGATGATGCGCTGGTCGAGCGTATGGCGGATGGCCTGGTAGCGGTCGTTCTTCTCGCATTTGGATGCGGCGGCGATCTCTTCCGGCGTCAGCGGCGCCCCGATCTCCAGGTGGATATGGCCTTTCTGCTGGCGGATGCCGGTCAGGATGCTGTGCAGGTCTTCGTTGGACTTCTTCACGTAGGGCCCTTCGCGCCGGAGCAGCACCTCGCGGGCCTTGCGCGAATCACAGGACTCATATTCGTAGGAAATGCTCATCGGGACGATGTGCAGTTCCCGGAAATTCTCTTCGAACGAGTGCGTCCCGCTCATGTCGAACATCTTCAGCAGCCCCTGCTCGGTCGTGTCCAGGCCGTTCTTGGTGCGCCCTTCGCGCTGGGCCACCCAGATGGACGCCCCGCCCGAGGTGATCCGGTCCCGGATGTACTGAGACAGGCGCTGCGAACTCAGATACAGCTCGCGTGCCTTGATCCCCCGGATGACCTTGATCATGCGGTTGGAACGCATCAAGTCCTCCAGCAACTGGCTGGTAATCAGGTTGGAACCGACACAGATCTCGGTATAAGGAAGCCCTTCCCGCTGCATCTCGTACTGAATCAGGGCCGGGTCCATCACGATGTCGCGGTGGTTGGAGATGGCCAGGAACTTGCCGTCCACCCGCTTGAGGTTTTCGGCGCCGGAGCAGGTGAATCCCTGCGACGTCCGGGCCAGGACAGCATCGATCACTCCGACCATGACATCGTTCTGGAACTGGTCAATCCCCCCTATCCCGCGCAGCATGTGGCTCATGGTGGAAGCCGGCAGGTCCGGGAACAGGTACTTGGAAATCACCGGCAGCATGGGATGCCGGGACACGCGCGCCAGCGCTTCGACGGTCTCTTCGTCCGTGTAAGGGCGGATATCGCCGTAATCAGTTTCGTTCATTTCGGAGCCAAATTTACGAAATCAGCGGCGGAAAAGCAAAGAAGAATCGCCATAACTCAAAAAACGGAAGTCATGCGCGAGGGCATAATCGTAAATGGTATGCCAGTCTCCCCCCACGAAGGCCGATATCAGGAGCAGCAGCGTGCTCTGCGGCTGGTGGAAATTGGTCACCATCGCATCCACGATCCGGAAACGGAATCCCGGCACGATGATGATGCGCGTACCGACCTTCAACTCAGTAAGTTGGTGCGCGTCCAGGTAGCGTACAATCGAATCCAGCGCCTCTTCCCGCGTGGGCGTGAATTCCCTTTCATACGGGATCCACTGCCCCACATCCGCGGGACAACCCTGCTCCAGGCAGCTGATTCCCACATAGTAGAGCGACTCCAGCGTCCGGACCGAGGTCGTGCCGACCGCCACCACCGGCCGCCGCGTGTCCCGCAACTCGCAGAGCAGCGCCCGGCTCACCACGAACGGTTCGCGGTGCATCGGATGCTCGGACACGAGCGAACTCTTGACGGGCAGGAACGTCCCCGCACCGACATGCAGGCAGACATTTTCCGTGCGGATTCCGCGGGCGGCGATGTCATCCAGCACGCGCTGCGTGAAATGCAGTCCGGCCGTCGGCGCGGCCACGGAGCCGCGGATGTGCGCATAGAGCGTCTGGTAGCGTTCGAGGTCGATGCTTTCCGTGCCGCGGTTGAGATACGGAGGGATGGGCACCTGCCCGAAGCGCTCCAGCACGGCGGAGAACGGGACACCGCCCCGCCAGCTGAATTCCACCACGCCCGTCTGGCCGTCCCGGCTGACGAGACGCGCCCTCGGCTCGATGTCGTTCCAGTCGCCCGAATCCACGTCCAGGGTCAAGATTTCACCGATTTTCAGGCGCTTGGCATTGCCGATCACACATTTCCAGCGGCAGCGCTCCGTCGAGGCAAAATTGGTATTGTATTCGGCCGGTTCGTCCGGATCCAGACAGAAAATCTCGATATGCGCCCCAGTGGCACGCTGAAAGAACAAACGGGCCGGAACTACCTTAGTATCATTGAATACCATCAGACTGTCCGCCGGCAATTCCTCCGCTAGAGCGCGGAATTTGCGCTCGTGGACGTTGCCGTCGCGGTAAACGAGCAATTTGGAGGCATCACGCTCCGGAAGCGGATATTTGGCGATCCGCTCTTCGGGCAGAGGATACGAATAATCCTCAATATGCAGTTCAGGAATCATGGTGCAAAGATACGGCTTTTTACCGGGGGTAGCAAGCCTCTCTTTTGTTAACTTTTGTAAATTTCGCGTTAACAACAGTAAAGTTTACATCTTGACCATCAACCATTTCTGGAGGAGGTCAATAAGCGGGATAAGGAAAACTAATCACTTGTAAAATTCGAGATAGATATGTTCAAACTCAATGTTTTACAAAAATCTCCTAAAGTAAACAATGATGTTGAAAATCGGCAAAAAGCCGGGATTTTGCGTTCCTGCAGGTTGAAAAATATATTTGTTCAACAACTATTTCATTCATTATCAGCGATAAACATATTATTATCGAATTTTTTAATCCAGCATTCATCCTGCGATGCTATTCACATCTTATCAACAATTGCCATTTGTAACTGTTGAAAATCCGAAAACTTCTTTTTACTTTTGTAAACAAATCGTTTCGAAAAATGAACAGACGACTGCAGCAGTTTCTTGCCGCCGAGAACATCAGCCAGGCGCAGTTCGCGGAGACCCTCGGCGTCGCCCGCGCCAGCGTTTCCCATATTCTGGCCGGCAGAAACAAGCCGGGCTTCGATTTTCTCGAGAGTATGGTCCGGCACTACCCCAACCTGAATTTTGAGTGGCTTCTGACGGGCCGCGGCCGCATGTATGAAACGGCAAAATCGCCTTCTGAGGCCCCTGCAGAGCCGATGGATCCGCTTGAATCCAGCCTCTTCGACACGCCCCAAAACCGTCCGCCCGCCGCGCCCGACACTCCCCTTCCGGCCGGAAATAATTATAGCAAAGATATAGATAGAAGTATTCAAAACACTATCAATCAGCGCACTATTTCAAAAATTATTGTTTTTTACTCCGACGGCTCCTATCAGGAACTCCCTGAATAGTTTCAGAATAGGTTCCCCCGGAAGCCAGGGGCCCCACGAAACCGTAGCCGCCCGTGGCTCCGTGAACGGGAGGGGCCCGCGCCGAAGGCGTGGGAGGGATAGCGCGAAGCGCGTAGTTTCGTGGGGCCCCTGGCTTCCGGGGACTGAATGGAAATCCGAAATAATCCGTATATTTGTGGAGATATGGGATTATATGACATCGCCGTCAAGCCGTTTGTCGGCCAGGCAGACATAGAAAAGGCCTCCAAATGGGCCCTCCGGTACTTCGAGCTCATCGAGAAGATACCGGGCGGACGCCTCTTCAGCCGCTGGATCCACAACAACCGCCCCGTCGGCCTGCAGCGGGAAGTCTTCGGCCTCGATTTCTACAACCCCGTAGGCCTGGGCGCCGGACTGGACCTGTACGGAGAGCTGTACAACGATCTCAACAACCTGGGATTCAGCTTCGTAGAGATAGGCCCCATGAATGCCGACGGCATCCGGCGGGCCGTCCGGCGGATCCAGGAAGACCCGCAGAACGACATCCTGGCCGCCTGCATCAACGACGACTTCCTCACGGCCTTCACCCTGGCCTACGACTTCTGCGACTTTTTCGTCATCGACATCACGTCCAACCCCTCCACGGACGTCCTGGATCCCCTGCTGGACGCCCGTCTGGCCGAAGAAGCCTACAAACCCATCATCGTCAAGCTGCCCAAGACGATTCCGCCCTCGGAAATCGAAGATTTACTCGATTTCAGCCTCATGAACGGCATCGACGGGATCGAGGCCAGGAGCATCGAACAAGTCCGCCATATCGCCTCCTATTCGCGCGGACGCCTGCCGATCATCGCCAACACGCACATCGAATCGCCCGAACAGGCCGAAGAAGCCCTCCTGGCCGGCGCCTCGCTGGTCGAAGTACGCAACGGCCTCGTCCGCCAGGGCCCCCGCTTCGTTAGCAGTATCCAGAAATACCTCCTCAAAAAATTTGCAAAAAATGAGCGAACCCATCCAAAAACGGATAGCGCGCCTGCTGACGAAAAACAGCCGGACGCTTAGCGCCGCCGAATCCTGCACCGGCGGTCAGATTTCCCACCTGCTGACCACAGTATCCGGCTCCTCCGCCTGGTACGCCGGCTCCGTCACCTCCTACGCCACCCGGATCAAAGAACAGGTCCTCGGCGTCCCGACCCGCACCATCCGCGAGCACGGACTCGTGAGCAGCGAGGTCGCCGCCGCCATGGCCGAAGGAGTCCGGCACTTGATGAATACGGACTACGCCGTCACCACCACCGGCCTCTCCGAAGGCAGCGACGAATGGGGCAATCCGGAAGGCACCGTATGGATCGGCGTGGCCGGACCGGAGGGCACCGTCACCCGAAAATACCACTGCGACCTGGGCCGGACAGGCAATATCCGCCGTTTTGCGACCGTCGCGCTCCAAACTTTGGCCTCCTACATCGAAAAAGAATCAAATAAATAGAAATCAGTAAATAAAACAAAGATGTTAAAGAGCATAACATTTTTGTTAATCCCTTAAAAAGCCCCTTTTCGGGGCTTTTTTCATCATTCCTGGCCGCCCGTCTGGAAGACCTTGCCGGATGAGCGCGGGGGCCAGCGGCAAGGCGGAGCAGGAATTGGTTTTTCGGCAAACCTGTCCGAAAAAAAATTCCTGGCCGCCCCGTCTGGAAGACCAAGTGCGTGGGCTATTTCCGATCGTAAGGGATCAGCGAAGCGTTCTTCAGATAGAGGACGTGGATGGACGGATCGTTCAGGAAATAGACCGTGGCGCCGCCGCTCAGATCCACCGTCAGGTCGTCCGTCGCCGCCGTCGTCAAAACCGCCCCCATCCCGGACATCTCGGCAAACGCCTGCGCCGTCTCCAGACTGACGGCATTCACCTGCGCCGCCCCGCCGGCCCGACAACGCATCACTGGCGCCTTGCCGTTGAGAATCGACTTGGAAAAGCCCCGGCCGTCCAGCTTCAGGAGCCCGGTCTCCCCCTTCACCAGCAGCGAAGCATTGGCCCCCGCCTCAAAGCGGCTGGCGACGGCATGGTGGGTCACGTCGAGGTTGGAATTCCCGCCCTGGCGCACGATAAGCGAATCGCAGCTCACCTCCAGCGTCACCTGGGCTTTCTTGTCCACGTCCAGCTCCACCCGTTTCGACTCCAGCGTGGCGGAAGCAATGCGGGCGTTGTCCGTGACCTGGACGCTGACGGACGAAGGATCGAAAACCAGATCGTCGGCCGCCACCAGGGAGGCCCGGCCGTCCAGCCGCAGCGAACGGAGCGTCTCGGGCATCGTAACCTCGATCCGGAACTCCGGCGTACGGCCGCTGCCGCGGAACAGCTTGCGCACCTCCGCCGGCACCTTCCGTTCGTCCATGGACACGGTCAGCGTGCTGTCGTTGACGGAAAACTGCACATATTCATTGAAGAGTTCTTCCACGCCCATGCGCGCCCGGTACTGCTTGCCATATTGGATGTTCAGACTGAAATCTCCGCCCAGTACGATCCGGCTGAAAGCCGGGAGTTCATCCCGCACCGTCTGCCGGACCTGCTGCGCGCAGACGGGCACCTGTGCTAATGCGAAGATTCCGATAATAACAGTTAAAATACTATTTATCAAACTTTTCATAATCGTTATTCTATCAAACTCCCCCATTCCTCCGTCTTGGCGTCCAGATCGCGCTTGCACTCCAGGTAGGTCCGGGTGAGTTCCATGATATCGTCCTGGGCCGTCGGGGCGGCGAGGATGGCCTCGATGCCCTTCATCTTCTCCTCCAGCTTGCCGATCTCGCACTCCAGGTAGGAAATGCGGTTCTTCTTCTTGCGGTCCATCCGCGTCTCCTGCCGGCGCTCCTCGAAGGCGGCTTTCTTCTGCTCCTCCGCCTTGGCGGGGGCGGCGGCCGGCGTCAGCTTGCGTTCCAGCTCCTGCAGGGTCTCCAGCTTGCGTTTCGCGAGGAAATCCGCCACCGTGCCCAGATGCTCTTTCACCCGTCCGTCGCGGAACTCATACATCTTATCGACCAGCCCGTCCAGGAAATCCCGGTCGTGCGAGACCACGATCAGCGTGCCGTCATACGCCTTCAGGGCCTGCTTGAGGATCTCTTTCGACTTGATATCCATGTGGTTGGTCGGCTCGTCCAGCGCCAGCAGGTTGTAGCTTTGGAGCATGAGTTTCGCCATGCCCAGCCGGGCCCGTTCGCCGCCGGAAAGCACGGACACGCGTTTGTCGATGTCTTCGCCGCGGAAGAGGAACTGGGCCAGCAGGTCCCGCAGTTTGCTGCGGATATCCCCTACCGCGATCCGGTCCAGCGTCGAGAAGACGGTCTCGTTTTTATCCAGGATATCTTCCTGATTCTGTGCGTAATAGCCGATCTGCACATTGTGTCCGAGACGCGCCTCGCCGTCGATGGGATCCAGTTCGCCGGTGATCACGCGCATCAGCGTGGTCTTGCCCTCGCCGTTGCGCCCGATCAGGGCGACCTTCTC
>CAMHIP010000037.1 GCA_946185205.1 uncultured Bacteroidales bacterium | reverse complement strand
GGGAACTCGGGATCCTTGCCGCTGCGCATGAGGTCGGTCATCGTGTCGCCGTACTGGTTGACGGGCTGGGCGCTGCAGATGTCCATCATGGCGTTCCAGCCGCCCAGCTCCTTGAGGCCGAGCCAGAGGATGACGAGCGAGCCGATCAGCAGGATCGGCGTCTGCAGGACCGAGGTCTTGAGCACCGACTCCATGCCGCCGATGACGGTATAGATGGCGGTGATGATCACGAGCGCCAGGGCGGCCACCCAGAAGTTGATGCCCAGCAGGGTGTTCAGGGCCAGGCCGCCCGCGAGGACGGTCACGGACACCTTGGTCAGCACGTAGCTGGCGAGGGACAGCCAGGTCAGGATGCCGCGGCTCTCCTTGTTGTAGCGCTTCTCGAGGAACTCGGGCATCGTATAGACCATGCTTCGCTCATAGAAGGGGACGAACACCCAGCCCAGGATGAGGATCATCCAGCCCTGGATCTCCCAGTGGGCCTGCGCCATGCCGGCGGAAGCGCCGGTGCCGGCCAGGCCGATAAGGTGCTCGGAGCCGATGTTGGAGGCGAAGATGGAGGCGCCGATGGCAATCCAGGTGGCGCTGCGGCCGCTCAGGAAGTAGTCGCCGGACGTCTCTTTCTTCTTGCGGGAGACATCCCAGCAGATCCAGACCATCGCGAGGAAGAACAGGGCGATCACGATCCAGTCCCAGGACGCGAGCGAAATTCGGTTCAGGTCAACGGCGGCCTGAAGAGGCAGGAAATTAAGCATATACACGTTGTTTTTGGTTTATTTCACGCTGAAGGCGAAGATGCAGTGGCTGTGGTAGGTCTCGCCCGGACGGAGCACCACGGAGGGCCACTGGGGCTTGTTGGGGCTGTCGGGATAGTGCTGCGTCTCCAGGCAGATGCCGGTGCGCTGCTGATACACCACCCCGCCCTTGCCGGTCACGGTCCCGTCGAGGAAGTTGCCGCTGTAGACCTGGATGCCCGGCTCGTCGGTATAGACCTTGAGGTCGATGCCCGTCTGCGGGCAGTAGAGCTCGGCCGCCACCTCGTCGATGCGTCCGTTGGTGTCCAGCACCCAGTTGTGGTCGTATCCGTTGCCGTTCTTGAGCTGCTCGAAGTCAAACTCGTTGATGTGGTCGCCCACCTTGTGCGGCTCCGTGAAATCCATCGGCGTACCGGCCACCGGCAGGATCTCGCCCGTGGTCATGTAGGTGTCATCGACCGGGGTAAACTGCGAAGCGTTGACATACAGCTCATCGTCACAGATGCTGTGGCCGGCCGGATCACCCGACAGGTTGAAATAGGAGTGGTTGGTCATGTTGATGATCGTCGGGGCCGTGGTGGTGGCCTCATAGGCGATGTCGATCTTGTTGTCGTCCGTGAGCGTGTAGGTCACATAGGCCGTGACGGCGCCCGGGAAGTTGTTGTCCCCTTCCGGAGAGTCCATGCGCAGGCGGATATGGCGCGCATCGGCCTCCATCACCTTGTAGGACTGGTATTGCCAGCCGGTCGGACCGCCGTGCAGGCAGTGGCCGAAATTATTCTTCGGCAGGTCGTACTCCACGCCGTCCAGGGTGAACTTTCCCTGGTTGATGCGGTTGGCATAGCGGCCGATGGACGCGCCGAAGTCGGTCTGGTTGTTCTCGGGATAATAGTCCTCCACCTTGTCGAACCCCAGGACCACGTCGCGCTTGATCCCATCCCTGTCGGGCAGCACGATGGCGGTGATGCGTCCGCCGAAGTTGGTGACGGTCACCTCCATGCCGGAGGCATTGCTCAATTTGTAGAAGCGGTCGCCCTGCTCTTTCGCGCAGGAACAGGCCGCAACGGCGCAAAGCGCCAGCAGAAAGAATTTGGCAGTTTTCATATCACGTAAAGATAGTCATTTTCACTGAATCTGCAATCATCACGGACGCCGGACCAGCCGGACGCCGTAGATGCCGCCGGTCTGCTTGCCCTGCGCGGCGGTGAAACGGATGCGCACCTGGTCCCTGCCGGCAAGCAGCGCCGCCGGGACCGGATATTCCTCCGTGATGAAGCTGGAAGTGTTCCACTTGCCCGTGTTGTTGACGTGCAGCAGGAGCGTATCGTCCACATAAATGTCGAATTCGCGGGTCTTCCACTCCCCTACGCCCCAGTAGGTCAGGGCCAGGTTGAGATCCTCCCGCCCGCCGGTGCGGAGCAGGTAGCTGAAGGAGCGTCCGTTGCGGCAGTCCCGGTAGAAGACGTCGTTGTCGTTGCCGGTCACGGAGCCGTCCGTCTCCATGCGGTGGTCCGTCTCCGGCTGCTGCTCGCCGGGCTGGACGAAGTCCGTCGTGCGGGCGTC
Organism: uncultured Bacteroidales bacterium; assembly: GCA_946185205.1. Classification (GTDB taxonomy): domain Bacteria; phylum Bacteroidota; class Bacteroidia; order Bacteroidales; family UBA932; genus Cryptobacteroides. The sequence continues at coordinate 14,797 of CAMHIP010000037.1, read as the reverse complement.
CAGCGCCGCGCGTTCGCGCTCCGCGGCGGCCATCTGCGCCATATAATCCCGGTATCCGCCGGGCGTCAGGGCGAGCCAGTACATCATGTAGCGGGCGTCGTGGATCTCGAAGAAGGGCTGCAGTTCGCCCTCGATGCGGTTCTCCATCCGGGCGGTGAGCCGGAAATGCAGCGGCTTGCCCGCGACGGGCTCGAGCGTCTGCGCAATGCCGTCGATGTCGTCCGCCACGAAATAGGGCGCCCCGTCGATCGGGAGCTTGCGGCCGCTGGCGTACTGCCCGAAGCGGCTGTCGTCCGCGATCAGGTGCGCCAGGTCCTCCGTGCCGGTCTTCATGCCGAGCAGGATGGGACCGTGCATCAGGGCGATGTATTGCGGCACGTGCGGCAGATGCTCCACGCGGTCGGCCATCGGGAAATCCACTTCCACGACGTCGCCCTTGCGCCAGCGGCGCTCCAGGCAGACATAGGAAGCCGGCGTCGCGGCGACGCGGGCCTCTTTCCCGTTGATCCGGACCCGGAAGGCGCCGTCCCGCACCCAGGCCGGGCAGCGGAGCAGCAGGGCGAAGCGGCCGCGGCCGGCGGTCACCTGCAGGCGGGCTGTCTCCCCGTAGGGGAATTCCGTCTCCTGACGGAGCGTAATCCCCTTGGCGCGCCAGTTCAGTTCGGAAGCGGCGAACAGGTTGACATACAGCGAATCCCCGCGGTGCGTGTAGATGAACTGCCCGTATTTGCCGTGGTTCTCCATGCCCGTGCCCACACAGCACCACATCGCCTCGCCGGGGGCGGAATAGTTGCGGTAGTGGCGGGGACGCGCGGAAGTGAAATACACATAGCCGCCGTGCTCCGGATGCTGCGTGGAGAGGATGTGGTTGAAGAGCGCCCGCTCGTAGAACTCCGCATAGCGCGCCTCGGGCGCGAGCCGGTGCAGGTCCTCCGTGAGCTTGAGCATGTTGTAGGTGTTGCAGGATTCCGGTCCGTCGATGTCGTGGATGAAGTCGCCATAGGCGTCCGGGCCCGGGAAATGTTCCCGGCGGCTGTTGCCGCCGAAAGCCAGGCTGCGGCTGCCGGTCACGTTCTCCCAGAACCAGCGGCCGGCCTCCAGATAGCCCGCATCGGCGGTCAGTTCGGCGATGCGCGTGAAGCCCACCGCCTTGGGTACCTGCGTGTTGGCGTGCATGTTGTCGAGGATGTCCCGGTGCTCGCGCATGGCATCCAGCAGGAGTTTGTGCGAGAAGCGGCGGGCGCAGTCCAGGTATTTCCGCTCCCCGGTCAGCGCGTAGGCGTCGGCGAGGACTTCGTTCATGCCGCCGTGCTCGTTGCGGAGCATCTCCTCCATCTGGGCGTCGGAGAGGCCGGAGGTGATGGCGACCGCCCAGTCGCAGAAGCGCAGGAACAGCGCACGGGCGTCTTCATTGCCGCAATAGACCCAGGCGTCGCGCAGCCCGGCAAACATCTTGTGGAGGTTGTAGAACGGCGCCCAGGCGGCGAAATAGATCTTGAAATCCCCTTCCCGGAAACTGCTCCAGAGCGCGTCGCTGCCCGGGAATCCGCCCACGTAGTCCTTCCCCCAGACGGGGTGGTTGCGGCCGCAGGCATCCGCACACAGTTTCAGCTCGGAGAGCATATATTCCATCCGTTCGCGGCATTCCGTACTGCCCGTGGCGGCATTGATGGCCATCGCCGTGAGGTAGTGGCCGGCGATATGGCCGTCCAGGCCGTCCCAGTTGGGATAAGAGGGCTTTTTCGGCTCCAGACCGGACTCCTTGCGGTACGGGGCGAGCATGCGGTCGCAGTCGTACTGCATCAGGGTGGCGATGTTGAGCTCGCGGGCATGTTTCAGGGGACCGTCCAGCAGGGTCACGTCCCCGAGCGGGAATTCATCGGCGTAGAGCCGGTCCTGGGCCTGTGCGTCCAGGCAGCAGGCCGCGAGGGCCAGCAGGCAGAAGAAGAGGGTCTTTTTCATATCTTGAGGGTGCGGGCTGAGCCGTCATAAGTGATTTCAGTCTGTTTGCCGTCGGGCGTCACGATGCGGAAGACGCGCTGCTGCAGCATGCCCGGGAAGGAGCCGGTGCGCGCGCCCACGGTCAGGGTGCGCCCGTGCAGAGAGAACTCGATCTCGGAACAGGCCCCCTGCTCGTAACCATAGCCGTCGCCTTCGTCTTCATAGAGCGTGAAGTGCCCGTCCGCGCCGGGATAGACCCGGATTTCCAACCGGTCCCAGGGCTTCTCGCCGCTGTACTGCACATCCGGTCCCAACGGAATGATGGCGCCGGCCCGGGCGTAGAGCGGCACGGTATCGAGGTGCGTGGGCCGCGTGACGGTCCGGCCGCCGCGCAGGCGGGCTCCCGTCCAGAAGTCATACCAGTCGCTGCCCGCAGGCAAATAGACCTGCGTGCTGCGCTCCGCGGAGAAATCGACGGGCGCCGTGTCGAAGCCCACTTCCTCGGAGGTGTACTGCGCATGCACCACGGGCGCCACGAGCAGGGACCGGCCGAACAGGAATTCGTCCGCCACCTCCCAGCCGGCCTTGTCGGCGGGGAAATCCATCATCAGCGCACGCTGGAAGGTCCCGTCCTGCGCCGACACCTCCCGGGCCGTGCCGTAGATGTACGGCAGGAAGGTATAGCGCAGCCGGATCGTCGCCGCGATCGCATCATAGACGGGAGTGCCCGGCTCGCCGAATTCCCAGATTTCGCGCCGGGAACTTTCGCCGTGGCTGCGCATCATCGGGCTGAAGGCGCCGTACTGCAGCCAGCGTACGTACAGTTCCTGGAAACGGGGGTTCTGCGCGCAGGTGGCCGGCGCTCCGCGGCGGTTATAGCCGCCCGGGAAGAAGCCTCCGCAGTCGGTGTTGAAGTTGGGATTGCCCGTCAGGGCGAAACCCAGTCCGGCCGGGATCTGGGCCCGGAGCGTCGTCCAGGAAGAGCCGACGTCCCCGCTCCAGGTATTGGCGCCATAGCGCTGCTGCCCGGCCCAGGCCGAACGGGTCAGCACCATCACGCGGCGGTCGGAGACCTTGCGCTGGTTGTCGAACACGCCGCCGACGGACTGGATCGGGAAAGCGTTGCGCACCCGGCGGAAGGAGCCGATGCCGGTCTCCGTCTCCAGGTCGCTGTCCTTGAAGTCGAGATGGTCCGGCTCCGTGGAGTCCATCCACCAGGCGTCGATGCCCATGTTCTCCAGCCGGAGGAGATGTTTCCAGTAAATGTCACGGGCCTCCTTCGGGAAAGGATTGTAGGGACGCACGCCCGAAGGATAGTCCCGGCGCGGCGGCCAGTCGGGCAGCCCGGACTGCGGCCAGGTGGCGAAATCGAAGAGCAGCCCCTTGGCATCCAGTTCGCGGTAGGGCTTGGTCATGGGGCCGAAAGAAGCCCAGATGGAGATCATCAGCTTCGCATGCTGCGCGTGGACCTCGTCGATCATCTGCTGCGCATCGCGGAAGTCGTCGTTCAGGAACTCCATGGCGTTCCACTGGTAGTTGTTGCCCCAGTACTGCCAGTCCTGGATGATGCAGTCGATCGGAATGCCCCGGCTGCGGTAGCCGTGCAGGGCGTCCAGCAGTTCGGCGCTGCTCTTGTAGCGCTCGCGGCTCTGCATGAAGCCGTAACTCCACAGCGGCAGCATCGGCACGCGGCCGGTCAGCGCCCGGTAGCCGGCGATCACGCCGTCGGCGCTGCCGCCCCAGATGAAGTAATAATCCACGACCTCCCCCACTTCGGACTCGAAGCTCATGCCGTCGGCGCCGTCCCGGAAGGTGGTCGGTGAAGGATTGTCCCAGAAAAGGCCGTAGCCCTTGACGGACTGGACGACGGGCACGAAATCCTCCGTGTTGCCCTGGATCATGTAGCGCGTCTTGCCGCGCAGCGACAGGGCTCCGTCCTGCAGGATGCCCAGGCCGTAGAAAGGTTCGCCTGCTTCCGGCAGGAAAGTCTGCCGGACGATCTTCGCCCCCTTGTCAAGGCCTTCGGTCCGGGGCTCCAGGCCCCAGGCACCTTCTTTCAGCAGCAATTTACCTTTCGGGGTGAAGAAACGCACCGTACCGTCGGACGCCACGGCCACTTTCAGCGCCCCGCTGTCGTACATCGTGCCGCCCCGGGTGACGGAACGGCTGACCGGGACCTCCTCCGGCTGCGCCGTGACGGCGAAGCTGTGCGAAGGCGCGGTCCCACCCTTGACGATACGGACCACGGACGGGGTGTAGAAGCGGACGGAAACGGCTTCCTGTGCCTGCAGACGCATGATACCGGGCAGTATCAGCAGCAGAATGGCGAAAAAGGACTTCTTCATGGGCATTGCGCATTTATCTCAATTTACAAATATAAGAGATATTTGCAGAACCCGGTTTGAAGAAATCCGCCTTTTCCTTGCACAAATCCGCCAAACGCCCCGCCGGCATCCTCCGCGGGCGGGGCGGAACGGAGCGGGCTAATCCTGCCGGAACCAGTCGAAATCGGCGTGGCCACCGAGTTCCCGGGTGGCGTAGCAGTAGAGGGCGCTGCGGTAGCCCGTGAAATAGTCCAGGGTATAGCGCATCTGCAGGGGCTCCGGGAGCTCCGTCCACGCGGCGCCGTCCCAGCTGTAGGCGAGCCAGGCCAGATCCTGATCGAAATCATAGCGGATGCGCAGCTGCACCTGCGCGGCCCGGGCCGGTTCGCACAGGAGTTCCTCGGACACCCGCGTACGGGTGCGGCCGGGTCCCCACTGCGGGGCCTCCCGGACGGCGTACAGTTCGAGGCCGGCCTCCGTGCAGCGCAGGCCGATGTCGGCCCGGCAGCTCTGGAAGGCGCTCAGGCCGGCGAAATCGCCGGGCTTGAGACCGGAAGCGTCCAGCAGTACCCCGCTGGTGCACTGAGGGCCGAACGTACGCTGGGTCAGCGTATTGCGGGCATCGGGAAGTCCGGTGGCAAGCTGCCCCGTGGTCAGGCGCAGCCAGCCGGGGCGCTCCGTGAGCGACCAGCAGCCGTCCAGCGGCTTGTGGTTCCACTGCCAGACCAGCGCCAGCTGCGGATCGGAGAATTCGTCGGAAGCCCACACGTAATCCTCCCCGTCCGGAGACAGGCGCACGGCAAACTCCTTCACGGGCACCGTCCCGTCGCCCAGAACGGGCCAGCCGTCCTCCCAGGTCACGGGCTGCAGGGTCGGGATGCGTCCCACGGCGCCGTGGTCCTGGAACATCACGGCATACCAGTCGCCGTGCTGCGTCTGCACGATGGCGCCCTGGGCCACGCCGTCCTTGCGGCCGTCGAATTCGCCCTGCAGGATGGTTTTCGGCTCATACTCGCCCAGCAGCGTGCGGCTGCGCCAGCAGGTCTCGGTGCGCGGTCCGCCGGAAGGCCAGTCGATCACCAGTACATAATACCACTCGCCGATGTGATAGACATGGGCTCCCTCCGCCCGCAGGCCGTAGCCCTCGCGCGGGCAGGTGAAGAGGACCCGGTCCACACCGCCTTCCTTCACGCCGGAGAAGTCCGGCTCCAGTTCGGTGATGCGGATCTCCCCGTTGCCCCATACCACATACACGCGGCCGTCCTCGAAGAGGAGCGAAGCGTCGTGGAAAGGCCGGTCGATGACCCGGCGCGTCCAGGGATTTCCGATCTTGTCGGTGGAATAGACATAGGTCTTGCCCTGGTCGTTGGCGATGAACAGGGCCCAGAAACGCCCGTTCTCATAGCGGAGCGACGTCGCCCACTGGCCCTTGCCGTAGGCATTGGCCCCGTTCCGGAGGTTGTACACGTCGTCGTCTTCCAGATAATCGTAGATATAATCGACGATGCGCCAGTGCACCAGGTCCCGGGAATGCATGACGGGGGCGCCCGGGCAGAAATACATGGTGGTGCTGACCATATAGTAGTCCTCCCCCACCCGGATCACGTCGTTGTCCGGGATGTCGGTATAGGTCAACGGATTGACACAGGTCGTCTGCGGGCGGGAACAGGCCGCCAGCAGGAGGGCGCACAGGCAGAACAAAAGTGTTTTATTTCTCATTTTCCAAAATGTTATCGCATTCTCCACCAATCCCATTCGAAACCGCCGCCCGTAAACACGAAGTACAGGTCATGCACCCCGCGGGCGCCGCTCAGGCGGCAGCTGCGGTCCTTCCAGCCGGCAGCGGGCTGCACGCCGAGCGTGCCCGCGAGCGGGCCGTCCGGCGCATCCAGGTGCACTTCGATGCCGCCCGCCTGCGCCGCCTGCAGACAGGCGGTCAGCGTCCTGGCGCCGCGGGCGCCGAAATCCACCCCCTTCACGAGCAGGTATTCTCCGGCATCGATGTCCGTCACCACCATCCCGCGCTCCGGGTCCCTGCGGGTCTTGAGGCCGTAGCCCCAGGCCATCGTCTCCGCTTCGACCCGGCGGTACGGGGCGAAGGGCTCGATCTGCTCCAGGACATTGTCCAGCCAGTAAGGGACCTTGCGGATGGAACCGTCGGGCTCATAGTACATGGGCGCGGCGGACACGCTCCGCTGCTCGGCATGCTTGAAAGTCGTCAGGTGCCACAAATCGTAGTTGAGCCCGAAGATGTAGGATTTCCCCTTGTAGTCGATGATGCCGGGATGATTGCCCCGGGTGCGCCAGGTGCGGTCCATGATGTGTCCCATCGACTTCCACGGGCCCGTGGGGCTGTCGGACATGGCGTAGCCGATGCCTTCCGGGCAGCAGGTGGATGCGAAAGCCAGGTAATAGTGCCCGTCCCGCTTGTAGAACCAGGGGCCTTCCTGGTAGTGCTCGATCTTGTAGTCCAGTTTGTGGATCTCCCCCTGCGTGGAGATCATGTCCTCGTTCAGTTTCACCCAATAGACATTCGGATTGCCCCAGTACATGTAGGCCTGCCCGTCGTCGTCGATGAAGACGGACGGATCGATGTCGTCCCAGTGCTCCTTCTGCCACACCAGCGGCTTCCCGAGCGGATCCCGGAAAGGCCCGAAAGGCGAATCCGCCACCAGCACGCCGATGCCGTGGCCGTGGATCGGGCAATACATATAGAACTTGCCGTTCCGCTCCACCACGCACTCGGCCCAGGCGCCGTTCTTGCCTTCGTACCAGGCGAAATCGTCCAGCGAAGCCACGGCTCCGTGGTCGGTCCAGTTGACCATGTCCGTGCTGGTATAGAGCAGCCAGTCAAACATTTCAAAGCCCTCGGCGCCGTCTTCGTCGTGGGTCGTGTAGAGATAGACAGTCCCGTCATAGACCATCGGGGCCGGATCGGCCGTGTATTTGGTCTGGATGATCGGCATGTTCAGGTGGTGGTTGAACACCCACCAGTCCAGGTCGAACAGTTCCCCGTCCCCGCCCCGGAAGAGCAGGTACAGGTCATGCACGCCCCGGGCCCGGGCATCGACGGGCGCCTTGACCATCATGTTGTCGTTGTTGACCCGGACCGAGGCGACAGGCCGTCCCGACATGGCGTCGAGATAGAATTCCACGACGCCTTCCGACTTGAAATTCAGCATTTCAAGGCTCACCATCACGGCCGGTTCATCCCCGAAATCCACGTTCCGGACCCGGATCCAGTCGCCGTTGTGGACGGAGGTCACCCAATGGCGCTTCCCGGCCTCCCGGTCGGTCTTGACGCCCCAGCTCTCCGCCATCGTCTCCGCCTGGGTCATCCGGTAGGGATCGAGGGTCTGCAGCGGCTGCACGCCTTCTTTCGTGAACGGGATGAAGGGAATGCCCGCATCAGCGCCGAAGGAGAATTCCTCTACGCAGGTGGAGCGGTGGAAGCCGCCTCCGTTGGGCAGCGCCCCGTTGTGGTAGAACATGTAGTGGTGGCCCTTGAAATCCACGTTGCCGCCGTGGATGGTGAAGCTGTTCTCCGCCTCGTCCATGATGCGCCCGCGGTAGGTCCAGGGTCCGTGGATGGAGGGAGCCGTCGAGTAGGCCATGTGCTCGGGCACGCCGCCTGCCGGGTACGACAGGTAGTAGAGCCCGTCGCGCTTGTAGAGCCAGGGGCCCTCCTCGTAGCCGACCATCATCTTCTCCTTGCCGCCGTCCGACCAGTCGGGTTTCATCGATTCCGGGCCGAAACAGGCCGGATCGCCCCAGCCGGGGATCTCTTTCCAGCCGTCCGGGAAGGAGACCATGTCGTCGCCCAGGCGGCCGTACCAGCAGCCCTTGTTGCCCCAGACGAGCCAGGCGCTGCCGTCATCGTCGATGAAGACCGTCGGGTCGATGAAGGCAAAGCCCCGGGCCAGCGGGCCGCCGATGGCGTCGCGGTACGGCCCCTGCGGGTCGTCCGCCACGGCGACGGCCAGGGCGTCGCCGCGCGTGGCCGCCTCGGTCAGGCAGACATACCAGTACCATTTGCCGTTGCGCTCGATGAGCTGGGAAGCCCAGGCGCGGTCGCCCTGGAAGGCCCAGTCAAACGTGGCCGTAGAGACCGGCGTGCCGAGGTAGGTCCAGTTGACCATGTCCTCCGTGCAGTAGAGCTGCCAGTCCTTCATCTTGAAGTAGGTGGCGTCGTCCTCGTCGTGATCGACGGCCAGATAGAGCTTGTCCCCGAAGGCGAACGGGGCCGGATCCGGCGTGTAGGACGTCCGGATGACGGGGTTCTGGGCCCAGAGTGTAAACCCGGCCAGCAGGCCCGCGCAGACAGTAGCGAAATATCTCATATCCAAAAACTTAACGGATTCCCTCTTCCTGACCGCGCCGCCAGGCGAAATAGCCGTCCAGCACCTTCAGCGCCGCCTCGGAGGGCACCGGCGCCGCGTGGCAGCCGCTGCCGGTCAGCACCATCGTCTGCGGGTCGTCGTTGCGGAAACGCGGCCACGCCGGCAGGCCGGCCCCGTTGGGATCGCCCGTCCGGGCGAAGTTGGTCCAATAGTCCATCATCCAGCCGGACAGGGTCATGTCGGTCGGCTGCACTTCTTCGGGGTTGCCGAACACGTAGGCCACGTCCTGGCCGTGCGGAGAGCCCTGGCCGAAGCGCGGAGAATCGGCCGGATAGTCGGGATGCTGGTCGAAATAATACAGCCAGACGCGGCCCTTGCCCGTGCGCTCCTGCAGGCGCGCCCAGGTCCAGGTCTGCCAGCCGAAGGCGGCATCGCGGGTCAGGTCGCGGGCGGTCTTGCCCACTTTGCCGTCAGGCTCCACCGGGTAAGCGGCCAGCAACGCGTCTGCATGGTCTTCATACCGGGCGCGCACCCCGTCCTCGTGGCTGCCGCCGCGGGAAGCGAAGCCGAAGCTGAGTCCTTCGTCGGAATTGTAGCCGATCAGCACGTCCACGTCGTTGTACTTCCCCGCCTCGTAGAGCTTGTACTGGTCGTCCGGGATCACATAGCCATCTACGATGGGCCAGCCGCCGGAGCCGCCGAAGCCGCCCATCACGGACTTGACATCGGCTGCGCGCAGTTGCTCCAGGGTATAACCCTCACCGAAAGCGGCCTGGGCCCAGGCCCGGTTGTCCTGCTCGGCATACTTGATGCTCTGCATGTTTTCGCCCGGGTTGGTCCGGTGCTGGAACGGACCGAAAGAGCCGCCGCTCTGCGAGATGGCACGGCGGAACAGCCCCTTGGCAAGCGGCGAGGCGCACAGCATGCTCACGGAGATGCCGCCGGCGGATTCGCCGAAAATGGTCACGTTGTCCGGGTCGCCGCCGAAGCGTGCGATGTTGTCCTGCACCCACTTCAGGCCGGCGATCTGGTCCAGCAGGCCGTAGTTGCCGCTGACCCCGTGCGGGTCTTCGGCAGACAATTCCGGCAGCGACAGGAAGCCCAGTTTGCCCACGCGGTAGGCCACGCTGACCAGGACCACGCCCTTGCGGGCCAGCAGCGCGCCGTCATAGTAAGAGGTGGCCCCGCCGGCGAAACCGCCGCCGTAGATCCACACCATCACGGGAAGCTTCTCCTTCGGACTCTGCGCGGGCGTCCACACATTGAGGTAGAGGCAGTCCTCGCTGCAGCCTTCACCGTTTCCCTGCATCGGGTTGGGAGCGAAGTCCCTGCATTCCAGCACGCCTTCCCAGGGCACCACGGGCTGCGGCGCCTTCCAGCGCAGTCCGCCCACAGGCGGCGCCGCAAACGGAATACCCTTATAGACGGTCATATCCTCGAGGACCGTCCCCTCGACCGTACCGCCGGTCACCTTGACCTGACCGGGCACCTGGCCTGCGCAGGCGCCCAGACAGAGCGCCGCCGCCAGCATGAACAGCAATCTTTTCATAGAACTATTTGAATATCATTTGACAGAATTCGTGGAGGGATTTGCGCCAGGGCTGCCATTCGTGGCCGCCCGGCCAGGCCGTGAAATGCACCTTCGCGCCGGCGGCCTTCAGGGCCTCGGCGGCCTGCCGTGTGTGCTCGATGCGCGGATCTCCCTCGCCGCAGGACAGGTAGAACACGTCGTGCGCCCGGTTGAAAGCGTCCGGGGAGGCCAGCAGTTCGGGCAGCTGGCTCTCCACGCTGAACGGCGCATAGGCCCCGGGGCCCACGCCGCCGAACATGCCGGAGGAGAAAACGCCGATCGAGGAGAAGACCTCGGGGTGCTTGAGCCCGATGCTCCAGGACTGGCCGCCGCCGAAGGACAGGCCCGCCATCGCCCGGTGCTTCGCATCCGGGACGGTGCGGTAGGTCCGGTCAATCATCGGAATGGTCTCGTTCAGGAGGATCTGCGCGAAGTCGCCCGCCTGGCCGTAGTCACACACGATCAGCATCGGCGCGGCCTTTTTCTCCGCGAGGAGATTGTCCAGGATGATGTCGGCATGGCCCTGCCGCATCCAGCCCGTCTCGTCCTCGCCGCCGCCGTGCTGCAGGTACAGCACCGGATAGCGCTTGGAGGGGTTCTGCTCGTACTCGGCGGGCAGATAGACGTAGCAGCGGCGCCAGGCGTTCATGCTGGGCGACCAGTAGCGCTGCATGCGCACCTCGCCGCGCGGCACGTCCCTGTCGAGGTAGAAATCGACCCCCGCCTCGGGGATCTCGATGGCGCTGGCGTCCACGCCGCAGCCGAAGAACAGGGTGCTGTTGGGATCGGACGTACGGACGCCGTCCACGATGATGAAATAGTAGTGGAAACCGGGCTCCAGCGGGTCGGTGAAGCCGCTCCAGCGGCCTTCCGCATCCTTCGTGAGCGGATAGACCTTGCCGCAGTCCACGGCCACGGACTGCGCCTCGGGCGCAACCACCTGGAACTCCGCGCGCAGGTCGGGATACACTTTGGGAAATTCGCGGCCGGGCACGTTGGAAGAAGCCGGCACGGGTTCGGTCAGGATACCCGCCGTTTCGGCGGGCTGCTGCTTGCAGCCGGCAGCCAGCAGGGCCGTCAGCACGACAGGAAGAAGATATCTTTTCATAGGAATCATCATTTGAAGAGTCTCTGGGCAAATTCTTTCAGGCAGCGGCGCCAGGTGAGCCACTCGTGAGCCGTGCGGGGCGACTGGTAGAAGACATTGTCGATCCCCCGCTCTTTCAGGATCTCGGACATCCCCTTGAGGTGGGAGCCCTCCGCCTCGCCGTTGGCGATGAAGACCAGGTGATAGTGCTCGTTGAACCACTCGGGGTCCTTGAACACGCCGTTGTAGGCAGCCGCAAATTTCTCGGGATCCTCGTAGCCCGCGGGCCGCACGCGGAACTCGCCGATGACGATGATGCCGCTGAAGCCGCCCACCCAGGAGAAGAGATTCCGGTAGCCCAGGCCCAGGTCATAGGCCTGCTTGGCGCCCCAGGAGAGGCCCGCCACGGCGCGGTGGTCGCGGTCGGCAATCGTACGGAAACGCTTGTCCACCAGGGGAATCACCTCTTCGGTGACCATCTGCTCGAAGCCGTCGCCGGAGCCGTCGGCCTTCTGGGCCACGCCGCTCACCATCACGATGATCATCGGCTCCGCCTTGCCCTCCGCCACGAGGTTGTCCAGGATCACGTCGGCGAAACCCTGGTAGATCCAGCCGGTCTCATCCTCGCCGCCGCCGTGCTGCAGATACAGCACCGGATAGCGCCGGGACGGGTTCTGCTCATACCCGGCGGGGGTATAGACATACATCTGCCGCCACTGGCCGCAGACCTGGGAATGATAGCGGACGGCGCGCACCGCCCCCTGCGGCACGCCCTGGTGCGGCGTATAGAAATCGGCGTCCGGCGCACCCGGCACCTCCACGGCGCTGGCCCAGCGGCCCATGCCGAAATAGCTGTGCACGGAGGGGTCGTTAAACGACAGGCCGCCGGCCTTGAGCGAATAATAATGGAATCCCTCCACCTGCGGGTCGGTGGTGGCCGTCCAGACGCCCTTGGCGTCCCGGGTCATCGGGTAGTCCTTGCCGAGGTTGACGGTCAGGGAGGTGGCGTCGGGAGCGTTGACCTGGAAGGTCACGCGCCCGTCCTTGCCGATCTGCGGGTAGGGATGCCGTCCCAGGTTGGTCGGAGACGGCGTCTGGGCCAGTGCGGAACCGGCCAGCAGCAACGCCGCGACAGATAGATACAGAATAGGTTTCATACAGGATATCATGAAGTTAAGGTTCTACAACAAGACGGAAGCCCCCGCTGCCGAGCAGCGTGGCGCGGAAGCCCGCCTGGAGACGGACATACAGCGTGTCGGCCGGATAACGCGTCAGGCGGTTGCAATGCGAACAGCCCGGCATCTCGAAGAGCGTCCCCTGCGTGCCGCAGAGGAAAAAGCTGTCCCGCACGGGGTCATAGCTGAGCGAAACCGGCGTGACGTCCAGGACGCGCCGTTCCCCCGATTCGGTATATTCCAGGGAGCGCTCGCTCCACACGGTACCGCGGCTGGAGGTATAGACGGCCAGACGGCCCTCCGGGTCGAGCCCGGCCACCATCACTGAGCCACCGCCCGCCGCCACGGCGAGGAAGCGCATCCGCGGGTAGTAACCGGCATAGTTCGCATTGAAGTCGAAGACGGTCCAGGCCGAACCGTCCGGCGAACGCAGGATCTCCCCGGCGTCCGTGACGGCCCATTGGCGCCCGTCCGGATCCGCGCAGACGGCCTGCAGGGTCCCCCGGACCCCGCCGGACGGCTTCTCCTGCGCGGATGCCGCCGGAAGGAGGCACCCGAGCAGGAGAAACATCAGGATACCGTAGCGCCGCGCCATTATTTCAGGCCCCGGCTGACGATCTTGAATTCATCGAAGGCGACCTTGAGCGGAGCCGCCTGCGGCAGCTGGAAGCCACCGCGTCCCCCGCCGAAGCCACGCATCGCGGGCATGGCGCCCTCGCAGGCCAGCACACCGGCCCGCACGTCCTTCAGCACGGCCTGCGCCGTGCCCATCTTCTCGTATTTGCGGCCATCCACGGAATACCAGGCGGTGTAGTCGGCGCCCTTCTTCTCCAGACGCAGATACAGGATGTTGTCCTTGCCCACGATGCCTTCCAGCGAGAGGTTCGCGACCGATTTCTGCTGGCCGTTTTCCTCGACCATCAGCTGCAGCTGGCCCGCTGCGGGGCCCGCATCCGCCGGACGGCGGAAGCTAAAGGTCGCGGCATAGACGAATTTCACGAAGTTGTCGTCTGACTCATAAGCCACCAGGCCGGCGTTCTGGGCCGGAGCGGCAGGTGCAGAGAAGCAGTGCATCCGGGTATCTATGGTCCAATCGGAGTTGGCCTCCTGGAGCAGCAGGTTGGGAGCGTCGTTCCCGGCCTGGGCGATGTCGCCCTTGCCGGCGGTCAGCACCAGCGCGCCGTCCGCGAGCGACCACAGGGCCGGATCCTCGCGCACCCAGCTCCAGCGGCTGCCCAGGGCGGTTTTCGCAAAGCTGTCGGAGACGCCCTTGGTACCGAAATTGACGGTCACGGTGCGGCTGTCGCCCGTGGCGTCGTCGCAGAGTGTCACGACGGCCGTGCCGGGCACCGCCTCGGCCTGCTTCACCGCCACGCGGATGGCGGGATCGGCGGCCACGGCTTCCACCTTCGGCGCCTTGCCCGCCTTCATCAGGTAGCTGATCTGGGAGGCGTCGCCGGCCTTCACGGCCTTGCCGCCCACCTTCAGCGAAGCGAGCCCCATTTCGGGCATCACCTTGACGGCGAAGGAATCCTCCTTCGTCACGCCGCCGGCGGTCACCGTACAGGTGATCGTGGCGACACCCATCGAACGGGCCGTCACGGTGCCGTCCGCGGCCACGGTGGCGACGGCGGGGTTGTTGCTCCGCCAGGTGCCCCGGGCGCCGTTCTCGAAACTGTCGTCGTTCATGCAGGCGGAGAAGCTGCCCCGGGCGGTCTGCCCGATGCGCAGCACGGATGCGTCGCATGCGGCCCAGACCGTCTTGAGCTTGCGGTCGAGGCGGCCGGACATCACGGCGCTCACGCGGCCGCGGATATCCTGCGAGGAGGAGCCGAATTCAAAGACATAGCGGCCCTGGTCGTAGGTCATCCGGTCCTGCTCCATATCCCAGAACCAGAGGTCGGCGCAGTTGACGTCAATACGCACCGTGCGGGTCTGCCCGCGCGGGATCGTGACGCGGCGGAAGCCCTTGAGCCGTTTGGCGGGGCGCTCCAGCGATGCCGGGCTGTCCGGCGTGGCCACGTAGATCTGCACCACCTCGTCGCCGGCGCAGTCGCCCGTGTTGGTCACATCCACGCTCAGCGTCACCGTATCGTTGGGCGTGATGCTGCTCTTGCTGATGCGGAAGTTGCTGTATTCGAAGGTCGTATAGCTCAGGCCGTAGCCGAAGGGATAAGACACTTCCCGGTTGAAATACCACAGGGTGCGGCCCACGGAGCCGGAGCTGCGGCGGAGGTTGTAGTCGGTGATGGCCGGCAGGTCCTTCACGCTCTTGAACCAGGTGGCGTTGAGCTTGCCGCCCGGCGAGACCTCGCCGAAGAGCAGGCGCGGGATGGCCTCGCCCTGGGCCTGGCCGTTGT
>CAMHIP010000036.1 GCA_946185205.1 uncultured Bacteroidales bacterium | reverse complement strand
GACATCAAGGCGGTCAAGCTGACCGCCATCGCCGGCGCCTACTGGAAGGGCGACCAGAACCGCGAGCAGCTGACCCGCATCTACGGCGTCACCTTCCCCAAGAAGAGCATGCTCGACGAGTACCTCAAGATGCTGGAGGAAGCCAAGAAACGCGACCACCGCAAGCTCGGCAAGGAGATGGAGCTCTTCACCTTCTCCAGCCGCGTGGGCCTCGGCCTGCCGCTGTGGCTGCCCCGCGGCGCCGTCATGCGCAACATCCTGGAGAACTTCCTGCGCAAGAAGCAGGCGGAGCTGGGCTACCTCCCGGTCGTCACGCCGCACATCGGCAGCAAGGAGCTCTACGTGACCTCCGGCCACTACGCCAAATACGGCAAGGATTCCTTCCAGCCGATCCATACCCCGCAGGAAGGGGAGGAATACATGCTCAAGCCGATGAACTGCCCGCACCACTGCGAGATCTTCCGCAGCAGCCCGCGTTCCTACCGCGACCTGCCGCTCCGTTTCGCCGAATTCGGCACGGTCTATCGCTACGAGCAGAGCGGTGAGCTGCACGGCCTGACCCGCGTGCGCGGCTTCACCCAGGACGACGCCCACCTGTTCTGCCGCCCGGACCAGCTCCAGGAGGAGTTCGAGAAGGTCATCGACCTGATCCTCTATGTGTTCAAGACGCTGGGCATGTCGGACTACATGGCGCAGATCTCCCTGCGCGATCCGTCCAACAAGGAGAAATACATCGGCTCCGACGAGAACTGGGAGAAGGCGGAGAAGGCCATCATCGACGCCGCCGCCAAGAAGGGTCTCAAGACCGTGGTCGAACTCGGCGAGGCCGCTTTCTACGGCCCGAAGCTCGACTTCATGGTCAAGGACGCCATCGGCCGCCGCTGGCAGCTGGGCACCATCCAGGTGGATTACAACCTGCCGGAGCGCTTCGAACTGGAGTTCACGGACGCCGACGGCAGCAAGAAACGCCCGGTGATGATCCACCGTGCACCGTTCGGCTCGCTGGAGCGCTTCACGGCCGTCGTGCTGGAGCACACCGCCGGACACCTGCCCCTCTGGCTGTCGCCGGACCAGGTTAAGGTGTTGCCAATCAGCGAAAAATACGAAGAATATGCTGAAAAAGTTTGCGAATTGCTGAAAAATTCCGAAATTCGCGCTTCCATAGATGCCCGCAACGAGACGCTCGGCAAGAGGATCCGGGAGATTTCCCTCCTCAGGGTGCCTGTGATCGCGATTGTCGGTGAGAAGGAAGCCTCGGAAGGTACCGTCTCTGTCCGCAGGGAAGGTGTCGACCAGGGTTCCATGTCTGTGGAGCAGTTCGTGGAGTATTTGAAAGCAGCGCAAGCTGCAGAACTTAAAAATTAGGAGGATTTAACTATCGCCGGACCTTACAGACCGAAGCCCTCGGGCTTCAAACCGGGTGGTCGGAAACCCGATCCTCGTCAGATGCAGAAGCGTGACGAGAATGAGTTGAACATCAACGAGCAGATCACCGCATCGCAGGTGCGCCTGGTCGGAGAGAACATCCCTGAACAGGGGGTGTACCCCATCGCCAAAGCGCGTCAGCTTGCTGAGGAGCTGGAGCTCGACCTCGTGGAGATCAGCGGCAAGGCCGATCCCCCCGTGTGCAGGATCCTGGACTACCAGAAGTTCCTGTATCAGCGCAAGAAGAAGGCCAAGGAGATGAAAGCGAACGCCGCCAAGGTCGTCATCAAGGAGATCCGTTTCGGCCCCAATACGGACGAGCACGATTTCCAGTTCAAGCTCAAGCATGCCCAGGAGTTCCTCCAGGAGGGCTCCAAGGTCAAGGCGACGATCTTCTTCCGCGGACGCTCGATCATGTTCAAGGACCAGGGCGAGAAGCAGCTCCTCCGCTTCGCCGTCGAGCTCGAAGAGTTCGGACGGCCGGAGAACATGCCGGTTCTGGAAGGCAAGCGCATGACCATGATGATTGCCCCTGCCAAGAAAAAGTAGGGGATCATATAGTATTAACAATTAATTATTAAAAACAATGGCAAAGCTTAAAACGATCTCCGGTGCCAAAAAGCGTTTCACGCTTACCGGATCGGGAAAAATCAAGAGGAAGCATGCTTACCACAGCCACATCCTCACCAAGAAGACCAAGAAGCGCAAGCGTAATCTGGACCACTTCGCCCTCCTGGAGAAGGCGGATTACGGTCGCGTAAGGGAAATGTTGGTTCTCTAAAAGTATTGAATTATGCCTAGATCAGTCAACTCAGTCGCCTCCCGCGCACGCCGCAAGAAGATTCTCAAGAGAACCCGCGGTAACTTCCTTTCCAGGAAGAATGTCTGGACCGTAGCCAAGAACACCTACGAGAAAGGTTTGACCTATGCTTACCGTGACCGCAAGGCCAAGAAGCGCAACTTCCGCGCTCTCTGGATCCAGCGTATCAACGCTGCCGCCCGTCAGTACGGTATGTCCTACTCCCAGTTCATGGGCAAGCTGAACGCCCAGAATATCGGACTGAACCGCAAGGTCCTCGCCGACCTCGCGATGAACAATCCGCAGGCGTTCGAAGCAATCATCAATTCTGTAAAATAAACTGTAGGAAGTGAGCTGGAAGGAATTCACAGGCAACAAGTGGACGAAGTTCGGTTTCTGGGCTTTGCTCTACATCGCCTGGGTCATCTGGCTTGGGAATTTCTGGTGGCTTTTCGGCCTGGTGGTGATCTTCGACATCTTCATCACCCGCAAGGTCCGCTGGAACTTCTGGAAGAAACGCTACAAGGAAGGCGAAAAACACGACGCCTGGAATGACTGGCTGGATGCCATCATCTTCGCCGTGGTCGTGGTCACCTTCATCAACATGTTCTTCTTTCAGGCCTTCAAGATTCCTTCTTCCTCGATGGAGAGAAGCCTCTATACCGGAGACCATCTCTTCGTGAGCAAATTGACATACGGTCCCAGGGTCCCCCAGACTCCCCTGACCATTCCTTTCACGCACAACGTGATCTTCGGACGCGAGTCGTATTCGACCCTCATCCAGAACAAGTACCGGCGTCTGAAAGGATTCCGTCAGGTCCGGCGCGGCGACTGCGTCGTGTTCGGTTTTCCCAACGGGGATACCGTCCTGCGCCGGGATCCCGTCGCTGACTACCACATGCTGGTGCGCGTGCTCGGCAAGCCGGCCGTGGACAAGATGGGAGAGACGGTCGTCCGGCCGATGGACAAGAAGGACCACTACGTGAAGCGTTGCGTCGCGATCCCCGGGGATACCCTGGCGGTCAAAGACGGCCTTGTGTGGATCAACGGAGAGCAGCAGACGGTCTGGCCGGGCGTGCAGCTCAGTTACCGGGTCCGCACCGGCGGACAGAAGATCAACGCCAAGACGCTCGAGAAGCTCGGCATCGCGCCCGCCGAGGCCTGGTTCGACCCATCGCTGCCCGGTTATCCGGCGCTCAGCCTGACGGCCGCCATGCTGGAGGAGGTCCGCAACCTGCCCGGCGTCGAAAGCGTCACGGCCAACCTGGACACGGATCCGGCGGCCACCTGGCAGGAGATCTTCCCCTTCACGCAGGATGCGGGCTGGACCCGCGACAACTTCGGCCCGCTGTGGATTCCCCGCAAGGGCGCGACCGTCCCGCTCACGCAGGACAATGTCGCACTTTACGAGCGGATCATCACGGCCTACGAAGGCGGCGATTTGCAGCAGGCTCTCCGCGAGGGCTCCTACACGTTCAAACAGGATTATTACTTCATGATGGGTGACAACCGGCACAATTCGCTGGACTCCCGCTACTGGGGGTTTGTTCCCGAAGACCACATCGTCGGCCGGCCGGCCGTGATCTGGCTCTCCACGGACGGCGGAAAGCGGTTCCCCAACAACATACGGTGGAGCAGATTCCTGAAGTTTCTCTAGGTTTCAATTTGGAAATCAGAAAATTATAAACGATATTTGCACCCCGTTTCAGTAGTAAGAAAAGAATAAAAAGATACAACCATGGCAAAAGTTTGTCAAATCACCGGAAGGAAGAGAATGAAAGGCAACAACGTTGCCCATTCCAAGCTGCGCACCAAGCGCGACTTCTCCCTCAACCTCAAGAACAAGCGCTTCTGGAGCGAGGAGGAGCAGAGATATGTGACCCTCAAGGTCTCCTGCAAGGGTATGCGGATCATCGAGAAGAACGGCCTCGAGGCCACGCTTCGCGATGCCAAGAAGAAAGGATTGATTAACCTTGTTTAAATTTTCAGACTATGGCAAAGAAAGCAAAAGGAAACAGGGTGCAGGTCATCCTCGAGTGCACGGAGCAGAAAGCCAGCGGCGTGCCCGGCATGTCCCGTTACATCACCACCAAGAACAAGAAGAACACGCCTGACCGCCTTGAGCGCCGGAAATACAATCCGTACCTGAAGAAGGTCACCGTTCATCGTGAAATCAAATAATTAAAGGAGATTAGATTATGGCAAAGAAAGCCGTTGCAACCTTCGCAGCCAAGGCCGGTGCCAAGAGCATGGTCAAGTGCATCCGCATGGAGAAATCCCCGAAGACCGGCGCTTACGTTTTCACGGAGCAGCTCGTCGAGGCCGACAAGGCCAAGGATTATTTCGCCAGCAAGAAATAATTTTCTCCTGAACAGAGATAAAGCCGGTCCCGGGACCGGCTTTTTCTGTATGCCCGCCCCTTATTTCGTCATGCCCGACCTGATCGGGCATCTATTTCTTCAAGATAATTGCTATCTTTGTAAACTATGGCATTAAGTTTCTTTCAACGGATTTCCCGGGCCGTGGTCGGCCGGTCGAGGGTGGATGACGACACGCTCGACGCGATCGAGGAGGCCCTGGTGGAGTCGGATATGGGCGTAGAGACGACGCTCAAGATCATCGATCATCTCGAAGAGCGCGTCGGACGCGACAAATACATGTCGTTCGACGAACTCGTGGGCATGCTCCGCGAGGAGATCGGTGCCCTGGTGGACGAGAGCGTGGAACCGTTCGACTTCAGCAAGAAGCCGTATATCATCCTCGTGGTGGGCGTGAACGGCGTGGGCAAGACCACGACCATCGGCAAACTGGCGGCCATGCTTACGCGCCAGGGCAAGAAGGTGCTGCTGGGCGCCGCCGACACGTTCCGCGCCGCGGCGGTGGATCAGCTGACCATCTGGGCGGAACGCGCCGGGGTGGATATCGTCCGGCAGGCCATGGGCGCCGATCCGGCGTCCGTCGCTTTCGACACGGCCAAGGCGGCCGTGGCGCGCGGCGCCGACGTGGCGATCATCGACACGGCCGGCCGTCTGCACAACCGCATCGACCTGATGAACGAGCTGACCAAGATCCGCAATGTCATCCGCAAGGTGGTGCCCGACGGCCCGCACGACGTGATGCTGGTCCTGGACGCCTCCACGGGGCAGAACGCCTTTGCGCAGGCGAAGGAATTCGCCCGGGCCACCGACATCACCTCCCTGACCGTGACCAAACTGGACGGTACGGCGAAGGGCGGCGTGGTCGTGGGTGTGTCCGACCAGTTCCACATCCCGGTCAAGTTCATCGGCGTGGGCGAGGGGATCGACGACCTCAAAGTGTTCGACAAACAGTCGTTCGTGGAGCAGCTTTTTTCTCCGGAAGATTTGAAATAGTATAAAATATGAAACTCAGTTACAATTGGCTCAAGGAGTATTTGAAGTGTGACCTGACGCCGCAGGAAGTGGCGGACGCGATGACCGCGATCGGCATAGAGGTCGATGGCGTGGAGGAGCAGGAACAGATCCCGGGCGGACTCGCCGGGGTCGTGGTGGCCCAGGTGCTCACCTGCGAGCCGCATCCGGATTCCGACCACCTGTACATCACCACGGTGGACGCCGGCAGCGGCGACCCGCTGACGGTGGTCTGCGGAGCGCCCAACGTGGCGGCCGGACAGAAGGTCCTTTTCGCCCAGATCGGCACCGTGCTGCCGGGCGATTTCAAGATCAAGAAATCCAAGATCCGCGGCGTGGAGTCGTTCGGCATGATCTGCGCGGAGGACGAACTCGGCATCGGCGACAGCCACGAGGGCATCATGGTCCTTCCGGCGGAGGCCGTCGTCGGCACTCCTGCGAAGGAATACCTGCACCTGGGCTCCGAAGCGGTGATCGAATATGAAATCACGGCCAACCGCGTCGACGCGGCCTCCCATTGGGGCGTGGCCCGCGACCTGTATGCCTGGCTCCGCCTGAACGGCCGTCCCTGCGAGCTGGTCAAGCCTTCCGTCGAAGCTTTCCGCGAAGGCGCGGGCGAGGGGATCGACATCGAGGTGCGCGACAGCGACGGAGCGCCCCGCTACACGGGCATCACCGTGAAGGGCGTGAAAGTCGGCCCGTCCCCGGAATGGCTCCAGAAGCATCTGATGGGCATCGGCCTGCGCCCGATCAACAACATCGTCGATATCTCCAATTTCGTGCTCTTCGAGCTCGGCCAGCCGCTGCACACCTTCGACGCCGGCAAGATCGGCGGACACGTGGTCGTGCGCCGCGCCGCCGAAGGCGAACTCATCCGCACGCTGGACGGCGTGGAGCGCAAGCTGTCCGCCCGCGACATGGTGATCGCGGACGAGCGGGTGCCCATGTGCATCGCCGGCGTGTTCGGCGGCGAGGACAGCGGCGTGACGGAAGCCACCACGGACGTGTTCGTGGAGAGCGCCTATTTCGATCCCGCCTCCATCCGCCGGACTTCCAAGAGCCAGGGCCTGCAGACCGACGCTTCTTTCCGCTACGAGCGCGGCGCCGATCCGGAGATCCCCATCTACGCCCTCAAGCGCGCCGTGCTCCTGATCCAGGAGTGCGCCGGCGGTACCGTCGTCGGCAAGATCCGCGAGTCGTATCCCAAGCCGTTCGAGCGCAAGCAGATCGACCTGGACTACGACCGCATCGAGCGTTTCGCCGGCCAGGCGATCGGCCATGACACGATGGAGAACATCCTGCGTTCCCTGGGCTACGAGTTCCTGGAGAAGCGTCCCGGCGGGGCCCGCGTGGCGGCGCCGTCCTACATGGTGGACGTGTATCGCGAATGCGACGTGGTGGAGGAGATCCTCCGCATCTACGGCTACAACAATATCGAGCTCCCGCACCACATGAAGATGTCGGTGGGCGCTACCCCGAAACCTGACCCGGAAGCGGTGCGCAACGCCGTGTCCAATTTCCTGGCCGCCAACGGTTTCGTGGAGATCATGAACAATTCCCTGACCAAGGGCGACTACTACAGCGGACTGCAGACCTTCCCTGCGGAGCGCTGCGCCCGCATCGTCAATCCGCTCAGCCAGGACCTCAACGTGATGCGCCAGACGCTCATCCTCGGGGGCCTGGAGGTGATTGCCTACAACCTGAACCGCCAGCTCTCCTCGATGCGTACCTTCGAATACGGCAGCGTCTATTGCCGGCTTCCGGAGAAACCGGGCGAGACCCTGGAGGGCTACGAGGAGCATACCTGTTTCACGCTGATGCTGACTGGTACGCCGGAGAAATCCTGGCGCGCCGAGCCCGCGAAGAGCGACTATTTCCAGCTCAAGGGCTATCTGGACCTGCTGCTGCGCCGCTATGGCGCCGACCTGGACCAGATGTGGACGGAGGCCGCCCCAGCGGACATTTTCTCCGAGGGAATGGTGTACAAGCTTCCGGGACAGGGACAGCAGCTGGCCGTGATGGGCACCGTGCAGCCGGGGCTCGCGCGCAAATTCGGCATCAAGCAGCCGGTGTTCGCCGCCGAGATCAACTGGCCCGCGCTCTTCGCGCTGGTGAAGCGGGACAAGGTGAGCTTCAGCGAACTGCCCAAGTTCCCGGCCGTCCGCCGGGACCTCGCCCTGTTGCTGGACGAGGGGGTCAGCTACGCCGACCTGCGTGCCGCCGCCTTCAAGCAGGCGAAGAAACTCCTTCGCCAGGTGGGCCTGTTCGACGTCTATCGCGGCGACAAGATCCCTGCCGGCAAGAAGCAGTACGCCCTGAGTTTCGTGATCCAGGATCCGGAGCGGACGCTCACCGACCAGGATACCGAGCGCCTGATGGAGCGCCTGCTCAGCACCTTCCAGAAGGATTTCGGCGCCCAGCTCAGGTAGGTCCATGCGGCTTCGGGCGGCATATTTCGTGGGGCTGGCGGCCCTGGTCGCGGTGCTTGGCGGCTGTGACCGCCGCACCCGCGTGATCCCTGCCGACAAGTTCGCCCGCATCTACCACGACATGTTCCTCTCCGACCAGTGGATCCGGGATCATCAGGACGCCCGCAAGATCGCCGATACGACCCTGCTGTTCGATCCGGTCTTCCGGAAATACGGCTATTCCTTCGAGGACTACGACCGGTCGGTGCACTACTACCTGGACCATCCCGACAAATACGCCAAGATCCTGAGCCGGGCCTCCGACAGACTGCGCAAGGAAGGAGAACAGATGCAACGCGAGGCGGATGCCATCACGGCCCGCGAGGTCGAACTGGCCTCCTACCGCAAGGGCTACAAGTGGCAGGACTTCTCGTCCGACTCCCTGCGCTGGTCCGGCCCCCAGACCCTCTGGCCCGTGTATCTGGAGCCGGTCGAAGAAGAGGCGCCCCAGGCCGATACGCTGAAGCACGAAGCACTGCCGGAGCCGGAACTGATCCCCGAGGGCAGCGATACCTGGGAGGTTGTCCAGCCCGTGCAGCGCTCCGGCCGCGACCGGCCCAGACGCATCCGTATCGAAGATATGAAACCTGCAGAACAACAATAAATCATCAATATCTATGGACTATTTGGAAAAATATGGCTATACCCCCGTTGAGGAGGAAATCGCGGCCCGGATCCAGGCCGTCGCCGACCGTGCGGAAGAACTGGCTACCCCGGAAGTGCTCAAACGGTGCTTCTCGCTGATGGACCTGACCACGCTCAAGACCCAGGATACGGTCGAATCGGTGTGCAAACTGGTGGACAAGGTGACGCGGCTGACGCAGGAATACCCTTCCTACCCGCTTCCCGCCTCCATTTGCGTCTATCCCAACTTCGCTTCCGTCGTACGGGAGCGCCGCTGCAGCCCGGAACTGCATGTGACCACGGTGTCCAGCTGTTTCCCCTCCGCGCAGAGCTTCCTGGAAGTGAAGGTGCAAGAGTGCATCCTGGCCGTCCGCGGCGGTGCTGACGAAGTGGATATTGTCCTGGCGCTCAACGCTTTCCTGGCGGAAGACTATGCGGCCGCCAGTCACGAGATCGAGGAGATGCGCAAGGCCGTCGATGCCGAGGCCGCCCGTCAGGGCCGCCGGGTGGTGCTCAAGGTGATCCTTGAGACGGGCCTGCTCGCGACGCCGGAGCGTATCGCGCGCGCGTCCTTCCTCGCGATGGAAGCCGGCGCCGATTTCATCAAGACTTCTACCGGCAAGGTGGAGGTCAACGCCACGCCGACGGCTGCCTGCGTGATGTGCGACTGCATCAAGGCCTTCTATGCCAAGACCGGCCGCAAAGTGGGCTTCAAGGCCGCGGGCGGCATCTCCAATGCCAAGGACGCCCTGCTTTACTACGGCATCGGCGCCTCGGTGCTGGGCGAGGAATGGATCGGGAAAGACCATTTCCGTTTCGGCGTGAGCCGGCTCGGCAACAGCCTGATGAGCGCTATCGAACAAAAAACGGTCAATTTCTTCTGATTTTGTAAGATTCTTAATCACCGCATTGACCCGGATTTCGGCCCTGCACGCATGTGTGCGGGGCTTTTTGATATATTAAACGTTTAATCGTGCAATAAAACGGATCGTCCTGCCGACCTTTGCCACAGAGAAATAGACTTGCTTATGAAAAGGTTGACAGAACTGATCTTGACGGCCCTGCTGGCCGTCTGCTGCAACGGCCGGGGGCTGGACCTGTCCGGCGGTTCCCATCCTGCCGACGGCGATTCCGGGCACGAGATGATCGTGCTGGGACGCCGGCTCGAAGACCCCTATTCCGTGGAGAATATGACCAAGGCCCTCTCGTCCGTGTATCCGACGAAGGCCGGCCGGGTCATCCTGTCCGCGACGCACTATTATGTCCGCTTCCTGCCTGCAGACGAGGAGCAGTACAAACTGCTTGAGCGCCTGGGCGTGGAGATGCTGGACCATCCGATGGACTACGAGATCGTCCGGGAAGGGGACTGGTACCACGACCCGGACCTGCCCCGGGACGCGATCACCTGGCAGTATGCCGCCGTCCCCAAATCCTTCCGTTTCCCGGAGGAGATCCGCTATGAGATCCTGGATTCCTGCTATATTCCGGACGAGGAAGCCGCGACCAAGGGCGCGGACGGGATCGACTGGCTGGCGGTCGAGCAGGAGGCCTTCCGCCTGACGGGAAATGAGTCGGCGGCACCCACCAAGGCGGGATCGGCGGGGACGCCGGCCGGGCGCATCACCATCCTGGATCCGGATTCCGGGGCAGGGGCGGAAGGGGTGCGCGGCGTGCGCGTGGCGTGCAACTGTTTCGTCAAGACGGCGCACGCCTATACGGACGCCGACGGTTATTACCGGATGTCGCGCAGTTTCTCCTCCAACCCCCGTTACCGCCTGGTATTCAAGAATTCCGCCGGATTTGCCATCGGGCTCAACCTCCTGCTGGTCCCGGCTTCCATTTCGGCGCTCGGCAGCGGCGAAGCGACGGGGCTGGACGTGCAGGTCACGCAGGCCTCCGACCGCCGGCTCTTTTCGCGCTGTGTGGTCAGCAATGCCGGCTATGACTATTATAAGCGCTGCGCCGCGGAGTCGCCCTCCCTGAAGACGCCCCCGTCCAACCTGCGCATCTGGATCTTCTACGGCCTCGAATCCAGCAGCACGGTCATGCTGCAGCAGGGGGTGCTGGTGGACAACAGTAAACTGGCCGAATGGCTGGGCGAATTCATCTTTCTCGTCAAGATCTTCCTGCCCGACATCATCCTCGGGGTCCGGAACCATGACAGTTATGCCTCCATCTATGCGGACGCCGTCCACGAATTCGCCCATGCCAGCCATTTCATGCTGGCGGGCAAGGACTACTGGGACGACTACGTCCGTTTCGTGCTCACTTCCTTCGTGACGTCGGGATTCGTGACCTACGGGGTGGGGACGGAAGAGAACCACGGACTGTGCGAGGTGGGGGAGATGTGGGCCTATTTCCTGCAGACGCTCCTGTACCGCGAGCGCTACGGCGACGACGACGTGCCGGCCTTCGGACTGCACTACTGGTTCCACCCGCAGATCCTGCTCCAGCTGGAGGAAAGGGGGCTGTCGGCCGCCCGGATCTTCCAGGTCCTGGGACCGGACGTGAAGGACCGCGAGACGCTGCAGAAGAAACTGATCAGTTATTATCCCGAATACAAAAGTGTTATCAACCAGGCGTTTGCCCGGTATAACTAAGACTATTGGAAAACCTGAACCTCTGTCTCGGAGAGACGGAAACGGATGGATTGCCGGGTGGAGTGAGGTTTTGTGTTCAGTTTTTTTTGGCATTATGACAAAAAGTTGTATCTTTGCAATCCATTCGAGCGCGGGTGGCGGAATGGTAGACGCGCTAGTTTCAGGAGCTAGTACCGTAAAAAGTGTGTGAGTTCGAGTCTCATCCCGCGCACAAGGAGGCAAGTATCGCAAGATACTGCCTCTTTTTTATTATCTTTGGACATGCTTCGAATTCTGTTTCTGATGCTGCTGGCGGCGGGGCCGCTGCAGGTGGGTCGCAGCGTGCGCCCCGAGATGACCGTGCTCGAGAGCGAGCAGCGGGAAGGTTATGTCTGTCAACTGGTTGAATACAATGTTTCACCCGGGGAGCGGGTGCAGTCGTACCTGCTGATCCCGGACGGGGCGGACCGGTCCCGCAAGGCGCCGGGCCTGGTGCTGCTGCACGACCACGGCGCGCGTTTCGACATCGGCAAGGAAAAGCTCGTGCGGCCGCTCCCGTCGGCGCCGGAGCACATCCGGAATTCCGCCCGGCAGTGGGTGGACGACGGCTTCGACGGGGTCTATTTCGCCGACCGGCTGGCGGCGGCAGGGTATGTCGTGATCGTGCCCGACGCCCTGTACTGGGGCTCGCGGAGCACGGCGCTTTGCCAGGAATGGTCCCGGCGCAAATTCGGCGACGCGCCCGGCGATCCGGACGAGTTGAAGACGGCGGTCTATGAGGGGCAGCGGACCGTCTATGATTCCCTGGCCCGCCGGGGCGTCGTCTGGGCGGAGCAGACGCTGCGCGAAGACGCCGCCGCGGCCCGCCTGCTGCGCCGCCTGCCCTGCGTGGAGAAACGCCGCATCGGCTGCTTCGGCTGGTCGATGGGCGCCCACCGCGCCTGGTTGCTGGCCGCGTTCTGCCGTCAGGTGCGTACGGGCGTGGCCCTCTGCTGGATGACCCTGATGGAGACGCAGGTCCAGCCCTACAAGGCCTCCGACTATTCGATGCTGATCCCGCAGATGCGGGAGCGATATGATTTCCCGGACATCGCCCGCTGGCTGGCGCCCAAGCCCTTCCTTTTCCTGAACGGCCTGCAGGACAAACTCTTCCCGGTCCCGGCCGTGGAGAAGGCCTTCGCGCGCATGCAGGAGATCTATACGGAAAAAGGCGCCGACGGGCGCCTTCGTACGGAATTCTTCGACGGGCCCCATCATTGCGGCCTCGCGGAGCAGCAGACGATCATGGATTATCTTGCATCGCAGCTTTGAAGGTAGGATCGGTCTGCAGGAACAGGTGGTAGTAGGCCTTGTCGCCGAGCTTGGAATAGCGCCCCACGAGGGCCTGCACCTGCGTCATGATGTACTGCTTGTCCGTGGCCCACTCCGCCGCCGTGGGGGCGATGCCGTCCTTGCTCTTCGCGAAAGCGAGGAACTGCCGCTCCAGCCCGGCACGGTCGAGGTAGCCGAGCAGCCGGTCGTAGTCGTCAATTTCCGAAAGCTCCCGGCGGTGCGCGTCAAACCAGGCTGAGGCGAAGCGCATGGGCGTGGCCTTGCGGTTGCAGGCGACATAGAAGGAGCCCGCCCGGGTGGTGTCGATGGGCACGAAGACGTCGGGCAGGATGCCGCCTTTCTCCACGCGCATGCTGTCGGCATGGATCATCTCGCCGGAATCGTAGCGGCGCAGCACCTCGTATTCGTAATCCTCGGAATAGGGTTTCTGGATGCAGCGGCCGGAGGGCGTGTAATAGCGCGCCACCGTGATGCGCATGCCGGAGTTGTCGCTGAAGAAGAAAGGTTCCTGGACGAGTCCCTTGCCGAAGGTCCGGCGTCCGTAGAGCCGGGCGCGGCCGTTGTCCTGCAGGGCGCCGGCGAGGATCTCGCTGGCCGAGGCCGAACCTTCGTCCACGAGCACCTTCACGCCCAGGTCCTGGAAGGGGCCGCGTCCGTCCGCGCGGAACTCCTCGCGCTTGCGGTGGCGTCCTTCGATATAGACGATCATGGCGCGGCGGGGCAGGAACAGGTTGGACAGCTTGCAGGCCTGGTCCAGGTAGCCGCCGGAATTGTCCCGCACGTCGATGATCAGCTCGCGCATGCCCTGCTCGAGCAGTTCCAGGCTGTTCTGCAGGAACTCCGTCTCCGTGGTGCGGGAGAACTTGGAGAAACGCAGGTAGCCCGTGGTGTCGCTGACCATGAAGGCGGCATCGACGGCGTGCGTGGGGATCTTGCCGCGCGTGATCTCGAAAGGAATGACCTCCCGGCCGCGCTTCACGGTCACGAGGACCTTGCTGCCGGCGACGCCCTTGATGCGCCGGACCATGCTGTCCTGCGGGAAATGCACGCCCGCGATCGTGGTCGTATCGACCTTGAGCAGGCGGTCGCCGGGCTGCAGGCCGATCTTCTCGGACGGGCCGCCCGGGATCACTTCGATCACGACGGCCGTGTCGTTGGGCACGTTGAACTGGATGCCGATGCCGTCGAAGTTGCCGGTCAGGTCGGCCTCGGTCTCCTCGAGCACCTGCGGGGGCATGTAGGAAGAATGCGGGTCGAGGGCCGACAGGGCGGCTGCGGCCACGGCGTCGTTGATCTTGGCGTGGTCGATGCTGTCCACGTAGTTCTCGTCGATGCTCTGGAGGATGAGCTGGATCTTGCGCCAGTCATTGCCGACCTGCATGGTGCGGCGGCGGTTGCCGATCTGCTGGATGAGCACGGCGATCAGCAGTCCGATCACGATGCCCAGCAAGGCGACCAGGAGGGAGGATTTCTTCATGGGTCAGTCGATCTTTTCCACCTCCACGCCGGCGCGGCGCAGCAGGTCGATGCCGTCCGTCAGGCGGTACTCGTCGCGATAGACGACGCGCCGGATGCCGGACTGGATGATGAGTTTGGCGCATTCCATGCAGGGGGATGCGGTCACGTAGAGGGTGGAGCCTTCCGCGCTGTTGCCTGACTTGGCCACCTTGGAGATGGCGTTCGCCTCCGCGTGCAGGACGTAGGGCTTGGTGACGCCGTTCTCGTCTTCGCAGATGTTCTCGAAGCCGGAGGGCGTGCCGTTGTAGCCGTCCGAGATGATCATCCGGTCCTTGACGATCAGGGCTCCCACCTGGCGGCGCTTGCAGTAGGAGTTGGAGGCCCAGATCGCGGCCATCTGCATGTATTTGTCGTCAAACTTGTTCATTATTTCTGTCTTTGGTAGAGGTAACGCTTGATGCTGCGCTTGGGCGTGCGCTCAAAGTCTTCCGGCATGAACTCGATGTGGTTGATCTGCGCGTAGGACGGCAGGAGCTTGTTGATCTCGGGCAGGCTGTCGGTGATGCGCTTCTCGAGCTCCGCGCCGCTCAGCCCGTCCAGCTCCGCCTGGTGGTAGTCGGGATAGATCAGGGCCGTCAGGCCGATCTTGTCCTCGACCACGAGCGACTCCACGACGTAGGTGACGTTGTTGATGACGGCTTCCAGCTCTTCCGGATAGATGTTCTGGCCGCTGGGCCCGAGGATCATGCACTTGGAGCGTCCGCGCAGGTACAGGAACCCGTCGTAGTCGATCACGCCGATGTCGCCGGTCTTGAACCAGTTGTCGTTGGTGAAGGAGGCCTTGGTCGCTTCCTTGTTCTTGAAGTAGCCCAGGAAAACGTTGTCGCCGCGGACCTGGATTTCGCCCGGCTCCTTATAAGGATTCTTGGAGTCGATGCGGATCTCGCAGCCCGTGATGGGGATGCCGCAGGAGCCCTTGCGGGTCTTCCACCATTTCTCGTAGGTGATCAGCGGGGCGCATTCGGTCATGCCGTAGCCGACCGTGAAGGGGAAGTGGATCTTGCGCATGAATTTCTCCACCTCGGGGTTGAAGGCGGCACCGCCGAGGATGACCTCCTCGAAGCGGCCGCCGAAGGCCTCGATCATGCTGTTGCGGATCTTCTTCTGGATCACCTGATCGACCAGCGGAATGCGCATCAGGGACTTGTGGCGGTCCACCTGCGGCTTGACGGAGGACTTATAGACTTTCTCGATGATGAGCGGCACGGCGATGATGATGTCGGGATGGATCTCCGAGAAGGCCTTCATGATGACCTTGGGGCTCGGGGTGCGCGTCAGGAAATGGACGTGCGCGCCGATGGTCATCTCGAAGAGAAACTCGAACATCATGCCGTACATGTGGGCGGAAGGGAGCATCGCCACCACCTCGGACTCGCAGTTCATCTGCGGCTCGGCGGTCTCGCCGGCGAAGCGGATGTTGCACCAGAGGGCCCGGTAGGGGATCATGACGCCCTTGGAGAAGCCGGAGGTGCCGGAGGTGTAGTTGATCAGGGCGAGCTCGTCCGCGCTGTCCTCGTAGTAGTTGAGGTGGTCGGGCGTGAAGCCGTTGGGATACATCTGGTTGAAGGTGCGGGTGAGGTTCTTGCGCACTTCCACGAGGTCCTGGTTCTTGGCGTAGATGTAGTTGAGGGTGTTCATCTGCACGATGACCTCCAGGCCGGGCATCTCGATCTCCGAGAGCCCCTGCCAGATGATGTCGTCCACGAAGAAGACCTTGGCCTCGGAGTGGTTCACGAGGTAGTGGATGTTCTCGGGCTTGAACTCGTGCAGGATGGGCACGGGGACGGCGCCATAGGTGGTGGCTGCCAGGAAGCAGACGCCCCAGTGGGCCTGGTTGCGGGAGCAGAGGGCCACCTTGTCGCCCTTCTGCAGGCCGCATTTCTCGAAAGCGATGTGCAGCAGCTCGATCCGCTCCGCGACATCTTTGTATTTCAGCGTGACGCCCTGGTAGTTGGACAGCGCGTCGCGGTCCCAATTCTCCTTGATGCTCTTCTCGATGAGCTTGTTTACAGATTGGAATTCCATGTCAGATTGATGCCTTTTTTGCCCCAGGCGAGGGTTTTTTCGGGTTGGTACACTACTGTGCGGATGCCCTTGGCCGGCCAGTCGGGACGGGCTTCGGGGCGCTCCGCTTCGATGAAGGCCCGGACGGCGTCCGGGCTGCCGTAGATCTGCCATCCGTGCGAACACGCGGTGCAGCTGTCGTCGGCGAGCGTAAAGGCGCTGCCGTAGAGGGCGGGGAGGAAGCCCCGCCAGGAATTGTCAGAGGGTTCGTGCTCCGTGGCGGGCCGCTCGGGGCGGACCAGCACCACGGCGCCGCCGCCGAAATGCAGGAGCGCGATCTCACGCACGCCCACTTCCTGCTCCCATTTGAGCGGATCCTTGCCGCTCTGTTTCCGGAGTTCGTCCAGCCGTGCGCGGTAGCGGGTCAATTTGACGGAGGCGTCTTGCCAGCGTTCGACGGCCTCGCGCGCCTGCGGGAGGATGACCGGCAGGTCGAGCGCGAACTGCGTGTCCGTGGGGAGCACCTCTCCCAGGCGGCTGTCGCCCGGGGGGAAGGCGGCGAGGATGTTGGCGTAGAACGTGTCGTCCTCGCTGCAGACGGGCTGGACGGCGAAGCCGCCGTTCTCGGGCGTCAGCACGGTCCACTCGGCCACGGAGCCGAGGAAGGAAGTCAGCTCGCGGCGCGGGAAGATCCCCTGCAGCCAGCCCCTGGGCGCCACGCGTTCGGGGGCGTTGCCGCCGCGGAAGATGATGAAATCATCGGTAGCGGCCGCTGCCAGGGCCTGCCGGAAACCCGGCGCGTCGAGAATGGAGGTGTATTCGGTCAGATGCCGCCGGACGGCGGTCAGCTGGGCGTCGGAGGGGGTGATGAGCACGAAGCCGCGGCGGCGGGCTTCTGCGTCGGGACGGATGTATTCCGCCTGCAGGCGGAGCGAGGCGGCCTGGGCGAGCAGGCCGCTGACGGCGGAGGCGGAGTCGGAGGCTTCGGTGCGTCCGGCGTCGAGCGCCAGCACGGGCACGAGCGAACCGTTGTAGCAGAGCGACAGGGCCATCCGGGCATTCTTGAACGCCGACAGGTCCAGCCGGTGCAGCACGCTGGTGGAATCCAGCAGACGCATCCCCTCGGACAGGCGGTCGTAGCAGACCACGGCCAGGGCGTCGGACGGGACGGCGGCGATCAGTTCCGGAATGCGGCGCTCCTCGCGGACGGCCTGCGCATTGCGGTGCGGCTGGCCGCAGGCGACGAGCAGCGGAAGCACCAACAAGAAGGCAAACAAGCGCTTTTTACACATAACTTGCAAATATACTAATTATTTGGATTATGATTTTCCGCGGAAATCCC
>CAMHIP010000035.1 GCA_946185205.1 uncultured Bacteroidales bacterium | reverse complement strand
AAAAGATAAAGCAATGGCACATCCGAAACACAAACTTTCCAAGCAGCGCCGGGACAAGCGCCGCACGCATGACTTTGCGCCGGTCCCGACCCTCGCCACCTGCCCGAACTGCGGTGCGACCGTGATCTATCACCGTGTCTGCCCCGAGTGCGGTTACTACAGAGGCCGTCAGATCGTTGTCAAGAACGCTGAGTAAACCTCTTGAAAAGCCGCCTCGTGCGGCTTTTTGATTTGCGCGGCCTTGTAGTTCAACGGATAGAACGTGGGTTTCCTAAACCTAAAATAGTGGTTCGATTCCACTCAGGGCTACGAGACAAGCCAGGCAAAGCGCCTGGCTTGTCTCGTTTCCGGGCTCCACGGGGGCTTCAGGTGACGATAGGGGCGCCCCGCCTGGCTGGCGGCAGGTACAAGGGTGAGTCCAAGGGTCCCAGCCCGGCCCGTCTCACAGCAGCCCCTGCTCGCGGGCTTTGGAGAGCATTTCGGCGGTGTTTCGGGCGTCCAGCTTGGTGATGAGGCGCTGGCGGCGCCATTTGATGGTCTGCTCGGTGAGGCAGAGCCGCCCGGCGATGTCCTTGCTGGTAAGGCCTTCGGCGATCATGGGGAGGATTTCCAGTTCACCTCTGCTCAATCCGACCGAAGGGTTTTTCCCCGGATGGGAGGGGGAATTCTCCATCTCCAGTTCTGCCAGGGCCTCGCCGAGGGCGTCGTCGGCAGCGGAATTCTCTTTCTTCAGCCGCAGCGCCCGGCGGGAGAGGGCCAGGAGCATCAGCATGGTCAGCGCCAGCACGGCGAAGGCGGCGGCCAGCATCGTACGCTGCTGCCTCTGTGTCCGGTAGGCCTGGCCCATGATGTCCAGGGTCGCCATCCGGTCGTAATACTCCTGGTCTTCGTGCCTGGAGTAGTATTCATCGGCTTCCTGGAGGTACTGCAGCGCTTTTGTCACCTTGCCCTGGCGCATATACAGGGCGCCGAGCCCCAGTTTGGGCGAAGCCACCCAGAGGGAGTCGCCGGCTTCCCGGGCATGGCGGATGGCGGCCTGGTAGCAGTCGATGGCCCTGGCATCGTCGCCCTCCCCGGCCCAGATATCGCCCAGATTGTGCTCCAGGATGGCGCTGCTCACTTTCCATCCGTACTTGTCGAAGATTTCTCCCGCCCGGGCGTAATAAGCCAGGGCCTGCGGCAGGGAGTCCAGCTCATAGTAGAGATTGCCGATATTTCCATAGAGACTGGAGGCAGCGTCGTCGATCTTCTCCTGCGGATAGCCTTCCGGGGTGTCCGGGCCTGCCTCTCCGGCGGCCATCCGGTCCAGATAGCCCAGGGCGAGGCGATAGTAGAAGAGGGTGCTGTCGTATTGCTCCTTGTTGTAGAACAGCTGGCCGATGAACTTGGCGGCCAGATAGGGCTGGTAGAGGGATCCGAGCGCATTTCCCAGGTCATAGGTCCGGCGCGCCGCATACAGGGAGCGTTCCGGGTTGATGCGTTCGTATCCGTACATCAACGCCGAGAAGGCGAGGCACACATCGGCCCTGGTCTGATCAGGCGCCGTGGCCAGCCGTTCGGGGGTCCAGCCGGCCACCACGTTCTCCAGCGAATCCAGCTTCCGGTCCCGGTGATCGTTGTACTGTCCGCTGGCGGAACCGGCGCAGACCAGGATCCCGAACAGGGTGAAGAATAGACGTTTCATGGCAGGACAAATTTAGCAAAACTGCCGTAATGCCGGGCTCCGGGAGGTGAAAATCCGACATCCGTGAGCCATTTTTATACTTTTGTATAATTCTGAAGTGCTTGAGATTAACGTACTTTGTACTTGTAAATTAAACCCGAGCGAATATGAAAAAGAGTATCCTTATCTTGACGGTGCTGCTGTCCTGCGGTCTGGCCGCGACGGCCCAGGTTCCCAACCCCTACACCTACAACGATGTCCCCGACATTGCGTCCGAGGTGCCGCTCGGGCTTCCCGCCCACGACGAGGACCGGCAGCCCGACCTGCAGAAGCCGCGTCCGCAGGTCTCTTTCTGCGCCTACCGCATCGGCAACCACGGCACGCCGGCCAAGGTTTTCTACAATGCCGCCAGCAAGCGGCAGTTCAGCGTATCTTCCGGCATCAACCCGGCAACGGGCGAGATGCAGGTCATCAAGACGCTTTCCATCCCGGACAGCCTGGCCATCTACCGGATCGACGATGCCACCCGGACCATCACCAAATTGCCGGGAGAAGGGATGCAGGCCTTGAACAACATGGATGTCAAGACCAAGTCCGAACAGATGACGGAGGAGGAAATGGCCTACAACAGCGACCGTTGGTGCTACATGAAGACGATCGTGACAACGGAGACCTTCGAGGGTCCCTACGGCTCCCAGACCGACGAGCATTACCGGACAAGCTATATCGACCCGGAGACCGGCATCACCCTCTGTGAGGATGCAGACGGCATCGTGACCTTTACTCGCAACATCCATCTGGGCGTCCCGTACCCTGAGGTCTTCGAACTTCCCGAGGGCTACAAGTTTGTGGTCCAGGACCTGTCTTCCGGCCTGGATGCCTACAAGAAGTTCGAGGAGCAGATGAAGGACCGCTACCAGAAACTGCTGGACCGGGGCGTCGGAGAAACCCGGGTTAAATAGAGGTTCGATTCCCCTCCTGCGTTAACAATTTAAAAGCGGTTAAGCGAATCATGTATGAGCGAACTCACTGCGGTAGATGGACAGAATTTTCCCGAGGAACGATTTGCTCATTGCGAAGGCGACTGTGGCGGGGTTGAGGACTACGGTCTCCGCAGGAAAATCAGGCAACTCTCCGGCACCCACTGCGCAGCCCTGCCATTCGTGGGGGTCGTAAACCATCATAAACTGGTCCCAGTCGGAGAAGATGGGGAGTGCGGTCCTTCTTTCGGCGTTGGTCAGGGCGGCGTAAGTGATTTGATTCCCCGGCTCGAAGTCCAAAGTTTTTCCATCGGACCGGGCATCGGTCTTGAAAGGCACCAGGAAACGGGCTTCGCCGAAGGTGCGTATCATTTCGTCCTCGTACCCGTGCAAAGTCTTCTCCTTGCCTTCATAATCGGCGCGCCAATGAAGTTCCTGCTGCAGCATGGTAAGCGCCCGAATGTAGTCCGGATTGGACACGGGGGCCTCGCCAGGGGCGTATTGGGGCTTTTCGATGAATTCTTCGGGCCTGTTCAGGCTCCAGTCCTGGCCGTCATTAATGATAGCGTACCGTGCGCCGTTGTCGTAGAATTCGTTGCCCAAGAATGGATAGATATCCTTGTGTACGATTTCCCGGACCTGCCAGACGTGCATCTGCTGCATATGGTAGTCAAGGGCGGCATCCGCAAATTCCCTGCGGGAGAATAAGAAGATGCCTCCCCTCTTGTCGAGCACCGGAAGCATGGTGGAATTGTCGATGAGGGTGTAGATGGCCGGCAATGCCATAAGTTTCCGGCAAAGGACGCGGCCGAGTTTTGCCGTTGCGGCCTCGAAGACGTCCTTGCGGCTTGTGGTCTCGTTGTAGAACTCGTCAAAGAGGCCTTTACGGATTACGTCCTGCGCCTGACGGAGCACGAGGATGGTGTCCTCGACGTCAATCCTTTCGATGTCTTCCCATACATCTTCTTCGAACAGCCTTGGGACCATGTTGCCGCAGAGTTCCTTTTCGTGTTGCAGATTACCGTCCATGGATGATTGCTTCTGGTTCAGATGCGAAGATAGCAAATAATTGTCACTGCCCCTCTCGATGTTGTTCAAGAAGGACCTTACCGCCAACTTTCCGTCCGGAGATCCGGGATCCGGGAGAAGTGTCTCGCGTTCTCCGTGAGCAGGGTGACGGACTCCCGGATGGCTCCGTACTCTTCAAGAACACCGTTGCCCCGGAAGAGGTCGATGGCGTGGTCGGTATCGAGCAGATACTTTACCATGCCGGCTCTTCCTTGTTGCGGCGATTCTTCCGGATTTCTTCCATGGACATGGGTTCGCCCGGCATGTCGTTGATCTCGTGCAGTTCATCGAAGATGGTCCCGCCCACAGTCGTGGCGAAGCGGATGGCGAGCCCCCGGCTGGTGCCGATCCTCTTGAGTGTCGTAGCCACTTCCATAAACCTTCAGATTGTTGCGGCAAATATACGTTTTTATTCTTATATTCAGCGAATCAATCGGGGAATATTAGTATTTTTTGTCATGGCAACGGCTTTAATCCTTCCCAGCGGACATCCCAGGTCCCGTCCTTCGGGAATCCCGGATTCTTCTCCCCGCAGCCGTCCCAGCCGGCGCACATCATGCCCACGGCCAGCAGCAGGCCGCCGTTGCCCGGCAGATACATGCGCAGGCGCTCCGTGCGGTAGTTGTTGCCGCCGGGGAGCAGCAGGTCGCTGCGATTGTCCATCGTGATGGCGCGCAGGGCCACGTCGGGCCGGTGCAGGCGCGTGGCGTTCATCGCCAGCGAGGGGTAGTTCCAGCTCCAGCTGCCCCGGGTCCAGTCATAGTACTGCGCGGCCCGGTCGAGGGTCTTCATCATGCCCTCTTCGGTGAAGAGCCGGTTGGCGGGCAGCACGCCGAAGGCGAGCAGGTTCTCGCTCGACGTGGCGCGGACATACTCGCGGCCCGGCTCCATCGGCGTGAAGGCCAGTTCGCGCGTGCCGCGCTGGGCGTTGATGTAGCCGCCCGGAGGCGCCGGAGCGGCGAGGGAACGGGGGATGACGCCTTTCTCGAAGTCCGGCACGCCGGGCCCCTTCTCCGCCGGCAGATAGATCCCGTCCGGGCTGGTGGCGAGCGGCGCGAGCTTGTCCAGGAGCGTGTCCCACTCCGCCACGCGCTCCTGTCCGAGCCGCTCGCGCCACTGCTGGGCGACGCTGATCCCGAAGTGCACGTAGGACAGCTCGAAGGCCGGGTTGACGGTGTAGTCCTCGTTGTAGCTCTCATTGGCTCCGCAGGCGCCCTCGATGTTGTATCGGTCGTGCTCCGCATCGTAGGTGGGGAAGGCGGCGAGCATCTCGGCCGTTTGCTGGACCAGGTCTTTGTACTGGGTCAGGACGGCGTGGGACGGGGACGCCCGGTAGAGGAGCTCCGCCATGTAGATTGGATGCGGCTGCTGCCAGAGCAGGAAAGAGCCCACGTCCGAAGGGGCTTCCAGTGCGGAAGGATCGGTCATCTTCATCCAGCGCACGCCCGGGAAGCCCTGGCGGGCGGCAATCTCGCGCGCACCCTCCATGGCGCTGTCCTTGTACCAGTCCAGCTGGCGGCGCAGCAGCTCCGGCTGGTTCCAGGTGGCCCAGTGGAAGCTGTGCCACATGACCATCTCGAGGTGGAACTTGCCGAACCAGGAGTTGTAGGTCAGACCCGTCTCTGCGGGCGGGAAGTGCTGGGCTTCCTGCACGCGCATCAGGTACTGCGACTGCACGATGCGCCGCTCCAGCAGGGGAGCGCGGCTGTCGGTGCAGTGCGAGAAATCAATGACGCCGGTGGTGTGCCAGTAGCCGTTCCAGAGCTTCTTGGCGGCGGTAGCGGCCGCCGTGTAGTCCAGGGCGGCGAAAGGCTCCTGGGCAAAGCGCACGCTGAATTCCCAGTTGCCCGAATCCGGGGTCAGGACCAGCCGGTTGGGGCCGGACTGCGTCAGGGTGGCGTCGCCGCTCCAACGGACGGACACATAGTAGGATGCGTCATCGACGGTCCGTTTCAGCAGGGCCCGGTCGGCGTCCTGCGAGACGATCGTGGTGCTGTGCCTGTCGTCGGAGCACCAGTCGGAGCCGTCGTCGCTGTGCTGTCCGGTCGGATAGGGGAAGCGCAGCACGACGGGCAGCGCCCGGGCGCATTCGATGCGGGCGGCGAGCATGTCTTCGCCCTCGCCGGCGCTGACGGTCGAGACCGACACGGGCAGGTCCTTCCAGCGGAAAGATGAATGCAGCACGCCGTCCCACATGTCCAGGGTCTGGTCCACGGCGGAAATCTCCTCCGGGAGCATCCCGTCGAAACCGATGTTGCCCAGGTGCATGCGGTGCGGATTCTCCCGGATCCAGGTGGCGGCGTCCTTGCCGCGCTGCGTCAGGGTGTACCCCTCCTGTACCGAATAGATGCCGTGCGGGTGGCCCGGCAGCGGGTGGTCTTCGAGGGTCTCGGCCTGGGTGTAGCCTTCGGTGTTGGGGAAGGCATGCCAGGCCCACTCGCTGTAGGTGCCCAGCGACAGGCCGTCCTTGCAGTATTCCGGGAAGGTCTGCAGGCCGGTGGCGTCCAGGGTCAGGGTGAAGGTGCCGTTGCCGAGGTTGAGGGAATGGAGGGGCGCGAGCGCGTCGACGTGGGGATTGTTACGCTCCACGAGCGCATGGCGGTCGATGCGGTCCGCGTTGCATGCGGCACACAGGCCCGCGAGCAGCAGGAGGACGGCAGTCCGTAACGGTTTTGGCGGCATAATTGGTTCTGGTATGGTGTTTTGCAAAGATAAGCAATAATACCTTAAATCGGAAACAGATAGAAGCGGCGCTCCGGCTTGAAATCGACCATCCACTGGTCGAAGAGGATGTGGTCGTCGGTGGCCGCGAGCGTGAGCGTATGGCTGCCGGCCGCGAGCTCGACCGGGACGGTCACGACGGCCTGGCCGCGGGTCACGTTCTCCTTCCAGCGGTCGCTGCGGTAGGGCTCCTGGATGGAGACGACCTGCGGCGTTCCGCCGTCCACGCTGACGCTGAAACGGATATCCCCTTTGTCCAGGGCCTGGGTCGGGATCACGGCCACGCGCACGACGGCGCGGCCGGACATTTCCGTACGGAAATCATAGCGCAGCGCACCGCCTTTCGGCACGGGCACGGCCCGGCCGCTGTGACCGAGGTTCTGCACGGGCTGCACGGGCACGGAGGCCGAAACGTAGTCGCAGGCGTTCGCTGCGAAATAATCCGCGGCGGCTGCAGGGACTTCCGGCGCATGCCAGGTCCGGCCGCAAGCCAGCCACTGCGCGATTTCTGCATCAGGGAGCGTGACCGGCAGGTTCGGCGCCCAGAAGACGAAGAGGTCGCGCGGGCGCTCGCACATGATGCCCCGCCAGCGTCCTCCGGCGAGCGTCTCGTTGTAGTAGCGGGTCAGGTTGCGCACGTCCTGGTAGGCGTGCTGGCTCAGGGCGGCCGCGGCAAGCATCACGCTGTCCGGCTTCCAGATGCCGGGCCCGTAGGTGTTGCGGGTGCGCTCGCGGGCGAGCTGGGCGTAGAGCAGCTTCTCGGCGTGGGATGCGGCGGCGCCCACCGGGTAGGCGACGGCGGCGAACCACGCGTCCCGGCTGCGGGCAGGCACGAGCGCGGCGGCTTCGTCGAGCGTGCGGCGCACGGCGCGGAAACGGTCGATGTAGCGCTGGGCTTCATTGCCGAACTCGCTGAAACTGAATTCCGTGTTCCGGACCGGGGAGAGCCCGCCGGGATAGCGCTCCCGGTCCCGGAGCTCCACTTGGCTCCAGCCCATGAACTCCGGCCGGCGCATGGCGCAGAGGCGGTAGAATTCCTGCAGGGCCGGGGCTGCCTTGGCGGCGGCCGCCTGCCCGTATTCGCGCGTCAGCCAGGCCTCCAGATGCCGCTGGACGGTTCCGGGCTGCACGCCGTGCACGTTCCAGGCCAGGTCGAGGAAGAATTCGAGATCGTAGGCGGCCACCTTGGGATCATGGACGTTGGCGATCCAGGCCTTGCGGACGTTGTGCCGGTACGCCTCCATCATTTCGTGGTAGATCAGGCCGGGCTGCGTGGTGGTCAGCCAGAGGTGGTCGTGCGGCTGCCCGGCGTAGCTGAGGTGGTAATAGACCCCGGCGCCGCCGCTGCGTTGCTGCTGCGCGGCGTCGGACAGGCGGGTCATGTAGCCGTAGTTGTCGTCGCACCAGATGATGGTCACGTCGTCCGGGACCTGCAGGCCGTTCTCCATGATCTGGAGGACCTCCTTGTAGGGCATGAACATCTGCGGAATCCGGGTCAGGTCCTTGTCGATGTACTTGCGGAGCAGCCCCCGCTGGTCGTCGATGACCTGCTGCAGGGCGGCGGTCTTCTCGTCGAGGGTGGCGCGCTCCAGACCCTCCATCGAGCCGTCGTGGATGCCGCGCATGCCGATGGTGAAGAGATTGTCGCGGTCCACCTCCTGCAGGCGCTCCGTCCAGTAGTCCAGGACGTTCTGCCGGTTGGTCAGGTAGTTGTAGGGCCCGCGCCGGGCGGCGTCCCATTCGCCGACGTTGTTGCGCAGCAGCGGCTCGCAGTGGGAGGTGCCGATGAAGATGCCGCAGGAATCGGCAGCTTCCTTCGCGCCGGGAATCCGGAAGAACGGAGTCGTGTCCGGATGCATCCCCGGCCAGAGTGTGTTGGCGCGCAGGCGGAGCAGCAGGCGGAAGAACTGCCGGTAGGTGTCGGCGCTGAAGCTCAGGTCGTCGCCCTGCGGGGCGAAGGTCTGCGCGCTCCAGGGGCGCATGGCCCAGTCCTCGTCGTTGAGGAAGAAGCCGCGGTACTCCACCGACGGGTGCTGGAAGGTGCTCCAGCCGTCAGGAATCTCCAGGC
Organism: uncultured Bacteroidales bacterium; assembly: GCA_946185205.1. Lineage (GTDB taxonomy): Bacteria > Bacteroidota > Bacteroidia > Bacteroidales > UBA932 > Cryptobacteroides. The sequence continues at coordinate 9,041 of CAMHIP010000035.1, read as the reverse complement.
GCTCCTTCTTCTCCGGGCGGGAATCGCCCCACCAAATCCAGGGGGATACGCCCGCCAGCCGGGAGACCTCCAGCACGCCGTAGGCCGTGCCGCGGGCGTCGGAGCCGACCACGACCAACTGGCGGCCGTGCGTGCCCACGTAGAAGGCCTCTTTCACGAAGCGGAGCGAGTCCGCGACAGCGGCCGGTACGCCGAGATACTTCAGATGTGTGCGCTCCCGGTCGTACTGTACGATCCGGAGCCTGGCGTCGGCCCTGACGGCCTGCGGCCTCGTTCCCGTCACCTCCTGCAGGTCGTCCTGCATCATCTGGACGGCAACGCCGACCACGGGGTCGGCGTTGCGGGAAACGGTATAGGTGAGCGGACTGCCGCTGCCGAACCAGAGGAACGCCAGAAGAATCAGCGTTCTCATCTAGGCAACCTCTACTTTGAAGATGGCTTTGTGGATCTTGCCCTCGCCGATGAGCGGCGCGTGGGCCGTGTCCGGATCGAAGGTGATGGCCTCGCCGACCTTGACGGTCACGGTCGTCCAGTCCTTGTCCTTGTAGAAGAGGATGTCCTTCTCGGTGTTGAACTCGCCGTCCGGCTCAACGCAGTCCTTGCGGGGCTTGACGCCGAAGCTCTCGTCCTTGGAGAGGGGCACCTGAATGTCGATGTACCTGTCGTGCACCTCGAGGCGGGCCTGCTCCGGGGTCTTCATGTCGGAGTCCACGATGTTGACGAAGAGATGGTCTCCGTCGAGCAGGTGCTTGCCGTTCTCCAGCTCGGAGAGGTCGGTGTCTGCGATGTACTGCAGGGCCTGCTGGTAGTATTTGTTGTTGTCTAAATCCATCATGCTGGGTGTCTGGAGGCGGCGGAAAAGCGGAGCCGGAATTGGTTTTTCGGCAAATTTGTCCGAAAAATAATTCCGGGCCGCCCGTCTGGAAGACTCCGCCGCCCGGGGTTATTTAAAAATTAAAATAGTTCTTGGCGTTGTTGTAGGAGATGTCTTCGATCATCTGGCCGATGCGCTCCATCTCGGAGGCGGGGAGCTTGCCGTTCTCCACGTCCGTGCCGACGACGTCGCAGAGGATGCGGCGGAAATACTCGTGGCGCGGGTAGCTGATGAAGCTGCGGGAGTCGGTGAGCATGCCCACGAAGCGGCTGAACAGACCGAGCACGGACAGGGCGTCCATCTGGCGGCGCATGCCGACCTCCTGATCGAGGAACCACCAGCCGGAGCCGAACTGCATCTTGCCGGGGAAGGTGCCGTCGTTGAAGGTGTAGGCCATGGTCATCATGACCTCGTTGTCCTTGGGGTTGAGGCAGTAGAGGATGGTCTTGGCGAGTTTGCCGGCGGCGGTCAGCCGGTCGAAGAAGCGGTTGCCGGCGGCGGCGATCTCCTGGTCGTGGATGGCGTCGAAGCCCGTGTCGGGACCGACCTTCGCGAACATGGCGGAGTTGTTGTTGCGGATGGCGCCGATATGGAACTGCTGGGCCCAGCCGGCCTCGGCGTCCATGCAGGCCTGGTCGAAGAGGAAGGCGCTGCGGAACTTCTCCAGTTCCTTGGCGTTGGGCGCGATGCCCATGAGGACCTTCTTGAAGATGAGCTCAATCTCGATCTCCTTGTAGTCGCAGGCGTAGAAGTTCTCCAGGCCGTGGTCGGAGAGCTTGCAGCCCATGGAGGCGAAGAAGTCGTGACGCTTCTTGAGGGCTTCCTGCAGGTCGGCGTAGGAGTCGATCTCCATGTCGGCGGCCTCGCCGAGTTTCTTCAGGTATTCCTTGTAGGATTTGGGGTCCTCGATGGCCATGGCCTTGTCGGGACGCCAGGCAGGGATGACCTTGGTGCCGAACGGGTGCTCGGCGATCATCTTGTGCCAGCGCAGGTCGTCGGCCGGGTCGTCGGTGGTGCAGACGGTCTCCACATTGAACTTGCGGATCAGGGCCTGGCCGCGGAATTCGGGCGTGGCGAGCTTGGCGTTGCACTCCTCGAAGATCTCGCGGGCGGTCTTGGGCGAGAGGAGCTTGTCGATGCCGAACACGCGGCTGAGCTCCAGGTGCGTCCAGTGGTAGAGCGGGTTGCGCATCGTGTAGGGTACGGTCTCGGCCCACTTCTCGAAGGTCTCCCAGGCGCTGTACTTGCCGCCGGTCAGGTAGTCCTCGGACACGCCGTTGGCGCGCATCGCACGCCACTTGTAATGGTCACCGTAGTGGCCGTCCACCAGCCAGAGCTGGGTGATGTCGCGGAACTGGATGTTCTCGGCAATCTGCTGGGGCACCAGGTGGCAATGGTAGTCGATGATGGGCATTTTCGCCGCGTGCTCGTGATAGAGCTTGCGTGCGGTCTCCGTGGAGAGCATGAAATTGTCGTTGATGAAGGACATATCGGTGTGGTTTATTAGTTTTGGTCGGTTTTATCCTTCAAATGTAAGCATAATTTGGCACAAATCAATGTAGCGCCGGGCATTTCCTGATCTCGACCTGCATGCCCAGGGCCGATACGATCCTGTAGAATGAGGCGACCGAAGGAATTGTCCTGCCGTGTTCGATTTTAGAAATATAGGCCTTGTCAGCGCCGATACGCGCCGCCAGCTCTGACTGGGTCAACCCGGCTTCTTTCCGTGCGTTGCGGAGAATCTCGGCATTGTATTCCTCCCATGCGCGGTCTTCTGCGGCCCGCCAGGTCCCGGATCCGACCGGGCCGAAACGCTCCACCAAATGGCGGGTCACATCGTAAATGTTATTTTCTTCCTTTTGTTTCATGGTATTCATGTTTTAGTCTGATTGCTTTTTCAATTTCCGCCTGCGGTGTCTTCTGTCTCTTTTTGGCAAAACAATTCAACAAGAGGATGATCTGCCCTCCGTCGTAAATGAATAGAAACCGGAGTTCCTTGTTGGGAACGGAAATGCGCAGTTCATAAATGCCTTGTGTCAAATAGCGGATGTAATGCGCCGGCGTCCTGTCCCCTGACTGCAGAAGGACCAGGATACGGTCAACCTTGTCTTTTTCCTTCCGGGACAATGTGTCATAGAAGTCTTTGAAATAGTTCTTGTAAGCGAGGATTCGTTTCACGGCAAAGATAGTTAAAGTTGTTTGATTGCACAACATTTGAGCGGATGATTTCGCGCCTTGTCAGCGGACAAGATAGGAGAAATACCTCATCCGTGTCATAAGAATCGTATTTTTAACGGTCAAGGTTCTCAAAAAGATACGATTCTTTCCCGTTTTGCCTGTTTTTGCTCACGCTTGAAAAAAAAGAAACCCGCACCGGGGAGGTGCGGGTTCCTGCCGGGCGGTGCCGGGAGATGTCCGTGACGGATGGCGGAGTTTTTAATAGACTTCCACGGTGCCGCCGTCGTTCTTCTGGATGTCGGCGATGGCGAAATAGCCGATCTTGGCTCCGATCCAGTGGCCTTCCCGTCCAGTGAAGGCCGGGCCGAGCGGCTTGAAGCGTTTGCCGTCGAGGCTGTAGGAGAAGGTGCAGGATACGGCGTCCTTGACATCGACCCGGATCCAGACGGTGTTGTAGGCGGCCTTTTCGAGCGGCAGCGAGGCGAGAACCTTTTCCGCTGCGCCCTGCGTGGCTCCGGTGCACTCCTTGCGCACGAGCGCCAGCTGCTCTCCGTCGTAGTCCAGCTCCAGGGTGCTGTAGTCGTGGCCGGTCACGACCACGCCCACGCGCTCCCCGGCATAGGCCGGCCGATAGACGAGTTTCGTGGTGAAACTCATTTTCGGTCCGACGACCTTCTGGGCGAGGATGTTGGGCGTGTCGCGCAGATTGCGCCAGCCGTCCTGCTTCTTGATGCAGTGCAGGCGCAGGCATCCCAGCGTGGGGTTGGTCATGTACCAGTTGAACTGCGGGTTGGCCTCCCACTGCCAGTTCAGGGGGATGGACGCTCCGGTGAAGCCGGTCGTCGTGGCGAGGGCGGAGGTGCCGGGCAGGGGATCCTGCGGACCCGCCGGGCGGCGGTACTTCGCGACCGGTTCGCCGATCCCGTCGCCGTCGGGGTCCTGCCCGATGATGCACCAGCCGTCTTCCAGCCAGGTCATCGGCTCCAGGTGGCAGACGCGTCCCCAGGCGTAGCGGTCCTCAAAGTGCATGAACCAACTGTCGCCGGCCGTGTCCGTGACCCAGCCGCCCTGGTGGGGACCGTGGATGTCGGTCGCGCCCTGGTGCAGCACCGTGCGGTGTTCGTAGGGACCGAGGACGTTGCGCGAGCGGAGGACCAGCTGCCAGCCGGTCTTGACGCCGCCCGAGGGGGCGAAGATGTAGTACCAGCCGTCTTTCTTGTAGAATTTCGGGCCCTCCACGGTGTCGTTGCCGTTTTTCTTGCCGTCGAACACGAGGACCTGGTCTCCGATCACGCGGGTGCAGTCCTTGTCCAGTTCGCACACGCTCAGGACGCTCTTGAAGCCGGCGCGCGAGCCCGCCCAGCCGTGGACGAGCCAGACGCGTCCGTCGTCGTCCCACAGCGGGCTGGTGTCGATGAGGCCTTTGCCGGCCAGGATGAGGCAGGGTTTGCTCCATTCGCCGCGCGGGTCGGTGGCGTGGATCTGGTAGATGCCGTAGTCAGGGTCGCCCCAGAAAATCCAGTACATGCCGTCGTGGTAGCGGATACAGGGGGCCCAGACGCCGTTGCCGTGGGAAGGACGGTCGAAGTCCTGGGCCGGCTCCAGCCGGGGCAGGGCGGCATTCACGATCTCCCAGTCCACGAGGTTGCGGGAATGCAGGATCTGCAGGCCCGGGAAACAGGTGAACGAGGAGGCTGTCATCCAATAGTCCTCCCCGACGCGGATGAGGTCCGGGTCGGAGTAGTCGGAAAAGAGGACCGGATTGGTGTAGGTGGGGGTCTTGGCGGGAGCCGCCAGCATCAAGGTGGCGAGCAGGGCGATCAGCTGGTTCATTTCCATTTCCTGATTTTGAGTTTGCGGAGATCCTGCGGGGCGGCGCTGTGGCCGTACCAGACCGTGAAACGGCCGGGCGTGGCGCGCATTTCGCCGGAGGCCTCGTCGTAGGTGGCATAGAAGGTCGCGTCCAGCGGGATGCGTACGGTCGCGCTCCCGCGGGCCGGGACGTGGACGCGCCGGAAGGCACGCAGGGTCTTCTGCGGTCCGCCGGCGTCTTCGCGCTTGGCCATATAGACCTGGATCACCTCGTCGCCTTCCACGCGGCTGCGGTTGCGGACTTTGATGATGAGTTCGTGGTTACGCACGCGTGCGCGTCCATATTTGAAAGAAGAATAGCTCAGGCCGTGCCCGAAATGGAACAGCGGGTCGCCCGTGAAATAGCGGTAGGTGTGCCCGGCCATGTTGTAGTCGTCGAAGGCGGGCAGGTCGGCGTCGCTGCGGTAGAACGTCACGGGCAGGCGCCCGGAAGGGTTGCAGTCGCCGAACAGGACGTCGGCGATGGCCGTGCCGCCCGCTTCGCCCGGATACCAGGCCTGCAGGATGGCCGCGCAGCGCTCCGTCTCGGGCAGGAGCCCCATGGCGGAGCCGGAGAAGTTGACGAGGACGATCTGCTTGCCCAGGCGGGCCAGGGAGTCGATCGCTGCGCGCTGGGCGCGCGGGAACTCGATCGTGGTGCGGTCGCCGCGGTCGAAGCCTTCGGGGCTGTTGCGCATCTGCTCTCCCTCCATCCGGGGGTTGATGCCGCCGACATAGATCACGACGTCGGCGTGGTCCGGATCCGTCACGCCGGTCCCGCCCACCTTGGCGAGGATGCCTTCGAGGGCCGTGACTGTGCGCACGGGCGTGCCGTTGTAGTTGCCCCACATGGCCACGGAGTCCGCGGCGTTCGGCCCCAGGACGGCTACCTTGATGTCCTTGCCCAGCGGGAGGATGCCGTCGCGGTTCTGCAGGAGCACCAGGCTCTCCCGCGCCATCTCGAGGGCTTTCGCCCGGTGGGCGTCGCAGGCCAGCAGCGCTTCGTCGATGCGGTTCCATTCCACGTTCTCGTCGGGATCCATCTCGCCCAGCCGGAAGCGGGCGGTGAGCAGGCGGCGCAGCGATACGTCGATGTCGGCTTCGCTGAGCTTGCCCTGCTTCACGGCGTCCATCAGGTGCTGGTAGGAGCTGCCGCATTCCAGGTCGGTGCCGGTGCGCACGGCGCGGGCGACGGCCGTCTCCGGGTCGCCCAGGTGGGTCCCGTGGCGGCCTTCGCGCCAGAAGTCGTCGATGGCGCCGCAGTCGCTGACCACGAGCCCCTTGTAGCCCCATTTCTCCCGCAGGAACTGGATCAGCAGCTGGTCGGAGCCGCAGCAGGGATCCCCTTCGAAGCGGTTGTAGGCGCACATGACTTCCTGCACGTCGGACTTGGAGATGATGTCGCCGAAGGCGTAGAGGTAGGTCTCCGCCAGGTCGCGCCAGGAGATGTCGCGGGCGTCGAACTGGTGGCGCGTGCCCTCCGGTCCGCTGTGCACGGCGTAGTGCTTGAGGCAGGCGTGGAGCTTGTCATACTTCGTGGAATCCGGTCCCTGCAGGCCCTGGACGACGGCCAGACCCATCCGGGACGTGAGGAAGGGATCCTCTCCGTAGGTCTCCTGTCCGCGTCCCCAGCGCGGGTCGCGGAAGATGTTGATGTTGGGCGTCCAGACCGTGAGTCCGTGGTAGCGGGGACTGCCCTGAGGGTCGCGGCGGTACTGGATGAACTTGATGCGCTGCTCGGTGGAGGCGATGTCGAACACCTCCCGCAGCAGCGCTTCGTCCCAGCTGGAGGCCATGCCGATGGCCTGGGGGAACACGGTGGCGAGACCGGCGCGGGCGGCGCCGTGCAGGGCTTCGTTCCACCAGTCATAGGCACGGATGCCCAGCTCGGGAATGGCCGGGCTGGCGTTCATCATCAGGGACACTTTCTGCTCCAGGGAGAGCCGTCCCAGCAGGTCGTCCGCCCGCTGTTCCGCAGGCAGGGAGGCGTCCTGATAAGGAAAGCCCTGTGCCGCCAGCGTGCCGCACAGAGCCATCCCTACCAGTGACGTGAGAAGGATTCTACGCACTGTTATTTCTGTTTGTTGACTACATTGAACCAGTCTTGAGCGGTCTTGAGGTCGCCTTTGGACCAGCAGGAACCGAAGTAGTAGGTGAGGGTCTCGCCGGACTTGAGGGCCCGGACGCACACGGCGTGGTCCAGCTCCTTGTCGGCAAAGACCTGCTGGGCGCCGGGCATCACGACGGCCACGCCGAGCATGCCGTCTTCCGGCTCGATGCTCTGGTCGGACGCGTGCTCCCAGATCGCATAGCGGTCGGCTCCCTTCTGCTCATCGACGATGGTCTGCTGGGCGCCGTGGCGCAGCAGGCCGGCTGCGATGTTGAGGGTCTCGGCACCGGTGAACTTCCAGGTGTCATCGACGCGGCAGAAATAGCTGTCGGCCGTGACGGTGACCTTCTTGTCCAGGGAGACGCGGATGCCTTCGGCGGCTTCCCATTCGGGATAGTGGAGCACGAAGACCACCTTGCCGGGCTTCTCTTCCAGGATCTCGTAGGAGCGGTAGTTGGTGGCGGGGAAGGCGAGGTGGCTGCCGATCATCGGGGCGGAAGCACCGCCGCCGAGGCTCACGGCCACCTTGTAGCAGTCCTTGCCGTCACCGTGGTTGTGGTGGTAGTACTCCGGGTCCTTCTGGGCCTCGGCATACCACGTGTCAGCCACGAGCTTGCCCGGCATCTTCACCCAGATGTCGATGCCCGGGGAAGTGGGGTTGCCCTCGAGGGCCTTGCCGTAGAAGCGGCCCGCGATGAGGTTGTTCTCGAAGACGAAGTCGTCGGCGCGCTCCGGTACGAAACGGGCCATCACCTTCTGCTCCGCGGGCTGCTGCTTGCAGCCCGCGAGCGCGAAGATCGCCGCGAAGGCGAGGATAAGTGCCTGTCTTTTCATTACTTGAGGTCAGTGGTTGCGCACCAGTCCATGTCGTTGTAGTCGTCGTTCTCGCCGCACATGCCCCAGATGAAGGTGTAGTTGCGGGTCGCGCAGGCGGAGTGGATGCTCCACTGCGGGGAGATGACGGCCTGCTCATTGTGCATCCAGATGTGGCGCGTCTCCTGCGGCTCGCCGCAGAAATGGCAGACGGCTGCGTCATCCGGCACCTCGAAGTAGAAATAGACCTCCATGCGGCGGTCGTGGGTGTGGGCCGGCATGGTGTTCCAGGTGCTGCCCGGAGCGAGCTCGGTCATACCCATCTGGAGCTGGCAGCACGGCACGACCTCCTTGACGAGGAGGCGGTTGATCGTGCGCTCGTTGGACTCCTCGAGGGAGCCGAGGTGCATCACCACGGCGTCCTTCTTGGTGACCTTCTTGACGCCGGTCTCGCGGTGGGCGGTGGCGGAGCAGAAGTAGAAGTGGGCCGGCTTGTCGGCGCTGTCGCTCTTGAAGGTGACGTGGCGGTTGCCGCGGCCGACGTAGAGGGCCTCCTTGTATTCGAGGTGGTACTCCTCTTCGCCCACGACCACGGTGCCGGCGCCGCCGACATTGATGATGCCCAGCTCACGGCGCTGGGTGAAATAATCTGCGCGCAGGATGTCCGGGGCGCTGAGCAGCAGGTCTTCCTTCACGGGGACGGCGCCGCCCGCGATGATGCGGTCGAACATCGAATAGACCATGTTGATCTCGTCGGGGGCCATCACGTTCTCCACAAGGTATTCCTTGCGGATGCGCTCGGTATCATAGTGTTTCGCATCCAGGTTGCTGGAGGCCTGACGTACTTGGCAGTTGATCTTCATAACCTTGTTATTCTGAACGAAGTGAAGAAGCTACTCGGGCTGCTTGCCGATGTAGGCGAGGATACCGCCATCGACATAGAGGATATGGCCGTTGACGGCGTCGGAGGCGTGGGAAGCCAGGAACACGGCGGGACCGCCGAGCTCCTCGGGCTGCAGCCAGCGGCCGGCCGGGGTCTTGGCGCAGATGAAGCTGTCGAACGGATGGCGGCTGCCGTCCGGCTGACGCTCACGCAGCGGAGCGGTCTGCGGGGTGGCGATGTAGCCGGGGCCGATGCCGTTGCACTGGATGTTGTACATGCCGTATTCGGAGCAGATGTTGCGGGTGAGCATCTTGAGGCCTCCCTTGGCGGCG
>CAMHIP010000034.1 GCA_946185205.1 uncultured Bacteroidales bacterium | reverse complement strand
GGGATCTCCCAGATGCGGAAGAAGCCGAGGATGTGGTCGATGCGGAACGCGTCGAAATAGCGGCTCATCTTCCTGAGGCGCGCCTTCCACCAGGCGAAGTCGTCCTTCGCCATCTCCTCCCAGTTGTAGGTCGGGAAGCCCCAGTTCTGCCCGTCCGTGGAGAAATAGTCGGGCGGGGCGCCGGTCGAGGAGTCAAGGTTGAAGAGCTCCGGGTGCCAGTAGGCCTCGGCGCTGTCCGCGCTTACGCCGATGGGCAGGTCGCCCTTGAGCGAGACGCCCTTGCTGCGCGCATAATCCACCTCTTCGCAGAACTGCCTGTCCAGGTGGAACTGCATCCAGCAGTAGTATTCCGGCTCCAGCTTGTCGCGCCGGGCGCAGAATTCCGCATATTCCGGCAGCCAGCCGGCATTCTCCTTGACGAACTTCTTGTAGGCGCTCCCCGCCATGTCCTTGGCGCCGCGCGCCTCGAAGGCCTTGCGGATGTAGGCCATCTTGGCCTTGAACACCTTCGGATAATCCAGTTCCGGCAGGGCGTTCAGCGCGGCCTGCTCCTTCTTGAAGGCGGCGTCCGCCTTGATGCCCAGGTCCTGCAGGTGCATGTAGAGCGGGTGCAGGGCGAAGGTCGAAACGGGGCTGTAGGGGTAGGAGTCGGTCCAGGTGCCCTTGCGGGTGGTGTCGTTGACCGGCAGCAGCTGGAGGATGCACTGCCCGGTGGCGGCGGCCCAGTCGACCAGCGGACGCAGGTCGCGGAACTCGCCGATGCCGAAATCGTCCGGGGTGCGCAGCGAGAACACGGGGACGGCCGTGCCCGCTCCGCGGAAACCGGGCCGGTCGAATTTCTCTGCCTGGTGCCTGCGCGGGAACGGGCAGCCCGGGATCGGGCAGTCGATCCAGGCGTCCGTGATCTCGCGGGCGGACTTGCTGCTGTGGTGGCTCCATTCGGTGCGGATGATCAGGCCGTCGCGCATTACCACGTAGGTGTAGTCCTTGAGCGCTGCGGCGGGGCAGTCCTTGACGGTCACGCTCCAAATCGCGCCCTCACCCCACTGCATGGGGTGTTTCCTGTCCTGGAGGACCAGCGCAAGGCTCTCGCCCCACGCGGTCTCATACTGTATCTTGAATGTTACTGTCATAATTTCTTGAAACTGACCGCAAAGCCGCCGCCCGGCGCCATCGTGACGGGGAGGACGCCGTCCGGCGTCACCGTCTGCTTCGTGATTCGGTAGGCCTGCGGGTTGTCCTTGTAGTGGGCATCGGGCGCATCGGCATAGACCGTGGCCTCATACGTGCCGGGTTCCAGGAAGTCCAGCTTCGCCTCGAAGCTGCGCTCCTTCCCGTCCGTGATGCCGCCGAGGAACCACTGCCCGCTGCCCTTGGCCTTGCGCGCCACCACGATGTACTCCATGGGCTCGGCATACAGGTAGCGGCTCTCGCTCCAGTCCACGGCCACGTCCTTGATGAACTGGAAGGCGTCCATGAAGCGGCTGTAGTGCTCCGGCGTGTCGGCCGCCATCTGCAGCGGCGAATACATCGTCAGGTACAGGCCCAGCTGCCCGCCGATCGTGGAGTTGACCCACGAATCGTTGCCGCACCAGTCCTTCAGGTTCTGCTCGAAGATGCCCGGGGTGTAGTCCATCGGGCCGCCGTTCAGGCGGGTGAAGGGCAGGATGGCCGTGTGGCCCGGCGTGATGCCGCCGAAGGCCTGGTACTCCGTGCCCATGGCGGATTCGTTGCCGATCAGGTTGGGATACGTGCGGCACAGGCCCGTCGGGCGCACGGCCTCGTGGGCGTTGACCATGATGTGGTGCCGGGCGGCCTCGGTGATGCAGTACTGGTAGTGGTTGATCATCCACTGGCTGTAGTGGTGCATCCCCTGCGGGAGGATGTCGCCCACGTAGCCGGACTTGACGGCGTCGTAGCCGTAGCGGTTCATCAGCGAATAGGCCGCCTCCAGGTGGCGCTCATAGTTGCGGATGCTGGAGGAGGTCTCATGGTGCATGACCAGGCGGATGCCCTTTTTGTGCGCGTAGGCGTTGAGCGCGTCGATGTCGAAATCGGGATAAGGCGTCTGGAAATCAAAGACATAGTCCTTGTTGCAGTTGGCCCATTCTTCCCAGCCGATGTTCCATCCCTCGACGAGCAGGGCGTCGAAGCCGTTGGCCGCGGCGAAGTCGATGTATTTGCGCACGTTATCGTTGTTGGCGCTGTGCCGGCCGTTGGGGGTGGCTGCCTGGTAGTCGAAGCTGTCCAGGTGGATGCCCTGGGCGTCGGTGTAGGCCCAGGAGCCCGCGCCCGCGATCATCTCCCACCACACGCCCATGTACTTGACGGGGTGGATCCAGCTCACGTCATCCAGCGCACAGGGCTCGTTGAGGTTGAGCACCAGGCGCGAAGCGAGCTGGTCCGTGGCCGAGGCGGCCACCTGCACGGTGCGCCAGGGGGTCCTGGCGGGGGTGGTGAGTTTGCCCTTCCAGCCCTCGGCGTCCGGGGTGAGCCACGCGCGCAGTATATGCGCCGGCCCGTCCACGAGCAGGTGCATGCAGGGATAATCGACCAGGGCGGCCTCGTGGATGTTGACATACAGCCCGCCGGGCGTCTTCATCTGCAGGGAAGTCTGCACGCCGGAGGTGCTGAACGGGGTCTGGCTGCTGTTGCCGCGCATCTTGTCGCGGAAATGCGCACTGACCTCGGAGAGCTTCGTGCAGTTGTACTCATACTCCTGCGTGTCGTAGTCGCCCGGGATCCACCAGGCGGTGTTGTCCTCCGCGCAGGCGAATTCGGTGAGTTCCTCCTGGATGACGAAATGCACCAGGCTCTGCCCGCCGGGGAATTCGTAGCGGAAGCCCAGGCCGTCGTCGAACAGGCGGAAGCGCACGTCCAGCAGGCGGCCGCTTTCCGGCTGCTTCAGGTGGATCAGCAGCTCGTTGTAGTGGTTGCGGATCTGCGATTCTTCGCCCCAGACCGGCTCCCAGACTTCGTCAAAGCTGTCCGTGGCCGTGCCGGTGAGCTCGAAGCCGCGGTCGAAGGCGATCCGGCCCTCGCGGTCGCGCTTGCCGATGGAGCCGTCGGCCGCATAGGTCAGGTCCTCGGCCTTGACCACGCCGCGCAGGGTGAATCCCAGGCGGCTGGGGGTGAGCACGGGGGTGTCCCCGCGCGACAGGGTATAGAAGGGTGTGCCGGCTTCGGAGAGGCAGAAGCTCATCCGGAGCTGGCCGTCCGGGGAAGTCAGTTCCGCCTTGGGCTCCGGCTGCAGGGCGGGAGCGGCGGTGCAGGCGCCCAACAGCAGGGCGCCCAGCCAGGGAATCAGGTTCTGGACACGCATAGCGGACACAAAGTTAATAAATAATCCAGCCCCAGGGGTCCAGGGTGACGGTTTTTTCGCCGGTATTCACTTCGGCGGGCTCCGCCGTCAGGTTGGCCCAGACGGTCACGGAGTCCTTCCCGGCGCTGCGGGAGAAAGCCAGCACGCCCTCCGGCGCCGTCTCGATGAAGACGGCCGGAGCACCCTTGTCCCCGGCGGCAAGGCACGGGTGGGCGTGGCGCAGGGCGACCAGATCCCGGATGAAGGAAGTGTATTCATTCTCGCTCCAGTCGGTGACCGGGTCTTTCTCGAAAAACGCCAGGCGGCGCGTGATACCCACTTCCTGGCCGGTATAGACGAGGGGCTGGCCCTTCGGCAGGGTGAAGCAGAGCACCTCCATCACCTTGGCGGCGTCGCCCATGCGCTCGAACTCGCTGCCCGCCCAGGAATTCTCGTCGTGGTTGGACGTGAACATCAGGCGGTAGCCGTCCTTCCCCATCCAGGCGTCATCCTTGTCCAGATAGGCGCGCAGGTCCTTCACGCCCTTCTTGCCCTGGGCGATGTCGTTCATCAGGTGGTGCAGCTCCCAGGCATAGGTGGCGTCGAAGAGCTCCGCGAGCTCCGGATTTTCGGCTTCGGCCAACAGGTAGATGTCGGGATAGTCGCGCCGGATGCCGGGCAGGATCCCCTTCCAGAACGTGGCGGGCATCTCGGCCGCGGCGTCGCAGCGGAAGCCGTCCACGCCCTTCTCCAGCCAGAAACGCATGCACTCGTCCTGGGCGTCCCAGACCGCCGTGTTCTCGTAGTTGAGGCTGCGGGTGTCGGTCCAGTCGTATTCCCAGATGGCGCGGCCCAGCGAGTCGCGCTCATAGAAGTCGGCGGGCTTGCCCTCCATCCACACGTGGTCGGGAGCCGTCTGGTTGGCCACCCAGTCGAGGATGAGCTTGAAGCCGGCCTTGTGCGCGGCGGCGAGCAGGTCTTCGAAGTCCTGCATGGTGCCGAACTCGGGGTTGACCTTGGTGTAGTCGGAGATGGCGTAGTAGGAGCCGAGGCTGCCCTTGCGCTCCACCTTTCCGATCTCGTACATCGGCATCAGCCAGAGGATGTCCACGCCCAGGTCCTTCAGCCGGGGCAGCTGGGCCTCGACGGCCTTGAACGTGCCCTCGGGCGAGAACTGGCGGATGTTGACCTCATAGACCACGGTGTTGCCGGTCCATCCGGCATGCCGGGAGGCCGGGACGGTCTTGCAGCCGCAGAAACAGAGGGCGGCGGCGAGCAGGAGGAGGAAAATCTTTTTCATACGGAGTTATCTGTTGAATTCCACGATGAGCGCGCTCCTGGGGGCCACGGTGACGCCGTCCTGCAGGACGGTCTGTTCCCCGGTCAGGACATTGCGTCCCTGCACGGGACCGGAGACGAATTCGCGGTAGTGGTTCCAGTCGAGGGCGCGCTCCTCGGCGGTGTTGTTGATATACACGAAGACGGCCTGCTCCGGGGTGTAGCGGAAGAAGGCGTAGGTGTTGTCGGTGATGTTGGCGGCGCCCACGTTCTTGCGCGAGAGGAAGTGCAGGGTGCGGCCCTGCTGGACGGCCTTGCAGCCCTTGCGCCACTGGAAGAGCGTGCGCGTGTAGTCGTGCAGGTCGGCGGCGTCGCTGTAGGACCCGCCGGCGGCGTTGCGGCCTCCGGCCGAGAACAGGTCGGTGGCGTCGCCGGCCCAGCCGCCCGGGAAGTCGATGCGCTTGGCGCCGTCGTGGCTGGGCACGTCCTTGCGCTCCAGGAACATCATCTCGTCGCCGTAGTACAGCTGCGGGATGCCGCGCAGGGTGGCCAGCAGCGTGAGGGCCAGCTTCATGCGGGCCGGATCCCGGCGGAGCACGTCGCCGGTGCGGGCGTGGTCGTGGTTGGCGAAGAAGATCATCATGTGGCTGAGGTCGGTGTAGGCGAAGTCCTGCGCCAGCACGGAATAGACGCGGGTCATGCCCTCATCCCAGTTGACGTAGTCCTCGTTGAGCGCGCGCTTGATGGCGCTCTCCAGCGGGAAGTCCATGATGGACGGGAGGTTGGAGTTGAAACCGTTCGGGTTGGGATGGTCCTTCTGCCAGTAGGCGAGCTGGGGGATGTTGCCGTCCCAGCATTCGCCCACGATGTTCATCCGGGGGTACTCGTCCGTGACGGCCTTGCACCACTGCGACATCGGCTCCGGCTCGTTGTAGGGGTAGGTATCCACGCGCAGGCCGTCCAGCCCGGCGTATTCGATCCACCACACGGCCCACTGCTGGAAGTACTTCAGCACGTAGGGGTTGTCGAGGTTCATGTCCGGCATCGAGGGGACGAACCAGCCGCTCTCCTGCCGCTCCCGGTCGCGCACCGAGGCGTTCGGGTCCATATACACGGAGAAGAGGGCGTTCATCTGCACATAGGGCTCCGCCGGGTGGTACCAGTCGGCGAAGGGGGCTTCCTCCATCCACCAGTGGGCGGTGCCGCAGTGGTTGGTGACGATGTCCATGATCACCTTGAGACCCTTGGCGTGCGCGGCATCCACGAATGCCTTGTAGGCGGCGTTGTCGCCGAAACGCGGGTCGATGTGGTAGTAGTCGGAGCAGGCGTAGCCGTGGTAGGACTCGCGCGGCTGGTTGTCCAGCAGCAGCGGGGTGCACCAGATGGCGGTGGCGCCCAGGTCGGCGATGTAGTCCAGATGGTCCTGCATGCCCTGGATGTCGCCGCCGTGGCGGCTCACGGCATCGGCGCGGTCCACCGCATCCGGCGTGTCCGGCACGGTCCAGGCGTGCCCGGAGCCGTCCTCATAGCTCCCGCCCGGCCAGCCGCAGTCGTTGTCGGCGGTCGCCGAAGCGAAGCGGTCCGGCATGATGAGGTAGATCATGTCCGCCGTGGTGAAGCTCTCCCGGTCCCGGCTGCCCGCCTCCCGCTCGCGCACGAGGTAGGGATACTTGAAGCCGGCGCCTTCCCGGGAGAAGACGAGGTTCCAGGTCCCGGCGGCCTTGACCGCCAGGTCGATGAAGAGGAAATTCGGGCTGTCGGCCCGGTGGACGGCCTTGATCTCGAGGCCCTTGCCTTCGACGGCCACGTCGAAGGCGCCGATGCCGGGACCCTGCACCATCAGCTGCAGGTCCGTGTGCATCCCGGTCCACCAGCAGAGCGGTTCCACCCGCTGCACCTGGGCCTCCGTGGCCTCGCTCACCTGGGAATAATCGACCGCCTGCGTGCAGGAGAGCAGCAGCGCAGCGGCAAGAAGGAGGTATAGGTTTCGTTTCATGATATCGGTCAATCGTTGTATGTCATTCTGAGCGCAGCGAAGAATCTATTCTCCGAACGGCTCCAGCGCCGCCGTCGGCTTCCCGCCGGCAAACGCGCCATAATCATAGCCGCAGCGGTTGTGTTCCGCCTCCGGCTCCCAATAGAAGATCCCCGTGAACCAGTCGAGGGACCGGGTGTTGTCGAAGAGGTACTGCAGCGCGGCTTTGGCCTTGTCGGGCTGGCTCGCGGGCATGCCGAACTCCACCAGCATCACGGGCTTGCCGTAGGCCGCGTGGAGCGTCTGGAGGTTGGAGACGAACTGCTGTACCTTCGGCTTCCAGTCGGGATAGGCATTCCCCTCCCAGTAGGAAGGATAGAGCGAGAGCCCGAGGAGGTCGTAGTCCAGCGCATGCGCCTTCATCAGGGTGAGGAACCAGTTGAGCGTGGAGAGGTTCCAGCCGTTGTCCAGATGCAGGATCACCTGCGCCTGCGGATAGACGGCCTTGACGGCTTCCCGCCCGGCGCTGAAATAGCGCACGAACTGCCCGACGGACGTCCCGGCCACCTTGCCGGTCTCCCAGAGCATGCCGTTGGTGGTCTCGTTGCCCACCTGCACCCAGGCCACCTCGACGCCGGCGCCCTTGAGCGCCTGCAGGACGTCCTGCGTGTGCTCTTTCACGGCCGTGGCCATCGCCGCGGCGTCCTTGCCCTTCCAGGCCGCAGGCACCGTCTGCTGGGACGGGTCGGCCCAGGAGTCGCTGTAGTGGAAGTCGATCAGGACCTTCATGCCGAGCGCGGCGGCACGTTTCGCCTTGGCGAGCACGTCGGCCTTTCCGTTCCAGCCCCCTTCGGGGTTCACCCACACGCGCAGGCGGATGGCGTCGGCGCCGAGTTCCTTCATCAGGGCGGTGAGCTCACGCTCCTGCCCGGCGGCATTGTAGAACTTGTATCCCTTGCTCTCCAGCTCGGTGACCCAGCTGATGTCCACGCCCTTGACGAAAGAGGCGGGCGTGACGGGATCCGGCCCGGGATCGTCCCCGCCGGGTTTCGTGCAGGCTGCCAGCATCATCAGGGCCGGCAGGAGCCATCTCCAGCAGCGCATCATAGGGCAAACACCGCGGAGGCGTAGGCGCCCAGGGTCACGGAAGAGCCGTTCACGGAGGCCACGCCGTTGGACACGAGCAGGGCGTCGGAGCTGAGGCCGGACACGCCCGGGATGGTGGCGGAGGCCACGCCGCCGCCGAAATTGTGGGCCACGAGCACGGTCTGCCCGTCAAAGCTCATCGTCCAGAGGGCGACGGCGGCGTTGGGCGAGCTGATCTCGGCCATCTCGCCGTGGGCGAGGGCCTTGTAAGTGTTGCGCGCCGCCGCGAATTTGCGGTACACATTGAGGATCGACGATGCTTCGGCGGTCTGCGCCTCCACGCTGATGTCTGCGTTGAGCATGGCGTTGTCCACCTTGCCGCCCAGGGCGTTGGACGCGACGGCGCCGCTGCGGGTCCACTTGATCGGGGTGCGGATGTATTCGTCTCCTTTGCTCTTGGTGCCCCAGTAGCCGAGTTCCTCGCCCTGATAGACGAAGGGCTTGCCCGGCGAGGTCAGCAGCACGCAGGCGGCCAGCTTCTCCTTGTTGATGTCGCGTCCCAGGTCGCTGGCGGCGCGGTCCTCGTCGTGGTTGGTGAGCTTGATGGCGTCGATGAAATCGGCGCGGTTCTGGCGGAAGAGGCCGCGGAAATAGAGCACGGTCTTGGCGAAATCGTTGCCCTGGCCCTTGTTGATGCGGTCCTTGAGGGTGTACCAGTAGTAGAAGTTGAAGTTGGACGGCAGGCCCTGGTAGTAGGGCGCCATCTGTTCGGCGTTGTCGCACCACGCCTCGCCGACCATGTAGAAGTCACCCTGGCCGCCGCGGGCCTTGTAGCTGGTATTGCAGCGGTCGTACCAGGCCTTCAGGAAGGCCACGTTGGCGGCCGTCTGGTTCTGGTAGATCCAGATCACGGCGTCGAGGCGCAGGCCGGCCACGCCCATGCCGATCCATTTGTCGGCCGAAGCCGCCAGGGCCTTGAAGGCATCCGAGGTCTCGCAGGAAGTGTAGGGGCCGTAGTTGAGGTCCGGCATCGACTTGTCGAAGCTGGCGAAATAGGACAGTCCGCCCGCGAAGGTGATGTCCTGGGCCGAGCTGTTGTTGATCGTGTACGGGGTGCCGAGCGAGAGCGCCTTGCCGTCGCCGCCCCACTTGGTGCCGCCTTCCCAGCTGGTCGTGGAGGTGCGGATGAGGAAACCCCAGCTGGAGGCGAAGTCCACCGTGATCTCATAGATCTCGGAGCCGGACGGATACAGGCCCATCAGGGTGCCGTCGCCGTAGTAGAGCCACTTGGTCGCGGAGGCGTTGGAGGACTGCGCCGCTTCGGTGCTCTGCGTGACCGTGATTTTCTTGGCGTTCCAGTCCAGCTTGAAATGCAGGCGGCCGCTGCCGGTGGAGCCGGACAGGGCATACCAGTTGCCCATTCCCGGGGTCTTGGCCCCGGCGTAGTTGTCGATCTTGCCGGCGGCCACGTCAGCGGCCGGATCGGTGGAGAAGACATAGTAGTTGCGGTACGGGCCGTTCGGATCCGAGCAGGCCTGCTTGAACCAGGGATTGTCGCTGCCGGAGTGGTTGAGCACGTAGTCCATGTAGATGTCGATTCCCTTGGCCTGCGCCTTGTCGATCAGGTCCTTGAAATCGGCTTCCGTGCCGAGCCTGGGATTGATGGCGTTGTAGTCCGTGACGTTGTAGCCGTGGTAGGACATGGCGTCCTGCACGGGCGAGAGCCAGAGGGCGCTCACACCCAGGCTCTCGAAATAGTCGAGGTGCTGGGTCACGCCCTTGAGGTCGCCCCAGCCGTCTCCGTCGGAGTCGGCGAAGCTGTAGACGTTGACCTGGTAGGTGATGTCGGCGAGGTGCTCGCCCTTCTCGATCTGCGAGCCGGAGCCGCCGGTGTTCTCTCCGCCGCCGGGCTTGACGCAGGACGGGAGGAGGCAGGCCGCCAGCGCGAGGCCGGCGAGGAGGATGCGGAATCTTCTCATGGTCGGTTGTCAGTTTTAAGTGGCAGACCGGGGTCCGGTCAGGGGCCCCGGTCCGAAAAAGGTTCAGGCTTTATGCATTCTACTTGATCGGCTTGGACGCAGTGATGGTCTCGGCCGTAGCGTCAAACAGAATGTCGAAGCGGGTCATGTCGGTCACGGCGATGTTGTCCTTGGCGCCGGCGATACCCTTGAAAGGCTCTCCGGCAGCGGCATAGACACCACCGTAGTTGACAGCCCAGTCTGCGCTCTTGCGGATCTTCCAGCCGCCGGAGATCTCCTGGTTATAGGCGAACCACTTGCCGTCGCCGGCAGGGAGCATGAAGCGGTCGGTCTTCCATTCGTTGAAGTCGCCGATCACGCCCCAGAAGTCGGTGCTGAGGGTGAGGGTCTTGGCGGTCGGGTCCAGGACGACCATGTAGGTGCCCTTGGCGGCAGCCTTCAGGTTCTTGCCGTTGTCGGTGGTCGCCTCGACGGCGGTGTCCGCCGCGACGGCAGCGTCGCTCGTTCCGCCATAGCTCGTGTCCCAGCCGCCCTGCAGGCGGACCTTGATCTCGTCACCTTCGTCCAGGGCCACAGGCACGCTGTACCACTTGCCGTCGGCGGCGAGGTTCATCGGGATGTCGTAGTTCCAGTTGAAGCCGTCGATGGAGGCAACCTTGCCCACGACGCCCCATCCCAGGGTACCGACCGTCTGGTTCATCTCGTTGTACACGACCTGGAAATTGCCGGTCAGCGTCAGGTTCTCACCGCCAGGATAGACGCCCACGAACTGGCCGTTCTCCGTCAGGGAGCCGGCGCCTTCCTTCACGGCTGCGCCGCGGTTGACGTCCCAGCCGTTGTCAAAGCGGACCTTCCATTCGCCGCCGAGCTCCAGCTTCTCACTGACCCAGATGCCCGGAGCGACCTGCGTCATGTAGAAGTCCTGGTCCCAGTTGGAGCCGTTGACGACACCGATCACGGACCAGACCTTGGACGGCTTGGCCGCATCCACGGTGATGGTCAGCTTGTTGGCGTCGAAGGTGACGACATATTCGCCGTCCTCGGCCAGCATGATGTTGTTGTTCTCGGTCTGCGTAGCTGCGAACGCTTCGCCGATGGCCTTGAATTCGCCGCCGTAGCTGGTGCCCCAGTCGTGGTTCTTGCGGATCTTGAAGCCCTTGTTGTTCAGCGTGGTGGCGGGGCTGACCCAGATGCCGGATTCGGTCTCGGTCATGTCCACGTCGCCGCCCCAGCCGTTGAAGTCGCCGATCAGCGACCACACATTGCCTTCGGACACGGTGATCTTCTGGTTGACGGTATCATAGACGACCTTGTAGAAGCCGGCCGGCACCGTGATGTTCGGACCGTCCTTGGTCACGGCGTCGAAGGCCTCTCCGAGGGCGGAGAAGGTACCGCCGGCGCTTTCGGCCCAGTCAGCATCCTTGCGGAGCTTGAAGCCGCCGTCGCTGCCGTCGTCCTTCTTGGTGTTGGTGAAGAAACCGGTCCACACGCCGTCGGCTTCGGTCATCTCGACGTCGCCGCCCCAGCCGTTGAAGTCGCCGATGATGCCCCAGCCCTTGTAGGTCTCGGGCTCCGGTTCGGGCTCGTTGCCGCCGATCTTGCCGCTGACGCCGCCGCCGAGGGTCTCGACGATGGTGAAGGTCTGGCCGTCAGGGTTGAGGATCAGGTCGAAGATACCGTCCTCGGGCACAGCGAGGTTCTTGCCGCCGGCCGCTGCAGTTGTCTCGCTGCCAAGGGTGACCACGAACGGCTCCACGTCGCCGGTGGCGCCGAAGTTGGTTTCCCAGCCGGCGTCTTTGCGGAACTTGAACTGGTCGTCCTTGCTAAGCTTGATACCCTGAGCCACGTGGGTGGTGCCGTCGGTGGTCATCGCGAGGTCGCCGTTCCAGTTGATTTCGTAAGCGCTCAGTGCGCCGATGACGCTCCAGGTGCTGGCATCCTTGTGGTCCGGATAAGCCAGGTAGGCATCTGTGACGGTGATCTTGGCCTCGCTGCCGGACAGGTCGAGCCAGAGGTCATAGATGCCGTCTGCAGGGACTGCGAGGTTCTTGCCACCGGCGGCTCCGGTCACTTCGGTATCGACGGAAAGCACGTACGGCTCCACATCGCCGGGTGCGCCATAATTGGTTTCCCAGCCCTGGTCCTTGCGGAACTTGAACTGGTCGTCCTTCTTGAGGGTCACGGCCTTGGCGACGAATTTGTCGCCGTCGGCGGTGGCGAACATCTCGAGGTCGCCGTCCCAGTTGATACTGTACTCGGACAGGGCGCCGATGACGCTCCAGGTGCAGCTTTCGGTGTAATCCTGATACGGGCTGCCCACCGGGATGGTCACGGTGAAGTCGTTGAGGGTCAGGCGGTTCTCGGAATCGATGAAGCCGTTGACACCGTTGTCCTGCGAGAGGTTCTGGAGCGTCGCGCGGACGGCCAGTTCGAGCGAGGAGACCACGTCACCGTCGGCATAGCCGAAGAAGGCGAGGGCCTTGCTGATGTTGACCAGGGTGGCGGACAGGGTGCTGCCGTCATCCTTGGAGGAGACGACCTTGCTGACGGCCTTGCCATCCACGGAGACGATGGCGAGGGCGTGGCTCGGGGCGATCTTTTCGTTGAAGCCCAGGGTGAAGACGGCCGGGGTGTAGCCCACCTCGACGGCCTTCGCACCGACTTCCGTGGTCCCCAGGACCGGGGCAGTGGCGCTCGTCGGATCGAAGGTGGCCAGCGGCTCCTGGACGCAGGAGACGGCCATCAGGCCGAGCAGCCCTGCGGTGAGAATGGAAAATATCTTTTTCATGGGGCGAATCGATTAATAGCCTTTGTTCTGCGTGAGCTTGCTGTTGGCAAGCCGGTCGGAATCCGGAATCGGGAAGAGGTTGAAGTGCTCATCGACGGCGTTGCCGTCCTTGGAGCCGCCCTTCCACTGCCAGAGGTACTCGCCGGTCGTGAACTGACCGAAGCGGATCAGGTCGTTGCGGCGCCAGCACTCCTGATAGAGTTCGCGGGCGCGCTCGTCGAGCACATCCTGCAGGACGATGGAGGTTGCGGTCGGCAGGCCGGCGCGGGTGCGCACTTGGTTGTAGGCGGACAGTCCGTCGATGGAGGCGCCGCGCACCTGGCACTCGGCCGCCATCAGCAGCACGTCGGCATAGCGCATCATCGGGAAGTCGGTATCCACGAAGCCGCTTTCCTGGCCCGGGGTGCCGTCGCTCTTCATGTTGAGGTACTTCATGAAGGCGTAGCCGTTGGTGAACTCGCCGATGTCGTCGATGTCCTTCTGCTGGCCGCTCGTGTAGAAGAGGTTGCGGGCGTCGTCGGAGGAGAACTTGTTGTAGAACTGCGGCGTGGTGCGCAGTCCGCCCCAACCGGAGGAGATGCCGATCTTGGACACGTCCATGGAGCCGCCGGTGGAGGCGAAGATCAGGTAGTTCGTGGCACCGTAGCTGGTGGTGTTGACACCGTCCTGCTCGATGGCGAAGATGATCTCGTCGGTGCACTGGTTGTTGTCGGCGAGGAAGAGCTCCTGGTAGGCGCTGTACACGCCGCCTTTGGAGGTGGTGTGGAGGCTGTAGCCGTCGTCCATGAGGTCCTTCAGGATGTCGGCGCACTTCTGCCACTGGGCGCTGCCGGTGAAGACCTCGGCGTTGAGGTAGAGCTTGGCGAGGATGAACTTCGCCACGCCCTTGTCGGCGCGGGCGTACCCGTTGGCGCGCGGGGCGGCCAGGGCGCTGTTGTCGATCAGGTCGAGGAGTTCGGTCTCCAGCCAGGCATACAGGTCGGCGCGGGAGATCTGGTCGGGGTTCTGGCCCACGATGGCGGTCTCGTCAGCGAAGGGGACGTTGCCGAAGTTGTCGATGGCGTGGTAGTACGCCAGGGCGCGGAGCACGCGGGCCTCGGCGATGTATTCCTCCTTCTCGGAGAAGCTCACCTCGGAGGCCTTGGCCTCGCGGATGAACTCGTTGGCCATCGAGATCTGCATGAAGATGCGGGAATAGAAGGCGTAGATGAAGGTATCGTCCGTCGTCCAGTTCTGGTAGTGGAAATTCTTGATGGTCTGGTCGTTCCAGCCGCAGACCGCCTCGTCGGTGGTCAGGCCGGTGTGGTGGTACAGACCGCGGATGTACTGGGAGGCGCCGCCGTCCAGACCGGAAATCGAGGCGCTTCCGTTGGCCCCGTAGAAGCCGGAGGTGGCGAAGCCGGTGTAGATGCCGGCCAGGAAGGACTCATAGGCACTCTGGCTGGTCAGGGCCTTGTCCGCCGTGTTGGCGTTGGGGTCGATCGGGGTGACGTTGAGGTCACCGACGCAGGCGGTCAGCGAGGCCGCGAGGACGAGCGTGCCGAGGATGTATTTGATCGTTTTCATATCTGCTATCCTGGATTAGAAGTTGAACTTGACACCGAGGACATAGGTGCGGGGACGCGGGTACATCGTACCGTCGATGCCGCCATAGACTTCAGGGTCGATTCCGTCGTACGGAGTCAGCGTGCAGATGTTCTGCACGGTGCCGAAGATGTTGAGCGAAGCGTCGCGGCCGTCGGCGACCCGGAAGAGTTTCGGGAAGGTGTAGCCGATGGTCAGGTTGTCCAGCTTGAGGAAGGACGCGTTGCGCACATAGTAGTCGGACAGGTACTGGGCCTGCGCGAACATGGAGCTGGTGGCGGAGGCGAGCCGGTTGCTGATGAAGCTGTTGGTCCATAGGTCCGCGAGCATCTCCGTGTCGGAGGCGGCGTTGTTGTACACCCAGTTGCCGATGGAGGCGTGGCCGGAGAGGGCCGCCGTCCAGTTCTTCCAGTAGATGCTGGTGTTGAAACCGATGGTCACGTCGGCGAACGGCTTGTGGAAGAAGTACTTGTCGTCGGCGGTAATCTTGCCGTCGTTGTTGCGGTCCACATACACGCCGCTGATGGGCTTGCCGGCCTTGTCATACACCTGCTGGTACACGTAGAAGGCGTTCATCGGCTGGCCGACCTGGAACATCTGCACGTTGTTGCCGGTACCGCCTGAGATGCCGCCGGTCTCCACGCCCGTGGCGTCGTCGTCGGAGGCGGTCAGCTTGGTGATCCGGTTGTAGTTGTAGGCCACGTTGAATCCGGCCGTCCAGCTCAGGTCGCGGCTCTCTGCGAGGATCGCGTTCACGTCGAGTTCGACACCCATGTTGGTCATCGAGCCGATGTTGGTGTTGAGGTAGTTGGTCAGGTTCGACAGGGCGGGCACCGGGATGAAGTTGAGGATGTCCTTGGTGTCACGCTTGTAGAGGTCGAGGCCGGCCGTCAGGCGGTCCTTCCAGAAGCCGAAGTCGAAGCCCACGTTGTAGGTCGTCGTGGTCTCCCAGCGGAGGTCGGCGCTGTAGCCCAGCGCGGAGATCGGGGTGATCAGCGTGTCGTTGAAATAGTAGTAGGAGCCGAGCTGGTGGGTCAGGAACTGGGCGAAGGTGTCATAGTAGCCGCCCACGGCCTGCTGGCCGGTCTGGCCCCAGGAGAGGCGCAGCTTCAGGGTGGAGAGGGCGTCCGCCTCGTCCATGAAGTCCTCCTTCATCACGTTCCAGCCGAAGGCCACGGACGGGAAGATACCCCACTTGTGGTTCTGGAAACGGGACGTACCGTCGGCGCGGACCGTGGCGGTCAGCAGGTACTTGTCGGCATAGCCGTAGTTGGCGCGGCCGAAGAAGGAGATCAGGAACAGCTCGCCCTTGCCCACGGAGGAGCCCAGGGAGCTCTGGTCGCTCAGGCGGACGGACTTGCTGTTGCTCTCGCTGTAGAAGCGCTGCCAGGAATAACCCGCCATCAGGTCGAGGTTGTGGTCCCCGGCGAAGGTGTGGTTGTAGTCGGCGTAGAACTCCAGCGTCGTATTGAGACGGCTGTAGTCATACTCGGTGTGCTGGCCGCCGCCGGACTGGTTGGTGTTGTGGAAGGATGCCTCGGAACCCATGGCGAGTTCGTTGAAGCCCTTGGACTTGGCCCAGTCCATACCGAGGTTGAGGTTGAGCCGCAGGTCTTCCAGACCGTGGATCTTGTAGTCGAACTGGGCGTTGCCGATGAAACGGTAGGCGTCGGCCTCGTCGGTCTTGGCGTTCAGCAGGCCGACCGGGTTCATCGTGGCCATCGTGTTGATGTTGCCGGCGGTGTCATACCAGGTGGTGTAGCCGTTCAGGCTGTAGCCCGGCTCGTTGGAATACACCGGCTTGGTCGGGTCGTAGTGGTTGGCGGCGCCGATGGCGTCCTGGTTGGCATACCAGTTCTTGGCGTAGGTGCCCTTGCCGTTGAGGTTGACGGTCAGGTGCTTGTCGAAGAAGGTCGGAGAGAGGTTGAGGGACAGGGTCCCGCGGTTCATCTTCGAGCCCTTGAGCGTACCGGTCTGGGAGGTGTAGCCACCGGAGATGCGGTACGGCAGGAAGGAGCCGATGCGGCCGTTGAGGCTGATGTTGCCGTCGTAGGTCGGGGCCACCTGGTAGATTTCCTTCTGCCAGTCGGTGTTGTAGAGCGTGCCGTTCACGCCCAGGTTGGCCTCGGCGACGGAGCCGGCGCCGTAGAAGCTGCGGATCAGGCTGGTGATGCCGTTGGCGTCCAAGAGCTTCTGGTACTTGGCGACCGTGTTGACGGAAGCCGTGAAGTCCACGGCGACCTGCGGCAGCGCGGAAGCGGCCTTGGAGCCCTTCTTGGTGGTGATCACGATGACGCCGTTGGAAGCGCGGGAGCCGTAGATGGCGGTCGCGGAGGCGTCCTTGAGGACGGTGAAGCTCTCGATGTCCTCCGGGTTGATGGAAGACAGCGGGTCGGACATGCCGGAGATGCCGTCGTTGGAGACGGGCAGGCCGTCGATGACGATGAGCGGGGTCTGGTCGGCGTTGAGGGACGCGGTACCGCGGATGCGGATGGTGGCCGCGGAACCCGGCATACCGGAACCGGCGGTCACGACCACGCCCGCGCTCTTGCCGCGGAGCAGGTCGGCCGGGCTCGTGATGACGCCCTTGTTGATCTCGTCGGCCTTGACGGTCGCGACGGAACCGGTGAGGTCGCTCTTCTTGACGGTACCGTAGCCGATGACCACGACCTCGTCCAGGAACTCATTGTCCTCGACGAGGGTGATGGTGGCAGGCATGGCGGAAGCCTTGAAGGTCTGCGTGGTGTAGCCGATGCAGCTCACCTCGACGGTGGCATCGGGAGAAGAAACCCTGAAGGAGAAGTTGCCGTCCAGATCGGTCACGGCTCCGTTGGTCGTGCCCGCCTCCATGACGGCGGCTCCGATCACCGGACCCATCTGGTCCACAACCACGCCCCGTACCGCGTAGCCTTGTGCGCTTGCGGTGATGCCCATCACGCCCGAGAGCGCGATGGCGGCAAGGATGGATAGGATTTTTTTCATTTGATTGGTAAATGGTTAGTGATATAATGAATTATTTGTGTTCCTGCACAAGTGCGACCGCGAAGCAGCCGCAGATGAGCAGCACCCCGGCGACGACAAGCATGTGCGCCTGCACGCCGCCCACGAGGTGCAGCACCACGCCGCCCAGGGCCGCCGCCACGATCTGCGGAAGGCAGATCGTGCAGTTGAACAGCCCCAGGTAGCTGCCCATGTGCTCTCCGCTCAGCGCGTTGGTGAGCAGGGTGAAGGGCAGGGCCAGCATCGCCGCCCAGGCCGCTCCGATCAGGAAGTAGGAGGCGAACAGCAGATACTGGTTGTGGATGAAAGCGATGGAAATGAAACCGGCCGCCCCGATCAGCAGGCTGACCACGTAGGCCAGGCGGAGCGACTTGAACTTGGGAAGCACGAGGGCCCAGAGGATGGAGCCGACCGCCTGGGCGGCGAACACGACACCCACCCAGTTGCCGGCGGCCTGGTAGCCCTCGGAAGCGGGATCCGTCGTGCCCCAGCAGTTGGCGGCCACGGCCCCGTTGGTATAGGTCCACATATACATGAACGCGGCCCAGCAGAAGAACTGCACCAGGCCCACGGTCCAGAAGGTCTTCGGG
>CAMHIP010000033.1 GCA_946185205.1 uncultured Bacteroidales bacterium | reverse complement strand
TTGCCCCCGGACGGGTTCGGCCTTCGGCCTCATCCCTCCCACAGCCTGCGGCTGCGGGTCCCTCCCGTTTACGGAGCCACGGGTGGCTACGCCCGCCGGGGGCAACTGGCTTCCCCGACCTGCGCTGCGGCGCTCATATTGCACTCCGGAGGATTGGCCATAGGAACCGTTCCCCGTCCCAAAACGATTCAGACGGCCGCCGGTGAACCGGCTGCCGAAGCCGCCCCACTCGTGCGTGACGCCGCTGTTGTCGAAGTCGGCCTCGTCCAGCGGATTCTCGATATACTGCGGATCGATCTCCTTCAGGAAACGGGAGGGAGCGTTGGACTCGTGCTTGCCGTTGCGCATGCGCGTACCGGCAAAAGAAAGGCGCACCGCCTTCTTGGCACGGGTGACGGCCACATAGAACAGCCGCCGTTCCTCCTCGACCTCGGATTTCGCCGACAGCATCGACACGCTCGGGAACAGATTCTCCTCCATCCCCGCCACGAACACATAGGGGAACTCCAGTCCCTTCGAGGAATGGACAGTCATCAGCGCCACCTTGTTGTTGGTATCTTCGTCCGTGGAGACATCCACGTTGCTCAGCAGGGAGACGTTCTCCAGAAAGTCATCCAGGGTATAGAGGCCAGGCTCGCCCCCTTCCGCCACATAGTCTTCCTCCTCCTCACGCCGCTCCTCCACGTACTGGGCCACGCTGTTGATCAGTTCCTCCAGGTTGGCCACGCGGGACTGTCCCTCGATCGAGGTGTCCAGCTTGTAGGAAGCGTACAGGCCGCTGTCATCGGCGATCTTCTTCGCCAGCTCCCAGGCATCCGTGACCGGCACGAGGGCGGACAGCTGTTGGATCATCTCGCAGAACGGCCGCACCTTCGGCACCTCGCGCGCCGCCTCGAAAAGCGGCCAGCCCTGCTGCCGGGCCACGGCTTCCACCGCCTCCATCGCCTTGTCGCCGATCCCGCGCGCCGGTTTGTTGACCACCCGCCGGAACGACTCGTCATCGCGCGTGTTGACGACCAGCTTGAAATAGGCCATCATATCCTTGACCTCGGCGCGGTCGAAGAAGGAATTGCCGGAATAAATTATATAGGGGATGTTGCGCCGGCGGAGCTGCTCCTCCAGCGCACGCGACTGCGCATTGGTCCGATAGAGAATGGCAAAATCCTGATACTGAGCCCTGTCCGTACGCATCCGGTCCAGGATCTCGGAGACGATCATCACCGCCTCCTCCATTTCCGTATAGGCCTTGAGCAGCTTGATGGGCTCCCCGTCTTCGCCCACGGCGTAACATTCCTTCGGGATGCGGCCCTCATTGTGCGCGATGAGCGAATTGGCGGCATCCACGATCACCTGCGTGGAGCGGTAGTTGCGCTCCAGGCGGAACAGTTTGCACTCGGGGTAATCCTTCTTGAAATTCAGGATGTTCTCGATCCGCGCTCCGCGGAAGGCATAGATCGACTGGCTGTCGTCCCCCACCACGCAGATGTTGCGGCGGAACTGGGCCAGCTTCCTGAGGATCAGGTACTGGGCCTGGTTGGTGTCCTGGTACTCGTCCACCATGATGTGGGAGAAACGCCCGGCGATCGCCTCCAGGGCGGCCGGATTGTCCCGCAGCAGGAAATTCATATTGAGCAGGATGTCGTCGAAGTCCATCACCCCGCTCTGCTTGAGTTTCTGCTGGTAGCGCTCATACACCTCGCCCAAGCGCGGCCGCTTGGTGTGGTAGTCCTGCATCTGGAGCTCCTGGCTGGCCCGATAGGCCGTGACCGTGATGAGGTTGTTCTTGGCCATCGAGATGCGGGACAGCACCTCGCGCGGCTTATAGATCTTGTCGTCCAGGCCCATCTCCTTCAGGCAGGCCTTGACGGCGCTCTGCGAATCGGACGTGTCGTAGATCGTGAAATTCTCGGGGTAGCCCAGCGAGGCCGCGAATTCGCGCAGGAAACGCACGAACACGGCGTGGAAGGTCCCCATCACCACCCGGCGCACGCTTTTGTCTCCGACCATCAGCGCGATACGCTCCTTCATCTCGCCCGCGGCCTTCTTGGTGAAGGTCAGCGCCAGGATGCGCGCATCGGGCTGAGTGGCCAGAATATAGGCCACCCGGCTGGTCAAAACGCGTGTCTTTCCGGAACCTGCCCCCGCCACAATCAGCACCGGGCCATCTACACAACTGACGGCTCTTTTCTGCTCGTCATTCAAATCCTCCAGAATCGAGTTCACTTTATCCATCATAGCGGCACGAAAATACAAAAAAAAGTGGTATCTTCGCGTCGCATTTTACGAAAACTTATATACGTAATATTCATGTCACAAACTTTCGTTTTGAAAAAGGGCCTGAACATCCCCATCGCGGGAGAAGCAGAGCTCCGTGTCTCAAAGACGATAGCGCCGGGCATCGTGGCCGTCCAACCGACGGACTTCAAGGGTTTCCTGCCGAGACTTCTCGTCAAGGAAGGTGACCCCGTGCTCTGCGGCTCCCCCGTCGCGGCAGACAAAAAGAACGCTGACATCCTCCTGACCTCGCCGGTCAGCGGCACCGTCAAGGAGATTGTCAGAGGAGAGAAGCGCAAACTGCTCGCCATCCTGATCGAGTCGGACGGCAAGCGGGAGTGCGCCGACTTCGGAGTCAGGGACGCAGCCAAACTGGACGCCGGGCAGGTCCGCCAGGCACTCCTCCAGAGCGGTCTCTGGCCCTGGCTGATCCAGCGCCCCTACGGCATCATCGCCGACCCGGAGATCCGTCCGCGCGACATTTTCGTGTCCGCGTTCGACTCCGCTCCGCTCGCCCCGGACGCCAAATTCTGCTTCGGCAGCGAACTGGCGGCCGCCCAGGCCGGCGTCTGCGCCCTGTCCAAGCTCACGGACGGCAAGGTGCACGTCTCCGTGGACGACGGCGCTTCTCCCTTCGCTTCCCTCAAGCAATGTGAGATCCACATCTTCCAGGGCCAGCATCCCGCAGGCAACGTAGGCGTGCAGATCAGCCACATCGCTCCGATCTGCAAGGGAGACACCGTCTGGACCGTTTCCCTGGCAGGACTCGTCGCCATCGGCAGACTCTTCACCACGGGCCGGGTCGATCTGACCCGCAAGGTCGCGGTCACGGGTCCGATGGCCCTTGACTGCTCCTACGTGGAGGCGCTCCCCGGCACGCCGATGAGCGAACTCCGTTCCTTCTGGGGCAACACCCAGGAGGACACGCTGCGCATCGTCAGCGGCAACGCCCTCAGCGGCAAGGCCGTGGGTGCAGAAGGCTTCCTCGGATTCTTCGACTCCCAGGTCACCATCCTGCACGAAGGCAAGGAGCAGGAGCTCCTCGGCTGGATCAACCCGATCCGCGGCCATCAGTTCAGCGCCGACCGCAGCTACTTCTCCTGGCTGATGCCCAAGAGCAAGAAGTATGCGATGGACACCAACCTGCACGGCGGTCCCCGCGCCTTCCTGATGAACGACGGCTACTACGGCCGCGTGCTCCCGATGGACATCTACCCCGTCTATCTCGCCAAGGCCTGCCTGGCCGGAGACATCGAGAAGATGGAGAAGTTCGGCATCTACGAAGTGCTCCCCGAAGACCTCGCCACCTGCGAGTTCGTCGATCCGAGCAAGAACAATATCCAGGCAATGATCGAACAGGGCATCGACCTGATGCTCAAGGAAATGGCTTAAAAGTATGAACCCTATTTTCGAAAAAGGCGGCAAATTGTATTGGCTGCATTCCACCGTTGATGCTTTTGAGACCTTCCTGCACGTGCCCGGGACCGTCACCCGCAAGGGCTCCCATGTACGTGACTCCATCGATCTCAAGCGCATCCTCATCCTCGTGGTGATCGCCGCCGTACCCGCAGCACTCTTCGGCATGTGGAACGTCGGCTACCAGCACGGTCTCGCCGTCGGCGACACCTCTCTCAACATCCTCGGCAACTGGTGGTACGGATTCCTCCGTGTCCTCCCCCTGTACCTGGTCTCCTACATCGTCGGTCTCGGCATCGAGTTCGCCTCCTGCCAGATCCGCGGCGAGGAAGTCAGCGAGGGCTACCTCGTGTCCGGATTCTTCATTCCCCTCATCGTCCCGGTGGACATTCCCCTGTGGATGCTCGCGGTCGCCGTCGCGTTCGCGGTCATCTTCGGCAAGGAAGTCTTCGGCGGCACGGGCATGAACATCGTCAACCCGGCGATCCTGACGCGCGCGTTCCTCTTCTTCTCCTACCCGAACTACATGTCCGGCTCCGACTGCTGGATCCACTACAAGCCCACCGAGCAGCTCGTGGACGGTTTCACCGGCGCCACCCCGCTCGCGCTGGACGGCGCTTCCGCCCAGTACGGCACCGGCTTCTGGGACCTCTTCATCGGTACCGTCCCCGGTTCCGTGGGTGAGACTTCGGTAATCGCCATCCTGCTGGGCGCCGTCCTCCTGATCTGGACGGGCATCGCCAGCTGGAAGATCATGTGCGCCGGTGTCCTCGGCGCCCTGTTCGTAGGCGGCATCGGCGACCTCGCCGGCATCTCCTCGATCCCCTGCTACATGCAGCTGCTCTACGGCGGCTTCGCCTTCGGTATCGTCTTCATGGCGACCGACCCGGTGACCTCCGCCCAGACAGAGGCCGGCAAGTGGATCTACGGCTTCCTGATCGGCGCCCTGTGCATCACGGTGCGTCTCTTCAACCCGGGCTACGCCGAGGGCATGATGCTCGCCATCCTGCTCTGCAACGTCTTCGCCCCGCTGATCGACCACTGCGTGATCGGCGCCCACATGTCCCGCAGGGCCAAGAAACTCAAAACCGCTTAATGCCATGAATACCAACAGCAACGCATATACTGTCATCTACACCGCCCTCGTGGTTGTAGTCGTGGCTGCGGTCCTTGCCTTCACGGCCATGAAACTGAAGCCGTCGCAAGACGCCAACGCCAAGGCGGAAACCCTCCGCCAGATGATGTCCGCCGCGCAGATCAAGCCCACGGACGAGCTGTATGCCACCCGCAACGCCGGTGTGCTCCAACTTTATGCCGACAACATCGACCGTGCCTATACGATCGGCCTGGACGGCCAGGAAAACGGCACCCTCTCCACGGACCTGAAGAAGATCGAACTGATCGACAAGCTCAAACCGCAGAACAAGGCCATCAAGGACGGCGGCGAAGCCACCCTCCCGGTCTATGTCTTCAAGAGCGGAATCAGCGTGATTCCCGTTTACGGTGCCGGTCTCTGGGGCCCGATCTGGGGCTATATCGCCTTCCAGCCCGACGGCCGCACCATCGCCGGCGCCTATTTCGACCATGAGTCCGAGACCCCGGGCCTCGGCGCCAAGATCAAAGACGAAGCCTGGTTCCGTGAGAAATTCGCGGGCAAGCAGGTGGCCTTCGGCTCCGAGCCCCTTTTCAACCTGGCCAAGAATGCCGAGCAGAGCGGCGCCGCCAATGCCGTCGATGCCATCACCGGCGCCACGATGACCTCCAAGGGTCTGGGCGAAGCACTCAACGTCTGGTTCAAGGCTTATGAAAAGCATTTCAGTGCCAACTTTAAAGCAGAGGAGGAATAGCATATGGACCCGAAACTGAAAGAAACCATTCTCAATCCGATTCTGAAGGGCAATCCGATCACCGTCCTCATTCTCGGTATCTGTTCTTCGCTGGCCGTGACCGTCCAGCTGAAGGGCGCCCTGGTGATGGCCATTTCCGTGACCCTCGTCACGGGCCTCTCCAGCCTGGTCTGCTCCCTGCTCCGCAACACGATTCCGATGCGCGTGCGCATCATCGTGCAGCTCGTCGTCGTAGCCCTGATGGTGATCCTCGTGGATCAGATCCTCAAGGCCGGCGAAGGCACCTATGCCATCGACAAGCAGCTCTCCGTCTATATCGGCCTGATCATCACCAACTGCATCGTGATGGGACGCATCGAGGCGTTCGCCCTCGGCAACAAGCCCATCCCCTCGCTGCTGGACGGTCTCGCCAACGGTGTCGGCTACGGCCTGATCCTCATCATCGTCGCCTTCTTCCGGGAGCTCTTCGGAAGCGGCACCCTGTTCGGGATCCAGATCCTGCCCGCCGGCTACATTCCCAACAACCTCGTGATTCTGCCGCCGTTCGCGCTGATCCTGCTCGGATGCATCATCTGGGCCCAGCGCGCCTGGGACAAGGACCTCCAGGAGAAATAACAGAGAAGCCCTATGGAATACATCAGCTTATTCGTCAAGTCAATCTTTGTTGACAATATGATCTTCGCATACTTCCTGGGTATGTGCTCATACCTGGCAGTATCGAAGAATGTGAAGACAGCCAACGGCCTGGGCCTCGCTGTGGTTTTCGTGCTCTTCTGCACGCTCCCCATCAACTGGGTGCTCAACACCTACGTGCTGCAGCCGGGTGCCCTCAAGTGGCTCGGCCCCCAGTTTGCGGAAGTGGACCTGAGTTTCCTCAGCTTCATCATCTTCATCGCGGTGATCGCCGCCTTCGTGCAGATCGTCGAGATGATCGTGGAGAAGTATCTCCCCTCGCTCTATGCCTCGCTGGGTATCTTCCTGCCGCTGATCGCGGTGAACTGCTCCATCCTGGGCGGCTCGCTGTTCATGCAGCAGCGTGATTTCACGGGCCTCGGCGAGTCCGCCGTCTATGCGCTCGGTTCCGGCATCGGCTGGTACCTCGCCATCGTGTGCCTGGCCGCCATCCGCGAGAAACTGTCCTATAGCAACGTGCCCGCCCCGCTCAAGGGCATCGGCATCACCTTCATCACGGTGGGCCTGATGGGCATGGCGTTCATGATCTTCATGGGTATTCAATTATAGGAGGGAAGCATTATGACACCTACCATTCTCGCATCTATCGCAGTCATCGTCATCGTGACCCTGCTGCTGGTGGTCCTCCTGCTCGTCATCAAGTCGATGGTCACCCCGCAGGGGACGGTCCAGATCGACATCAACAACGGCAAGAAGACCCTTGAAGTCAACCCCGGCAACTCCCTGATGAACACGCTTGCCGAGCAGAAGATCTTCCTCCCCTCCGCCTGCGGCGGCAAGGCCAACTGCGGCCAGTGCAAGGTGCAGGTCCTCGAGGGCGGCGGAGAAATCCTCCCGACCGAGACCGGCTTCTTCAACCGCAAGCAGATCAAGGACGGCTGGCGCCTGGGCTGCCAGGTCAAAGTCAAGGACAACCTGAAGATCCAGGTGGCCGAATCGGCCCTCTCCGTCAAGAAACTCGAATGCGAAGTGATCTCCAACAAGAACGTGGCCACGTTCATCAAGGAGTTCACCGTCAAGCTCCCCGAGGGCGAGAACCTCGAGTTCAAGAGCGGCGAGTACATCCAGATCGACATCCCGGCTTATCACCTCTATTTCAAGGACATAGAAGTCGAGCCCGAGTACCGCGCCGACTGGGAGAAATACGGATTCTTCAACCTCGAGTCCGTCAACCCCACGCCGACCATCCGCGCCTACTCCATGGCTTCCTATCCCGGTGAGAAGGGCATCATCAAGCTGAATGTCCGTATCGCCACGCCTCCTTTCGACCGCAGCGTGCCGAAGGAGCAGGGTCCGAAGTTGCTGCCCGTCAACCCGGGTATCGCCTCCTCCTATGTCTTCACCCGCAAGCCGGGCGACAAGGTGATGATCAGCGGCCCTTACGGCGAGTTCCTCCTTCCCAAGGACGACCCGGACAACGTGGAATACATCTTCGTGGGCGGCGGCGCCGGCATGGCTCCGCTCCGCAGCCACATCATGCAGCTCTTCAAGACGCTCAAGACCGGCCGCAAGGTCAGCTTCTTCTACGGCGCCCGCGCCCTCGTGGAGGCCTTCTATCTGGAAGACTTCGCCGAGATCGAGAAGGAGTTCCCGAACTTCAAGTTCTACCTGGCCCTCGACCGTCCCGATCCCGCTGCCGACGCAGCCGGCGTGAAATACACCCCGGGCTTCGTCCACAACGTGATGAATGAGACCTACCTGAAGAACCACGAGACCCCCGAGGACATCAAGTACTTCATGTGCGGACCTCCCATGATGGTCGCCTCCGTCAACAAGCTGCTTGACTCGCTCGGCGTCCCGCCGGAGAACATCCTCTACGACAACTTCGGAGGTTAAAGAAACTGTCAAGAATCGTTCAAGGCCTGCAGAAATGCAGGCCTTAAACGTTTGTAAAAAGCGCAAACCTGTAAAATTTCACAATACCCCCCGTACGATTTTTACAGATCCTTGGAGCTTTGGCCGCTGCCGCCTACATTTGCCGGCGTATGGAGAACAAAACGAACCCCGGGAGCCGGCAGCGCTCCGCTTGCCTTATTCATCCTCTTCGGCGTCGCGGCACTCTGCGCGACGCAAGGACCTTTCTTGCCTGTTGTTATATCTGTTTCGGGCTGCTGCCGGCCCTGTTGGGGGCGTGTCGCAAGGAGCAGGATCCGACAGCGCCGGACGTGCCGGAGCCCCCGGCCGTGGTGACGGCCGACTCCGTCCTCACGCGTATCCGCATCCGGACGGGACATCCTGACGTCAGCCGACTGGATGTCTTCCTCTACGCATCCGATGGTACGCGCAGTCTCGAGAAGCACCTCAGTCTGGACCGCATTCCGGACGAGCTCGGCCTTCTCACCCTGCCCGGGGAGAAGCTGGCCGTCGTCATCGCCAACAGTCCGCGAAAATTCAACCTCAAAGCCCTGGAACGCTACGACGCCATGGAGCAGCTGGCCTTTTCTTTTTCCGACGACAATCCGGACCGGCCCGTCATGGGCGGGAGCGCCACGACGGACGGGCAGTGCGCGGAAATCTGCCTGGAGCCGCTTCTCTGCCGCATCGTGCTCACTTCCGTCAGCAACACGATGGACGGCTACGACCTGTTGGAGAACCCGCGTGTGCGGCTGCTGGACATCCCGGACACCGCCGAGATCCTCCGTCGGCAGGATTTCCGTCCGCCCGAGCTGATCGACGCCGGTCCCTGGACGCCGCTCCCCTGCGATATCGGTTTTTTTCCGCTGGAGCCCCGCCTGTCGCTATGGTGTTATCCCAACGATACGCCGGAGTCCGTGCTGGGGGTGCTGCGCCCGACCCTGGAGTTTGCGTGCGAAATCCTCGGACAGACCTGTTCTTTCGAGGTTCCGCTCCCGCCCCTGCCGCGCGGCTGCACGAAAGAGATCGACCTGACCATCGACGGCCCGGGCAACCACCTGTACAAGATCCGCTGAAAAAGCGTATCTTTGTCCTGATGAACCGCCACGCCTATCTCATTCTCGCGCACTGCAACCCCGGGCAGCTCAGGAAGCTGCTCGCCCTGCTGGATGATCCGCGCAACGATATCTTCGTCCACCTGGACCGCAAGGCGGATTTCGGGCCGGAGGCCCTGGCAGGATGCTGCCGCCGGTCCACCCTGCACTGCGTGGAGCCGCGGATTGCCGTCCACTGGGGCGGTGTGAGCATCATGCGCGCCGAACTGGCCCTGCTGGAAGCCGCCCTGCCCGGGCGCTATGCTTTCTATCACCTGCTCAGCGGCATGGACCTTCCCATCAAGACGCAGGATACCATCCATGCCTTCTTCGATGCGCATCCGGACCGGGAATTCCTCAACTACTGGGCTTTCAAACCCCATACGCACACGCGTTTCCACTATTATACCCTCTTCCCCGAAGGAGCCGGCTATTTCCTGCTCAACCTGGCCAACAGCATCGGCAAAGGCCTCCAGATGCTGCTGGGCATCCGGATCAACCGGGACATCGATTTCCGCTTTGCGTCGCAATGGTTCAGCATCACGCATGCCTGCGCGGAATATGTCGTGTCGCAGAAAGACTGGCTGGAGAAGGTCTTCTGCCACACCAACACGCCGGACGAGGTCTTCCTGGCCACCGTCATCTGGAATTCCCCCTTCCGGGAACGGCTCTATGACCCGACGGAGCATATCCAGAACCAGGACATCGGCAACACGGCCAACCTGCGCTTCATCGACTGGACCCGGGGAGAGAGTGTCCGCCACCCCTGGGTGTTCCGGGAGGAGGACTGGGCCCTGCTGATGAGCGTACCGCACCTGTGGGCGCGCAAATTCGACGAGCGGGTGGACGGCCGGATCATCGACCGGCTCTGCAACTACCTGAAACAGGATTAGACGAGATCCCGGAAGCGGTCCGGTATGCGGACGACGATACGGAGTTCAAACATGGCCGGCTTGTTCCAGGCATACGGCGGACGGCAGAGCGTCTGGCAGATGCGGGCGAAGCGGGTCCAGCGGTCAAAATCACGCGCCGGAAGTTCCGTGCAGTAACGGATCGTCCGGGCACGTTTCTGCATGTGCGCCCCCCAGCCCTGGCTGAGGCGGTCGGCATCCTGAAAGCGGTCCTGCAGGCGCTTCATGTCGAAATAGCCGAAGTGCAGAAGGTACAGGTCCTTGCCGATATGGAAATTGTGTCCCTTGATCCGGTGGAAGCCGGAGCCCCAGACACAAGGCCGGGCCACGACCGAAGGTTTGGTATAGCGCGTGCCGATCTGGGCGTAATGGCGCTGGCGCAGGAAGGGTTCCGCATCCGTGACGTCCGCTTCTTCGCCCAGCTTCTGACCGAAATCCAGGCCCAGGGCGGAGAGTGAGACACCGATCCGCTGCCGGGACAGATACTCGGGCAGGGTCAGTCCCAGCCGGGGATCCACCACGACAAATTCGTCGGCGTCCACCCCGATCACGAGATCGTAGCCGGACGCCAGCAGGGCGGCGGCCTGTTCCGACAGGAACTTGAGCCGTCCCTTCTCCGCCGAGACCACCTGCGTGCCGATCTTCTCATGCAGTTCGGCATGGGTGCCTTCGCAGAAAGGCGCGATCGTCTGATCCGTGCCGTCGAAGAAAATGTACAGGTTCTCGCGGCCCAGCTGCGCGCCGTAATACTCCACCCACTTGCGCAGGTAGAAATCGTCGTTGCGGACCATCGTGAGCGCGGCTATCTTTTTCATAAGTATCTGGCTGTAAATGTATCCTTCTTGGCAAGGTCCTCCGGCGTGCCGGCGAAAACCACTTCCCCGCCCCGCGCTCCGGCATCCGGTCCCAGGTCGATGACCCAGTCCGCGGCGCGGATCACGTCCACGTTGTGCTCCACGACGACGAGCGAGTGCCCGGCCGCCAGCAGCGCGTCGAACGACTGCAGGAGCTTTTCCACGTCGAAGAAATGCAGGCCCGTAGTCGGTTCGTCAAACAGGAAAAGGATGCGTTCGGACTTGGACTTCCCGCGGGTCAGGGACAGGAAATAGGCCAGCTTGATCCGCTGGCTCTCGCCGCCCGACAGGGTCGAGCTGCTCTGTCCCAGCTTGATATAGCCCAGGCCCACGTCCTGCAGCGGACGCAGCTGTTCCGCCACGCTGCGGGCTTCTTCCTCCGGTCCTGCGGCGAAAAACTCCACGGCCTCGTCCACGCTCATCCCCAGGATGTCGTCAATGTTGCGTCCGCGGTAGCGGACTTCGAGCACTTCGGGCTTGAAGCGCTTGCCGCCGCACTCCTCGCAGACCATTTCCACATCCGCCATGAACTGCATGCCGATGCGCACGACGCCTTCGCCCTGGCATTCCGGGCAGCGCCCGCCCTCGGTGTTGAAGGAGAAATGATTGGCCGTGAGGCCCGCCAGTTTGGCACCCTGCTGGGCGGCCATCAGCTTGCGGATGCCGTCGTAGGCCTTGAGGTAGGTCACGGCATTGGAGCGGGAACTCCGCCCGATCGGGTTCTGATCGACATATTCGACGCGCGTGATGCGGTCCAGGTTGCCGGACAGGCCCCGATGCGTGCCGGGCCGGTCGCCGGCCTCGTGGATGCGCCGGTAGAGCGCGGGATAGAGGATGTCGCCCACGAGGGTGGATTTGCCGGATCCGGACACGCCGGTCACGACTGTCAGCACGCCCAGCGGGAAACGGACATCGATGTCCTTGAGATTGTGCTCCATGGCGCCATCGACGCCGATGCTGTACTGCCAGGGACGCTTCTCGCGGACATAACGGTGCTTCTGCCCGTTCAGGTACTGCAGCGTCAGCGACTTCGCGACATCTGCCTTCCCGGCCTTGTCCGCCGTCCCGGCAAAGACGACTTCTCCCCCGTTCACGCCGGCCAGCGGTCCCATGTCGATCAGCAGGTCGGCGGCACGGATGATCTCTTCGTCGTGTTCGACGACGATCACCGTGTTGCCGATGTCGCGCAGGCGTCTCAGCACGCCGATCAGGCGCTCGGTGTCGCGCGGATGCAGGCCGATGCTCGGCTCGTCCAGGATATACATCGAGCCCACCAGGCTCGAACCCAGCGCCGTCACGAGGTTGATACGCTGGCTTTCACCGCCGGAGAGGGTGTTGCAGGCCCGGTCCAGGGTCAGATAACCCAGCCCCACGTCCACGATGCACTGCAGGCGGGAGATGATCTCCGCCACCGGTTCCGCCACGATCTCCCGTTCGGCCTGCGTAAGGGGCAGGTCGGAGAAAAACGCCAGCGCCTGCTCCGCCGTCATCGTCAGGACCTGATGGATGTCGTGTCCGCAGACTTTGACCCAGAGCGCCTCGCGGCGCAAGCGGCTGCCGCCGCAGGCCGTACAGGTGGCGCGGCCGCTGAAGCGGCTGAGCATGTATTTATACTGAATCTTGTAGCGCTGGGTCTCCACCCAGGCGAAGAAATCATTGATGCCTACGAAGGTGTGCGGCTGTCCTTCGACATATTTCGTATTCCAGATCAGGTCCTTCGCCTCGCGGGAAAGATTGCAGTAGGGTTCAAAGACGGGAATGCCGTAGTGATCGGCCGCTGCGACCAGCATGTCCTTGAACCAATTCATCTTCTCGCCGCGCCAGCAGGCGATGGCCCCGTCGTAGATGCTTTTCGTCTTGTCCGGAATGACGAGATCCTCGCTGATGCCGATGATCTTGCCCAGGCCTCCGCAGGTCGGGCAGGCCCCCAGCGGGGAATTGAAGCTGAACAGGTATTCATCCGGCTCCCGGAAGCTGATTCCGTCCCGCTCGAAACGGCTGCAGAAGTGCTTCAGCGAGCCGTCTTCCGCCGCCACGGCCATCCGGCCGTCTCCGCGCTCGAAGGCGTCCGAGACGGAAGAGAGCAGACGGGTCCGGGCATCGCCCGAAGGAGCGCCGGACAGGCGGGCGCGGTCCACCAGCAGCCAGACGCCGGACAGGGTATCCGGTCCCTGTTGCAGCGCATCGTCGATCCGGAGCGGACGGCCGTCGGCATACAGGCGGTTGTAACCGTCTTCCTTGAGCTGCAGAAGCAGTTCCACCCGGTCCGTGCGGGCGTCCCAGCCGAGGTCCGCCAACACATAGAAAGTCCCCTCTCCGGCAGCCCCGAGCCATTCCATCACGTCCGCCACGCTGTCCTTGCGGACTTCCTGCCCCGACACCGGGGAATAGGTCCGCCCGACACGGGCGAACAGAAGACGCAGAAAATCATAGATTTCCGTGGTCGTAGCCACGGTTGAGCGGGGGTTCCGGGTGCTGACCTTCTGCTCGATGGCGATCGCCGGCGGGATGCCGTCGATGCTGTCCACGTCGGGTTTGGTCATCCGCCCGAGGAACTGCCGGGCATAGGATGACAGACTTTCCGAGAAACGCCGCTGCCCTTCGGCGTAGAGCGTATCAAAGGCCAGCGAAGACTTGCCCGAACCGGAAATGCCCGTGATGACCACAAACTTCCCGCGGGGAATCCGCAGGGTCAGATTCTTGAGGTTGTTGACCCTGGCACCTTTGATCTCGATGTATTCTTCCACTACTCTTTCGCAGGCGCTTCGCTACCTTTCTCCGGCTGTTCGGCAGCCTCCTCATCCTCCGGCTTCCTGAAGCCGGCGATGATGTCGCGGCCCCACAGGATCCACACGGCCGCAATCACGGCCGCCAGGAAGACGCAGGCCAGCAGAATCGTCGGTTTGTTCGGCTTGCTGCGCTTCAGGGGCACCTGCGGAGGATTGATAATGGTAAACACCGGCGTCTCCTGCTGCACCTTGGCCTTGGCGGCCTGGAGCTGCTGGGCACAGGCGTTATAGAGCTGGTAGTTGAGATTCATCTCATTCTGGAGACGTTCCTGCTCGGTCCGGACCCGCTGCAGGACGACGCCCTGGTTGCGGTCCACATAACCGGCGTAGCGCTGCTGGGAAGCAAAATAGTTCTGCTTCGCCTCTTCATACAGGGTCTCATAATACTCGAGGTCCTGGCGCGCCTTCTCCGTGCGGTAGTTGGTCACAAAGGTCTGCAGGCGGGAGATCACCTCCCGGGCCACCACGGCGGCCACATGGGGATCCTGGGCCGTGACGGTGAGCGAGATCACGGACGTCTTTTTGTCCACCGCGAGCGACACGCTCTCGCGAATCGCCTTGGCGATGTCTTCCTGCTCCTGTGTCAGGGCGGAAGGATTCAGCGTCGCATATCCCTCGACCGGCTCCTCTTCCTCGCGGAAAAGGCCCATGAACCAACCCAGGGCGTCAAACGGCGCCTGC
The DNA here is from genome assembly GCA_946185205.1 of uncultured Bacteroidales bacterium. Taxonomy (GTDB): domain Bacteria; phylum Bacteroidota; class Bacteroidia; order Bacteroidales; family UBA932; genus Cryptobacteroides. Next base: position 3,306 of record CAMHIP010000033.1, on the reverse strand, counting down.
ATCACCGCGCCCCACCAGGGGACGCGGGTGTACTCCTTCAAATAGGTGTACAGATCGGAGGACATATCCTCCTTCTTGTACTTGAACTGCACCTGGACGGGAAACAGGTCCACCACGAAAGGCGTGCTGGAGACAATGTCCGGGTAAAGGTCGGGATAGACGGCGTCAGCCGTGCTCATGGAGCCGAGGTTGATGCCCGCCAGGCTCGCGAGGGAGCCCAGGCTGCCTCCTCCGGTCTTGGACACGGACTCCGGAGCCATCTTGGCGCTGACCGTGTATTCCTTGGGGATGCTGAAGGCGACCACGAGGCCGACAACAACGCCCACGCCACACCATTTCAGGATCAGCTTCCAGTCTTTCAGGAGCTTGCGGAGCAGCTCCATGATATCGATCTCATCGTATTCTTCCTCCAGGTACTGGGGGTCGGCGTATTTCTTTTCTTCCATGGCGGGACGTTTATCTGAAGAGGTTGACTAGGGTGGCGACCATCGTGGTCAGCGAAGTCGCGGAGGTAGCAAGCGACATCATTTCCGCCGCGCTCATACCGCTCCGGGCGCCCTTCTCCGGCACGACGATCTCGCAGCCCGGTTCGATCTTGGACGAATAGGACATCGAACCGCCGTTGGTCGGACGGGCCATGCCGTTCATATAGATGACAAAAGCACGGTTGCGGCGGGCATTACTGGAGAAGCCGCCTGCGGCGTCCACGTAGTAGCGCCAACTCTTGCCGGGCACATACGCGACCGTATTGGGATACAGCACGGCGCCGCTGATGCGCACCGTATAGGGCTGACTGGGGACGAAAATCCGGTCGCCCGCCTCCAGCACGGGATCGAAGTCGGACCCGGGCCGGTCAACGGCCTTGTCCATCTCGATGGAGACGGTATAGGTCTGATCCAGCCGGATCGACGCCATGTTGAGCGTGTCGCGACCGCTCACGGAGCGGAGCAGATTCTCCTTGGCGAGCTGCTGTGCCGCCTCTTCAGCGGTCTGGGTCCGGCGGAGGGTGCCGCCGTGCAGATAGGCATGGCCGGTGGCGCCGCCCGCCCGCTTGATCACTTCGGAAAGTCGCTCGCCTTCCGAGAGCAGCACATATTGTCCGGGGAAATTCACCTCTCCTTCGATTATCACGAAGCGCTGGACGCGGAAGGCAGGACTCTGCCGCACGGACACGATATCGTAGGGCTGGAGTTCGAAACGCTCGCCGCCATCGACGGCCAGTCCGTCCTTGAGCGGGAACGTAAAGGTCTCGCCGACGGTCATGGGGGCTTCCGTGCCGGACGGATCGTTGACCCGGCGGGCCACGTCCACGCGGGCGGTCGAAGCACCGTCAAGCAAGCCGCCGGCAAGCAGGATCAGGTCCTCCACCGTGGTGTTGGCGCTATACGGGAAGGTCCCGGGATTCTTCACGAAACCATTGATGGTCAGGGTTCCCGGGTCGTAGATATCCTGCTGGCTGGAGATGGTCAGGATGTCATTCTTGCGCAGCACCACGTCGTCTGCGGTGCCGGCGAAGATGCCGGCCAGATCGACCGACAGCGAAGTGAAGGTCAGGTCGTCCTTTTCACGGACGAGCACGGCCCGCCCGGCAAAGGCGTCTTCCTTCATGCCGCCGGCGGCCCGGATCAGCTGCCGGACCGTGGCGATGTCTCCGCCCAGTTCATACATGCCCGGACGGAACACGGCGCCCTTGATCTCTACCTTGTTGGAGAAGCGCTCCATCGTCTCCCCGACGCGCACCTCATCACCGTCCGCCATCACGAACGAGTCCGCAGCGGACTTCCGGACGGTATAGATCTGGCGCTCTGCGCCTTGCTGGCGGATGACACGGACGTCCTCCTGGTAGGCCCGGCTGGCGAAGCCGCCGGCATACTGCACCAGGTCGGCCAGGGTCTCCCCTTCCGCCAGTTCATAGAACATCGGCCGCTTGACCTGTCCGGAGGCCTGCACCAGGTTCACATAAGGCGGAACGATGATCACATCGCCTTCCTTGAGGGTGATGTCGCTGTCGGAGCGGCCGTTGAAGAGGTAGCCATAGACATCGACCGTGGCGATCTGCTTGCCGCCGCGGATCACCTTGACGGCACGCAGGGAGCCCTCTTCCTTCACGCCGCCGGCATTGTAGAGGGCATTGAAAACCGTGGCGAACGGGGACAGCCGGAAGGTGCCGGGCATCTCCACCTCACCCATGACATTGACCTGGATGGTGCGGATGTTGCGCAGGGTGATGCTGACCGTGGAATTCGGGTTGCTGCCGCCCACGCTCGCATAGCGGGACACCAGGGCGCGGCGCAGTTTCGACTTGGCCTCCTGGATCGTCAGTCCGCCGAGCTGTACCTGCCCGACTCCGCTGATATTGATGGTCCCCTCCGGGGAAATCGTCTTGCTGTAGGAGCCCTCGCTGATACCGAAGATCTCGATGAGCAGCTGGTCGCCGGGGCCGAGCTGATAGCTCTCCGGAGTGGCCAGGTTCTCGTTCGGCTCGAACGTCAGGTCGCTTCCGTCAAAAATATCATGGCCGAAAATCAGCAGGCTGTCCGGTATGTCTCCGTCCTGTGCCAAAACGTCCAGCATTCCGGTATAATCCGCATCCGGATTGCGTCTCCTGTCCTCCTCTTCCTTCATCCTGTTGCGCTGGAGTTCATAGCTGCTGAGGTCGCGGTCCGGATCCTTCCTGACCGTGCGACGGCTCTTTTTCGCGGGGCGGGCGTTCCGCTGCGTGTCGAAATACGCATCCTCGTAAGTGCCTTCCCGGACGGTCTGGCCGGAGTTCCGGCCCCGGGTCGCCGCACCGGAATTCCTGCCGAATTCCTGCTCGTCCCCGAAACTGCCGCCCTCCTGGGCGCCGGCCTGCTGGCCCTGCACCCGGTTCTTGATGCGTTCCGCCTGCTCCTGTGTAACACCGCGCGCCAGCAGCTCCCGTCCGATCTGCTCCTGGCTCTTGCCGCTGGAGGTCGCGTTCTTCACATACTCAATCACCTGATCATCCGTCATTTGCGCGTATGAGACCAGCGAAGAGAGACAGAGCAGCACGGCCGCCATCGTCAGAATTTTCTTCATATTTTTCTTACTGTTTCGTGATTATTCTATATAACGTACAAAGATAAGGCTTTTTCGCCGATCTACCAAACGGCCGCACGGGATTTGCGGCAGGCGTCCTCGACAAGAGTATTCAAAAAATATTTCAAAGATGTTTGCGGATTTCCAAATTATGCCTATCTTTGCATCCGCATTCGGAAACGAAACAACCTGGTGTGGTAGTTCAGTTTGGTTAGAATGCCGGCCTGTCACGCCGGAGGTCGCGAG
>CAMHIP010000032.1 GCA_946185205.1 uncultured Bacteroidales bacterium | reverse complement strand
CCACCGACTTCGTCGGCGGGCCCCTCCCTCTTACGGAGCCGAGGGTGGCTACGGTCCGGCGAGGCTGCTGCCGTCTCCGCTGCGTCGGCGGAGCAGAATAGGATCTGTTTCCCGAATCGCTTGGAGGCGATCGAAGTGCTGGGTGCGGCGGACCAGAAGGATGCGCGGGCGGCCTGGCTGCTCGGCAACCTGTGGTATGACAAACGGCAGTATGAGCTGGCGGAGGCGTGCTGGGAGCGCGCCGTCGCGGCCGATCCGGACTTCCCGGCGGCCTGGCGCTGCCTCGCCCTCGTGCGCTACAACAAGCGCCACGATGCCGCCGGGGCCCTCGCCGCGATGGAGCGCGCCTATGCCCTCGACGAGTCCGACGCCCGCATCCTGATGGAACTGGACCAGCTCCACCGGAAGCTCGGCAGCTCCGCGCAGGAGCGCCTCGACCGCCTGCAGGCCCACCGGGCGCAGGTGGAGCGCCGCGACGACCTGGTGCTCTCCGAAATCACGCTGCTCAATGACCTGGGCCGCTACGCCGAAGCGAAAGAAAAATTGGACGCCCACCGCTTCCACCCCTGGGAAGGCGGCGAGGGAAAGGTCCCGGAGCAGTATCAGCGCTGCCGCGTGGGATTGGCGCTCCTGGCGATGACGGAAAGCCGGTACACCGACGCAATCTCCCTGCTGGAGGAATGCCTCGTGTATCCGGAGCATCTCGGTGAAGGCAAACTCTACGGCGCCCAGGAGCAGGACTTCTACTACTATCTCGGTTGTGCCTGGATGGGCGCGGGCGACCTGGAACGGGCACGTGCCTGCTGGGAGCAGGCCTCGCAAGGCGACCTGAAACCCGTTCCCGCCCTGTATTACAACGATGCAAAGCCGGAGAGAATCTATTACCAGGGCCTGGCCCTGGTGTCATTAGGACGCACCGCGGAGGCGGAGGCCAAGTTCCGGATGCTGCTCGAATACGGGGAGGCGCACCGCGACGACGAGGTCGTGATGGACTACTTCGCCGTCTCCCTGCCCGACCTCGCCGTCTGGGACGAAGACCTCAAGACGCGCAACGTCGCCCACTGCGACCAGATGATCTCTCTGGGCCGGACGGGCCTGGCCCTCTGTGCTCCTGCAAACTATAATAAAGGCTGATAAAGCAAATCACCGGGAAGGGGAGCCCGTCTGCCGCCGGATCAGCCGGATGTCCTTCAGCGAAAGCAGGGTGTCGCCGGGCGCGGCGTCCAGCACGGCACGCTGCGCCGCCTGCAGATAGATGGGGGCGTCCTTGCGCAGCGGCAGGATCTGCAGCTGCACCTCCTTCCCGACGAGGTCGCTGACCCGTACGAGCATCTTGCGTCCGTTCCAGAAATTGTCTTCGACCAGACGGCCGTCGGCGCAGACCCGCGCCACGTCGCCGTCGTAGTCGATCTCCACGAACCAGTCATCGGGGTCGGGGCAGTCCGGTATGGAAACGGTCCAGACCGCCGCCGCTTCGAAATCCGCTTCCGACGGCTGCTCCGCCACGAAGGCCTGTCCCATGCCGATGGTCCGCGCCGGACCGGCTTCACGGACCTTTTCTGCCTGCAGGGGCGCTCCCGGCACCCAGCGTTCTTCGACGAGCCGCCGGCCGTCCCGGTACAGGATCCCCTCGCTGAACCGGACCCTGCGGTCGGAGACCTTGTAGGCCGTCTGCGCCTTCCGGGGGCTCATCACCACGATTTTGACCCCCTTTACGCGGAAAGGCTTGTCCAGGCGGGGACGGTATTCCCTGCCGCCGATGCTCAGGACGGGCTCGATCCCCTCGACGGCCGTGAAATACAGCGCGCGGCGGAGTTTGCAGAAGGGCTGCGCCGTGGCCCAGTCGATGTGCAATCTCCTGAAATCCAGCCCGAAGGGGAAGCAGAAACTCGCCCCTTCCGGCACGGTCAGCTCCCGGCCGAAGAAGGTCCAGGGCTGCGCGCCGAGCTCCGCCATCCGTTCATAGTTGTTGACGAAGACGAAACCCTTGTCCCCCGTGCGGCGCGTGGCGGTGCGCAGCGGGCCTTCGCCGAATTCCGGCTGCATCGGGGCCAGTTCGCCGCCCCAGTCGCGCAGCAGCTGGTGCAGCAGGCGGAGGTGGTGGTAGGAGCGGTTGGGCTGCCCCATTTCGCCGAGCGGCGCCTGGAAGTCGTAGGTCATGTGCGGCAGGTCGTTCCAGAAAGTATATTTGGAGGCCTGGAACTCCGCCATCGAGTGCTCCGCGCAGTAGGGGTTGGTGCCGCCGTGGTACATATAGTAGCCGGGCAGGTTGCTGCCGGAGCCGACCTTGCAGATGGCCAGCGCCAGGGCGTCCCGGTCGAAAATATGGATCCGGCGGTGGTAGGAGGGCATCATCCCGCCGCCCAGTTCGCAGGTCAGGTAGGGATAGGCGCGGTCTGCGGCGCTCATCTCCGTGCTCTGGTCCGTACCGAAGACCTCCGTGGCGATGACCGCCGACAGGCGGCTGTCCTTGAAGCGGAAAGCCGCCCGGTAGTCGCCGGGCATGTCGGTCAGCACGCGGTCCCAGAAGCCGTCGGCGTAGTCGCCGTAGAGCGGCAGGATCTCGCCGAACACCGCCGGACCCTGCATCTTCGGCCAGCCGGTGCGGGTATAGAAGGGCACGTCCATCCCGGCGGCGATGACCGCCTGCTTGAGGGCGGCCAGATACGGCCAGGGGCCGCTGCTCTCGTTATCGACCTGTACCCCGATCACGGGGCCACCGTCCTTCCAGAGCAGGCCCTCCGCCTGTTTGCCGATGGCGTCATAGAAGCGCGATACGGCTGCCAGGAAGCCGGGCGCGGTGGTGCGGACGCGGAATTGCTCCGGATCGGCGAGCGCCTTGTCCACCACCCATTCCGGGATGCCGCCGAGATACACTTCGCCGTGGCAGAAAGGACCCACGCGCAGCACGACCTTCATGCCGCAGTCGCGGCAGACCTCCAGGAACCTCCGCAGGTTGCGGTTGCCGCTCCAGTCGATCTGTCCTTCCTGCAGCTCGTGGTGGCCCCAGAAGATGTAGCAGGCAGCGATGTCGATGCCGCCGGCCTGCATCTTGCGGATCTCCCGCTCCCAGTCCCGCTCGGGGACGCGGCTGAAATGGATCTCGCCCATCACGGGCAGGACATATTCTCCGTTCAGGAGAATGCCGGTGCCATCGACATACAGGGTCTGGCCGTCCGGGGCGACGGCGCTGCCGAAACGGAAGGGCTCTCCGGCACGCAGGGAAGCGGTGGCCGCCAGCCCCAGCACCGTGACACACAAAATGTTGATCAGTAGTAATTTGGCGGATGATATCGTGTTCATAATCAGCTGTTTCTGAGTCACGGATCCCTTTTATGCATGAAAGTCCGGTCCGACATAATTCTGCATACTCCCGCAGACCTCCGCCGAGAAGCGCATCGCCGTGGGGACCAGCAGGGCCCAGTCGGCTTCGGACAGGCGCCCGAGCCGCTCGCGGGTGAAGCCGTGCCGCAGGATCCCATAGACGATCCCGGCGTTGAAATTGTCTCCGGCGCCGATGGTGGAGACCACCCGCGGGACCGGCGCCGTGGGGAAGGTGACGCGCACGCCCGGAGAGAAGACCTCCGCCGGCCGGGCGCCCCGGGTGCAGATGTAGTTGGGGCAGTACGGCGCGATGCGCTCCCGGTACGCCCGCTCGGGATCCCTCTCGCCCCAGAGGGCCTCGATGTCCTCGTCCGAAGCGCGTACGATGTCGCACAGGGCGATATTCTCCCGGACCGTCGCAGGATCCGCCGGATGGTTCTTGCGGAAATTGATGTCATAATAGATGAGGGCTCCTGCCTCCCGCGCTGCCTGCGCGAGCGCCCGCGTCTGCGGCCCGGTGGCTCCGCTCACGGCGAAGAAGGAGCCGAAAAGCAGGATATCCTCCGCCCGGAAGCCGATCTGCGGCGTACGGAACGGCGGCAGCGACGTGTCGCGGAAGAACTCGTAGCGGGCGTTGTTGTGCTCGTCCAGCAGGGCCATCGAGACCGTGCTCTGGCCGGAATCCTGCTGGATGCAGGCGGTGTCCAGGCCGTTCTGCCGCATGAAATCCGTGATTAGGTCCGCCACGGCGTCGGTGCCCGTCTGGGAAGCCATGACGAGACGGGTCCCTGGAAACTGCTTTCCGGCGGTCCGCCCCAGCGAGACCATCGCGTTGAAGACCGACCCGCCCGGCACGGCCGCCTGCGGCTGATTTCCTTTGAAAACGATGTCCAGCACCGTCTCCCCGATGCCGACGACTGTCCTGTCCTGAAGGGAGCAACTCATGGCCGTTCGCCCTCCTCGAAGTCCCAGATGCGGGGGTTGCCGTCCGGGCGGACGGAAGGAAGGGCGTATTTGTCGAAGGCTCCCATGATGGGTTTCGCAATCCCCGTAGCGTCGTCGAAGAAGCCGCGTCCGCGGGACATGGGCTCCCACCAGAACACGCCGCGGCCCAGGTGGTCCGGCGCCGCCATCACGACCTCCGCCACGGCCTGCATCCACTCTTTCTGCCCCTGCGGGGTCTCCGGCACGGGGCCGCGGATGCCTTTGCGCTCGAAGTAGTTGGACGGGACGCTGTAGTAGCCGGTCTCGATCACATAGACCGGCTTGCGGTACTTGCGGATGGTGTAGTAGAGATTGTCGCGCAGGTCCATCAGCGTGCCGTGCGACCAGGGGTAGAAGGAGAAGCCGATCACGTCGTAATCCACGCCGTATTCCTCCATCTTGCCGAAGAAGATGTCGCTCATCTCCAGGTCGCCGCCGAAGTCCACGTGCAGCATGATCCGGATGGCCGGCTCCACCTCGCGGATGGCGCGGCAGCCGGCGGTGAGGTAGTCGGTGAACTCCTTCCAGCGGCTCTGCGTACGCTTCTCCGCCCCGTAGTAGATGCGGCCGTCGGGCCAGAAGGCACCATTGCCGATCTCGTTGCCCACCTGGACGATCTCCGGGGTGGTACCCTGGGCCTTGAGCGCCGAGATCACGCGCAGCACGTAGTCATGCCAGGCCTGCACGCGCTGCGCGTGGGGCAGGTCCCTGAGACTCGCGGGCGTGGGCTGGGTCATCGGGTTGGACCAGCCGTCGGACATCATGAAGTCCAGGGCGAAATGGTAGCCGTACTCCTTGAGTTTCTGCGCTCCCGCGAGGACGTAGTCCAGGCCCTGGCCCAGCCGGGAGGGCTCGTTGCAGATCATCAGGCGGGCCCAGTTCCAGCCGTGCTCGCGGAAGATCTGCCAGGGGCTCTTCTGCGTACCGTCGGTGTCGGAGAAGACGCGTCCGCGCTGCTCGGCCTGGAGCACGAAAGACATATCCTGCCCGAAGGCGAAGGGGTTGTCGTAGGGCAGCTGTCCCAGCGGATAGCTGACCTCCTGGGCGCCGATCGGGCTGCAGAGCAGCAGGGCGCCAAGCAAGAACAGGCAGTTCAGTTTTCTCATGGCGGTGAATGTTTACAGCCCCAGCAGGAAATGCTCCATCTTGGGCAGGAACAGGTCGTGGCCGGCCGCGTTGAGGTGGGCCGTGTCGCCGGGCGACTGGAAATAGAGGGAGCGGAACTGCTCGTCCATCACGTAGATGCCGCTGTTGCGGGTGGCGTCGAAGACCGGGATGCTGTAGGAGGCGCAGACCTCCAGCAGGACGGCCGTCATCTCCGGGAACATCGGGCGGGGCACCGCCCAGGGCGTGACGAAGCAGAGCTTGGCGCCGGGATACTTGTGGATCAGCGCTTCGCACAGGACTTTCAGCTTCTCGCGGAAGAAGTCCGTCCCTTCACCGCTGCGGGCCATCCGGGAGGCATCGTTGTGCCCCGCGCAGACGATCACGTAGTCCGCGTGCTCCGGCAGGACCTGGTAACGCTCGTACATCGCCGGGCCGAAGTTCTCCGCCGTGCGGTCGTAGGCGACGCAGTTGCCGTTCCAGCCGAAGTTGCGGTATTCCATGTTGTATTTGGCGGCCAGCTTGTAGTGCCAGGTCTCCTCGACGGGGCGGACGTGGTTCTGGACATAGCTGTCGCCGAAGATGACCAGGGTCTTGCCGTAGAGGGAGGCGTCGCGGATGTGTTCCGGGGCCTGGAAAGCGGGATCGTACATGCGGTGGAGGCGCTCCTGCGCCTGTGCGGTGAGCGGCAGCACCAGGGCGGCCGCGACCAGGAGGATGGGTATTGTGGTTCTCATATCGCAAATTTAATCGCTGCATGCGGAAAAAGCAAGCGTAAAAAGCGTATCTTTACCTTGTTGATTGCCGACTGCCATGAAACTGCCGAGACTTTCCCTCCTCCTGCTCCTCTCCCTGCTGGCCTGCCAGGGCCCGGCCGTCCCTGCCCTTCCGGATGACTCCGACCCTTTCGCCGGGGCGCAGTGGATCGCGATGGAGCCCGATTCGACCATCCTGTTCCCCCACGTCCACCTGCTGGCGGAAGATTCCCCGCAGGGCCGCTCGCTCAAGGAATACACGCTCCCCGAACTCTCGCGGGACTTCCGCCTGCACGGCAGGGTCCGGAGCGCCCGGCTGGACATCTGCGGGCTCGGCCAGTACACGCTCACGCTGAACGGCGAGACGGTCGGGGATGATTTCCTTTCCCCGGGCTGGACGCTCTACAACAAGCGCGTGATGTACAATGAGTTCGACGTGACCTCGCTCCTCCGGAAGGCCCGGCGCGGGAAGGTGTCGGTCCGCGTCCGGCTCGGCGGCGGGATGTACGACATTCCCGTCCGGGGCTACCACAAGATGGCCGGCTCCGCCGGGGCGCCGAAACTGCTCTTCCGCCTCCATGTCGCGTATGCGGACGGCCGGACGGAGGACCTGGTGAGCGACACTTCCTGGACGGCATCGCCGTCCCCCGTCCGCTATGCCAGCATCTACGCCGGCGAGTGGCATGACGCGACCGTCCGGCCTGCGCCCCGTCCGGCCGTGGCCACGCGCCCCCACTGGGAGGTCCCGCTGGTGCTGCAGCGCCCCGGTACCTTTGTCCGCGTCCGGCAGGAACTTCCTTCCAGGCAGATCGCCCCGGGACTCTATGACCTCGGGCAGAACAGCTCCGGCATCGTCCGCATCCGCGTGAAGGGCCCTGCGGGGCGGCAGATCACGCTCCGGCCCTCGGAGGTGCTCCGCGACGGCGACATCTATCAGCGCAGCCTGCCCGGCTACACCTGGACCTACACCCTGCGGGGCGACCCGCGCGGCGAGACATGGCAGCCGGCGTTCTCCTACACGGGATTCCGCTACGTCCGGGCCGAGGCCGGCGAAGGGGTGGAGCTGCTGGAACTCACGGGCCTGCACACGACCACGGACGCACCGGAGGTGGGAAGTTTCGCCTGTTCCGACACCCTCTTCAACCGCATCCACGAGCTGATCGACTGGGCCATCCGCAGCAATCTCGTGAGCATCACCACGGACTGTCCCACCCGCGAGAAACTGGGTTGGCAGGAGCAGAACCACCTGATGGCGCATTCGATGATGTACCGCTACGATATGCGCGAATTGATGAACAAGATCGCCGACGACCTGGCCGATTCGCAGCATCCGGACGGCGCCATCCCCACCACCGCCCCGGAATATACGCCGTTCGAGCCGGGCAGCGGCTTTGAGGATACCCCGGAATGGGGTGCCTCGTTCATCCTCTGCCCCTGGTATACCTGGTGCTGGTACGGCGACGACTCCGCCCTGCGCAAACACTATCCGGCGATGAAGCGCTATCTGGACTATCTCGCGTCCCGCTCCGAAGGCGGCATCCTGGACTACGGCCTCGGCGACTGGTTCGACATCGGCCCGGAGCGGCCCGGCAAGGCGCAGCTGACCAGCGTCGCGCTCTCCGCCACGGCCACATACCATTACCTCATCGCCACGATGGAGCAGATCGCCCGCCATCTGGGCCGGGACGCGGATGCCGCCCGCTATGCCGGGACGGCCGCACAGGTCCGGAAGGCTTTCAACGAACGGTTCTACAACGGCGGGAAGACGGTCTATGAGAAGGGGAGCCAGGCGGGACTTGCCATGGCTCTCTACATGGGGCTGGTCCCGGAGGAGCGGCGGGGACAGGCGCTGGATGCGCTCGTGCGTGACATCGAGTCGCGCGGCTACGCGCTGACCGCCGGCGACGTCGGCTACCGCTACGTCGTGCAGGTCCTGCAGCAGAACGGCCGGAGCGACATCATCTACAGGATGAACCACAACGACGCCATCCCCGGCTACGCATATCAGCTGAAAAAAGGCGCCACTGCGCTCACGGAGAGCTGGCAGGCCTACGATGACGTGTCCAACAACCACCTGATGCTCGGACACCTGATGGAATGGCTCTACGGCGGTCTGGGCGGCATCCGTCCCGATGCCCCGCACCACATCGTCTTCCAGCCGCAGATGGCGGGGGACGTGACCTGGGCCCGGACCTCCCTGCAGACGGCCGGCGGCCCGGCCCGCTGCGACTGGACCCGGACCCCCGACGGGACGCACTGGACCGTGGAAATCAGCGTCCCGGACGGCTTCGGGGCCGAAGTCCGCCTGCCCGACGGCCGGGTCTTCACCGTCCCGGCGGGAAACTACGCTTATGCTGCCGGGACGGCTTCGTAGTCCGAATATACGGAAAAATGCCTATATTTGTGGGAAACGTCTAATCAAAACCACAATATATGGCAAAGAAACAACCTCAAGGATATCCCTGGAAGTATTGCTCCCTCGGGGGCGTGGTCCGGGTAAACATCACCTCGGGCGAGGATATCGCCCACCTGGGCGAGCTGGATCAGAAACTCTGGACGGTGCTGAGCTGCCCGACGAAGGACCTGGCCATCGACGCGCGCACCCTTCAGCTGATCGACACGGACGGAGACGGGCGTGTCCGCGTGCAGGAAGTCGTAGCCGCTGCGCAGTGGCTGACTTCCGTCGTCCGGGACCGGGACGCGATTCTCAAGGGAGAAAGCGAACTGAAGCTCGACGGCATCAATACGGACTGCGAAGCCGGGCGGAAACTCTATGACTCCGCCAAGCAGATCCTCGCCAACCTGGGCCTGGAGAAGGACAGCGTCACGGCGGACGAGGCGGCCGACAGCGTGGCCATCTTCGCGGGGACGCAGTTCAACGGAGACGGCGTGATCACGCCTGCCTCCGCGGACGAAGAAGCGCTCAAGACCCTGATCGCCACGATCGTGGAGAAGACGGGCTCCGCCACCGACCGCAGCGGCGAGCCCGGCATCACGGCGGAGCATATCGAGGCTTTCTACACGGCGCTCTCGGAGTACGCCGCCTGGCAGGAGGCCGCCGAGGCCGGAAAGGCCGCGATTTTCCCCTATGGAGACAACACCGCCGCCGCCCTGGCCGCCTGCGAAGCCATCAAGGACAAGGTGGCCGACTACTTCATGCGCTGCAAGCTGATCCGTTTCGACGAAGCCGTCACGGCCGCCGTGGATGTGTCGGCCGAGCGCGTGGGCGCCATCAGCGGCCAGAACCTGGCCACGCAGGGCGAAGAGATCGCGGCGTGTCCGCTCGCGCGGCCGACGAAAGAGGCCGTCCTGCCCTTCGACGCCGTCAACCCCGCCTGGCAGGCCCAGTTCGACGCCGTCAAGGCGCTGGTGCTGGACGTCGATTTCCCGAAGGCGAAGGCCATCGACGAGGCGCAGTGGAACGCCGTGCTGGCGAAGTTCGCGCCCTATACCGCCTGGCTCTCGGAGAAGAAGGGCGACGCCGTCGAGGCCCTGGGCATCGACGAGGTCAGGGCCCTGCTCAAGGCGGACCGCAAGGCGGATCTGCTCGCCCTCATCGACGCCGACAAGGCGCTGGAGGCGGAAGCCGCTTCGATCGACGACGTGAAGAAGTTGCTGCTGCTGTACCGCGACTTCGCGAAACTGCTGCGCAACTACGTGATCTTTACTGATTTCTACGGACGTAAGGAAGGGACCCGCGGCATGTTCGAAGTGGGCCGGCTCTATATCGACGAGCGCTGCTGCGACCTCTGTATCAAGGTCAGCGACATGGGCGCACACGGCGACATGCCCAAGCTCAGCGGGATGTTCCTGCTCTACTGCAAGTGTACCTCCAAGACCAAGGGGGAGACGATGGACATCGTGGCCGTGATGACCGACGGCAGCACCCGCGACCTGCGTCCCGGCAAGAACGGCCTGTTCTATGACCTGGACGGCGGCGACTGGGATGCCGTGATCACCAAGGTGGTCGAGAATCCGATCAGCGTCAAGGCCGCCTTCTGGGCCCCTTACCGCAAGGTGTCGAACTTCATCTCCGAAAAGATCGACAAGTCGGCGGCCGACAAGGACGCCGCCGCGCTGTCCAAGCTGACGGCCTCGGCGGACGCCGGCCCGGCCGGCGCCAAGCAGCCGTTCGACATCGCCAAGTTCGCCGGCATCGCGGCGGCCGTGGGCATGGCCCTGGCCGGCATCGGCGCCGTGCTCGTGGCCATCGGCGCGGCCGTCAAGAGCCTGACCTGGTGGCAGTGGCTCATCATCATCGCGGCCGTCATGCTCCTCATCTCCGGCCCGTCCTGCTTCATCGCCTGGCGCAAGCTGCGCAAGCGCAACCTGGGCCCCGTGCTCAATGCCAACGGCTGGGCCATCAACTCCCAGGTCCTCGTCAACATCCTCTTCGGCAAGACCCTGACGAGCGTGGCCAAGTATCCCAAGATGAAGCTGGATGATCCGTATGCCAGGAAGACGCCCTGGTGGCGCAAGTGCCTGTGCTGGCTGATCGCGCTGCTGGTCATTGCATTCGCCGTGCTGTATTTCACCGGCAACCTGGGCTGGATGGGAATAGGAGCGTAGCCCCATGGACAGACCGACTATCTTTTCTCCGGAACACGCCAACGTAGGCCTGTTCTGTGACGTTTTCCCGCCCGTGATGGACGGTGTGTCCGTGTGCATGGAGAATTATGCCTACTGGATCCAGAAGAAGGTGGGCGGCGTGGCCGTGATCACGCCCAATGTCCCGGGGACGGACTACAGCGTGCACGACTACCAGGTCTTCGACTATTTCTCCATCCCGGTGCCCAAGCGGCATCCCTATGTGACCGGCATCGCCGAGATCGACCCGACCTACCTGGCGAAGGTGGCCACGACGCGCTTCAAGATCGTCCACGCCCACTGTCCCTTCTCCTCCGGCTCCGCGGCCCTGCGCATCGCACGGCTGCAGAAAATCCCGCTCGTGGCCACGTTCCACTCCAAATACCGCGACGACTTCGCCCCGGTCCTGCCCAAGCTGGCCGTGGATATGGTGGTCGATGCCATCGTCGATTTCTATGAGCGGGCCGACCTGGTCTGGGTCCCGCAGGAGTCGGTCATCGACGTGATCCGCGAATATGGCTTCAAGGGCCACGTGGAGGTGATGGACAACGGGTCCGACCTGGTGGCGGACTATCCGGAGAAGTACTTTGTCGAAGCCCGGCAGCGGCTGGGCATCGCGCCGGACGAATTCGTGATGCTCTTCGTGGGCCAGCACATCTGGCAGAAGAATCCGCGCCTGATCATCGAGAGTCTCGCCCGTATGGAGGACGTGCCTTTCCGCATGTACTTCGTGGGCGTGGGCTATGCCGCCGAAGAGATGAAGCAGCTGGTCTCCGAGAAGGGCCTGGACGGCAAGGTGACCTTCGTGGGCTCCATCACCGACCGTTCGAAACTCACGGACTACTATGCCGCTTCCGACCTCTTCCTCTTCCCCTCGCTCTACGACAACGCCCCGCTCGTCGTGCGGGAAGCCGCTGCCCTGCATACCCCCGCCGTCATGGCGAAGGGCGCGACGGCCGCGACCATCCTCCGGGACGGAGAGAACGGTTTCCTGGTGGACAACGATCCCGACAAGATGGCGGAACTGCTGCGCGAACTGGTCCATGACCCGGAGCGCGTGCACCGCGTGGGCGTGCAGGCGTCCAAGACCATCGTCCGCTCGTGGGAGGACTGTGTGGAGGAAGTGATCGACCGCTACAACGCCCTGCTCAGGAGCCGCGGCCTGCCGCTCATCGAACGTCCAGCGTAGCGCCGGCCGAGACGGGTTCTCCGGTCTCGGTCAGTCCTTCCGCAACCGCTTCGAAACGTCCGCTGTAGGCGGGCGTTTTGCATTCCAGCTCCATCCGCTCGCCCGGGGCGAGGGTCAGCAGCGGATGCCAGTAGAGGGTCTGGCGGTAGTCGGGGTAGTCCCGGCCGACGCCCGCGCAGGTGTAGGCAAGCGGCAGCGAGCAGCCCTGGAAGTCCACGATGCGGACATTGTCCTCGAACTGCATGCCGGGCAGGGTTCCCTTGTAGGTCACGAAATTGACGACGCCGTTGAAGCCCCGGATGCCGAGGAAGTAGGCGTTGGAATAGATGTCGATATGGTGGACGAGCAGCGGATCGTAGGCGAAGAGCTTCTCGTGATCGAGCACGGGGATGCCGTCCAGCAGCACGAGGGCGCTGCTGCTCGGGAAATAGAATCCGCCCTGCTGGTCTTCGGCCCGCACCTGGAGTTCGCGCCGGCCATCTACCCGGCGGATGCGGAGCTCGGGGATGAACTCGATGAAGAGCTCCTCCATGATCGGGAAGCGGGTGTAGTCGTCCAGGATGTAGCGGGTGCGCGCCCGCTCGTCAAACACCTTGTGCTGCCGGACGGGCAGGGCGGTGTAGAGCGTGTCCGCGTCGAAATTCTTCTCCAGCTGCATGCCCAGGCCGCGCAGCTCAAGGGCCTGCGCCCAGCTGCGGTTCATCATCAGGGCGGGGATGTCCCCGGCGGGCAGGTTGAGGAAGGGGCTGAGGATTTCCAGGTGGCAGACCTGGTCGCGCTCCAGGTTCTCGATTTCGAGAAACATGTCCTGGTGCCCGTAGATGTTGGATGTAAAGAAGGAAGCGGAGCCGTCCGGGGCGATGATCTCGGTGTAGAGGTAGTCTCCGCTGCCGGGCGAGGAGATGAAGGCATACTTGTCTCCTATGGCCTGCAGGCCGGCGTCGTCGATGCCGCTTACGCGGGCCTGGATGATCTCGCCCTCGTATTCGGGTACGACGCTTCTGTCGAATCCGCGGGCGGCGGGCAGGGCCTGCACCTCACGGACGAAATCGCCGATCCGCTTTCCCGCCGGGGCCGGGATGCCGTCTTCGTGCCGAACGCCCAGCGAAAAGCTGATGCGCTCCGATCCGGTGTTCTCCACGACCAGCCGGGCCGTGCCGGAGGGGGAGGCCTCCCGGGCGGAGATGGTCAGGGAGCCGGAGACGGGCAGGCGGTCGGGCTGCGGGGCCTGCTCCACGACCTGCACGTTGCTGCGCTCCGTGGAAAGGGTATTGAACACCGACAGGGTGCGGGCGCCGGTGAGCGGATCGAATCCTTCTTCCGAAGCGCCCAGCTTGGTGTAGGCGAGCAGCCGGTAGTTGCCGGTAGGCAGGGTGCTGGGCAGGGTCAGCTGCCCGGCACCGCGTCCGCCGTCCAGGGCCAGCTTGGCGGTCTGGACCATCCCTTCGGGAGAATGGATCTCCACGTAGGCGGTCTTGCTGAAGGAGGAGAGTCTGCCGGTGGACGCATCCACGCACCAGGCGGACATCCACACGGCGTCTCCTGCCACATAGACTTCCCGGTCGGTGGATACATAGACCCGCTCCCGGATGCGTTCCGCCCCGGCCAGGGGCAGGAAAGTCAGAGACAGAAGAAGATATAACGGTAAAAATCTTTTCATATGCGGCGTTTATCTGTGGTCGTTGGGCCAGCCTTCCGGTTTGTTCTTCGAGCCGCCCTGCAGCCGGCAGTCGATGCAGGGTTTGGGGGTCCACATGTAATGGGACGGCGCGTCGCTCATGTCTTCATAGATCGCGGAATAAGGCAGATAGGAGCGGGCATACCAATAGGCCATGGAGTCCGGCCGGTTGACGGAGACCTTCTGGTCGTCGCGGATGTTGCGGGACGAGGAGGCCTTGTAGAAGCCGACCTGCTTGTTGTCGTAGTACATATCGGCTTCCGCCTGGACGGAGGCGTTGAGGTAGCCGATCACCTGCAGGCCGGGGTCGGTGACGCAGCGGACATTGCTGGCCATCTCGCTGGGAGTCGGTGAGAAGATCGATCCCTGCCCTTCGGACCCCTGCTGGATATTGTTCCAGTAGTTGTAGGCGTCTTCGGTCATGCCCTCCAGCCGGACGGTGATGTGGTACAGGATCTGCAGGCGCTTGTCCGTGCGGCCGATGCGGTGGAATGCCAGTTCCTCGAAGCGGTCCTCCGTCTGGTTGGCGGTGGAGAAGATGTTGATCTGCGGGGAGTTGTACCGGCTCCAGCAGTAATAGAGGGTGGGCTTGTCGAAGTTGGATGTGATCGTGCGGCTTTCGGGGTGGTACTCGAAATTGGAGTTGATATCGCTGTGGTACTCCCAGACTTCCGAAAAGGTCCAGCGGAAATACTTGGAGCCGTTGCCGTGCATGGTCAGGCCGATCCAGAGCTGGTCCAGCTCTTCGTGCAGGCTGTACGACAGGCCGTCGATGGTGGGTGCGGGAGCGGGCTGGAGCCAGTCCGACTCGAAGCTGTTGAGGACGTCCCCTCCCTGCGTGAGGGTGGAGAAGTGCAGCCGGTAGCGCTGGTCCGGACGCAGGTTGGCGGTGTCGAACCAGAGCTGGTTGGCGCCGTCGCTGTAGACGCCGTCGCTGTAGGGGAGGTTGATGCCCCCTGGAACGAAGAAACCCTGCCCCTGGACCGTGGTGCCGTCTTCTCCTTCGATATGGCCCCGGACGTAGATGGAAGAGGCGTTTTCCGTCTCATAAAAACTCTTGACGTGGCTCAGCCGGAGCGTGGTCTGGCCTCCGATGTGGATGTCGCCTTCGACCACGAGCGGCGCCTCCGTGACCGAGGGCAGTTCCGGCTCGAAGGGATAGATGCAGGAGGCGGCTGCCAGCAGGACGGAGGACAGAAGTGCCGTGCGGAAAATGTATTTCGTGTCCATCAGAACTTCAGGTTGAGGTTGATATACGGAATGGGGCAGGCGAAGACCGAGAGCATGTAGCTGTCGGTGCCGTTGAAGAACACGGAATAAGCGTTCTTGCGGGCCGTCACGTTATACACGCCGATGGTCCAGGACATGTGCGAGAACTGCCTCAGGTAGTGCCCGGGGTCGATGTTGACGGCGAGGTCCAGCCGGAAGTAGTCCGGGATGCGGTAGGTGTTGCGCTGCGAGTAGGCCAGGCGGATGCCGCCGCCGTACTCGTAGGTGCCGATGGGCAGGGTGACGGGCCGCCCCGTGGAATAGTCGAGGTTGACGGACAGGGAGTAGCGGTGGGTGAACTTGTAGTTGCCCACGAGCTTGACCTCGTGCGGCTTGTCATGCGGGGCGTTGTACCAGGCGCCGCCGTTGATGGTCTCCACGCCGCGGTCGAGCATCTCGCGCAGCAGGGAGCGCGAATAGGAATAGGAGATCCAGCCGGTGAGTTTGCCGGAGGTCTTCTTGGCCATCAGCTCCACGCCATAGGCCTTGCCGTAGGTCTCCACGAGGTCGTCCGCCAGGTGCGGGTTCATCAGCGTCGTGGCGCCTGACTTGTAGTCCAGCTGATGGGCCGAGCGCTTGTAGTAGCCCTCCAGGGTGAGATCGACGGTGCCGTCCGCGACGGTCCAGTAGAGGCCGGCGGCGGCCTGCCAGCCGGTCTGCGGCCGGATGTGCTCGTCGGACAACTGCCAGGTGTCGATCGGGGAGATGGAGGAGGTGTTGGAGATGAGGTGGATGTGCTGGCTCATCGTGTTGAAGCCGGCCTTGATGGAAAGGTTGTCCCGCAGGGAGTATTTGCCCGACAGGCGGACCTCCGGGGTCAGGTAGAAACGGGACGGATGCAGGGCCAGCAGGCCGCTCAGGCGGAGGCCGCCTTCCAGGGTCAGCTGCGGGCTGACGGTCCAGCTGTCGCTGGCATACAGGGCCGGCTCCACCGCATCCTGGCCGTCCAGGCTCCAGTTCTTGACGAGCGAATCCTCGTAGAGCGGGCTCATGGCGCCGGGCTGCAGGTGGTAGTAGATGGCGTTGGCGCCAAAGGAAAGGTCGTGCGCGTCGCTCACCGCATAGCGGAAATTGAGTTTGGCGAAGCCCTGGTGGATCCGCGTATCGACGGCGTAGCCGGAATGCTGGTTCTGGCCCAGACTGTTTTCCAGGCGGGCGCCGTAGCGGTCGTAGCCGGCCGAGAGCGTGAGGTTGAGCCGTCCGGACAGGCGGCTGCGCCATTTCGCCGAGGCGTTGAGGTTGGAATAGCGGAAGGCCGGGTCTATCGGGAAGGAGAAGCCGTCCCGGGACCAGTAGGCGTAGGCCTGGATGGTGTTGGCGTCGTTGATCTTGTGGGTCAGGCTGGCGTTGACGTCGCTGAAGGAGGCGTGGCCGCCGGCGAACTCGCTGTCCTTGGGCAGCAGGTTCAGGATCCAGTTGGAATAAGTGGTGCGCCCGCCCAGGATGAAGGTGGTCTTGCCCTTGACGAGCGGACCTTCGAGCTGGAAGCGGCTGGTCAGCAAGCCGATGCCGGCCGAGCCGGAGATCTTGTTGGCGTTGCCTTCGCGGCTGCGCACGTCGAGCACGGACGAGATGCGGCCGCCGAATTCGGCGGGAATGCTGCTCTTGTAGAGCTCCACTTCGCTGATGATCTCCGGATTGAAGGCGGAGAAAATGCCGAACAGGTGCGTGGGGTTGTAGATGGTCCCGTCGTTGAACAGGACGAGGTTCTGGTCGGTGGAGCCGCCCCGGACGTTGAAGCCGCTGGACGCCTCGCCCACGGACTTGACGCCCGGCAGGGTCAGGACGGCCTTGATGATGTCGCCTTCGCCGAAGGCGGACGGAATTTTGTTGATGACCTCCATCCGCACGCGCTCGATGCCCATCTTGGCGTCGCGGTGGTGGGACACGGCGTCGGCCGAGACCACGGCGCCCGTGAGGGCGAGCACCTTCTCTTTCATCACGACGTCGAGCGTGCCGTCGTCCCAGACCTTGAGCGTCAGGCGCATGTCGTCCAGCGAGTAGCCGCTCAGGTTGAGGATGTTGTCCCCGACCGGCAGGGCTACGCGGTAGAAACCGGCCGCGTCGGTGACGGTGTAGGCGCCGGTCTTGTCGTCATAGACGGACACGCCGGTGAGGGGCTCCCCGGACGAGATGTCGCGGACGTGGCCGCTCACATAGACCTTGCCGCGGCGTCCGGCGCTGCTTTCGCCGATCTCATAGACCTTGTTCTGGAAGGTCACCACGGCGCTCTGCTCGGCGAGGTACTGCTGCAGGCCGCTGTCGTCGGCCAGGCTGCGGCCGTCGTCGAAATAGCCGGCGGGCAGGGAGGTGAAGACGGATTTGCTGTGCAGGATGAAGCGGGCGGAGCCGTAGCTGCTGATGATGTAGCCCTTCTCGCGGAGCGCATCGAAAGCGGCTTCGAGGAAGGCGTTCCGCGGGGCGCTGACGCTGAAGGTGGACTGCTCGGCGGCATCCTTGACATAATAGATATCGGGCTGGAACTCGCGGCGCAGGAAATGTACGAGCGAGTCCAGTTCTACACGCTTGACCTCCAGGAGGTCCTGCGCGCTGAGGCTGCCGGCGCAGAGCAGGGCGCCGAGCAGCAGGAGAGGGCGGAGGAATGTTTTCATCGGGCGGAGGCTGAATTGAGGACCGCTTCGCAATAGCTGTCAAACGGGATGGAGGAACGGTCCATGCCGGCGGCCTGCAGGGCCTGGCGGATTTCTTTCCGGCGTCCCGGGAACTTGCGGAGCAGGGCGCCGCGGCCCTTGAAACGGGAGATGTTGCCGTCCGCGTCCTGGAAATAGTAGGTGACGCGGAGGGCGAAATAGCGCAGGATGTGGCTCTTGTAGTCCGGATCGTAGTAGCCGATCGGATCGCCGTTCATGTTGGCTACGCTGGAATTCAGGTATTTGGCAACATGCTTGTACACGTGCTCCGGTCCGTTGCCGAACACCTCATAGAATCCTTCCGGCAGGGCTTCGCCCGGTCCGGCGCCGATGAAACGCCGCTTCCCCATCGTGAAGGAGGGCGCCTGGGCCGGAGAGAGGGCGACGGCGAATACGCCGGACGAGAGCTGGACCAGGGCCCGCTGCTCCCGGGCGTCTATGTTGATCGGTACGTCCCGGTAGAAATTTCCCTCACAGAGGATGTCTCCGCGCTCGAAGTCGGGAAAGTACCAGTAGGGGTTGCCGTTGACTTGAAAAGTGTAACGGACCGCCTGCCTCCCCCGGAAGAGGGCGGAGCGGTCGCCGGCGGCCTGTTGGAAGGCCTGCAGCTCATCGGGGGCCTGTGCACGGGCGGGCAGTGCGCCTGCCAGCAGGAAGGAAATACACCCCAACAGCAGATAATTGGTTTTTTTCATCGCGGCAAATATACAACATTAGAGATAATTCGACAATAAGATAACGCAGGTGTTCGGAAAATACTGCCTGCCGGACCTGAAAAACCCGCAAGGTTTTGGAATTTCGAGAAATATGTCTAAATTTGCACGCTTTTTCCCGTTGTGGGAGGAAGGATGCATATTAACCCTTAATTTTTTTGCTGAGAGATGGCTGAATATTTGATGCCTGAGAAGAAGCAAGAGATTTTCGCGAAGTACGGGAAGTCCAATAAGGACACCGGCTC
>CAMHIP010000031.1 GCA_946185205.1 uncultured Bacteroidales bacterium | reverse complement strand
CTACGCGCTTCGCGCTATCCCTCCCACGCCTTCGGCGCGGGCCCCTCCCATTCACGGGGCCATGGGCGGCCACGGTTTTCCGGGACAGGGGTCTCCTGCTGAACAAAGAAGCGGGGGGCCGGAGAAAAAAATCACCCCGCCCATGACGGATTTCCGGATTTTTTCTTAAATTTGGGTCCGGTTAGTTAAATTCCCATAGTATGGACAAATTCACACAGAACTACGTCGATCGCTTCATGGATGAGCTGATCGCACGCAACCCTGGGGAAAAAGAATTCCACCAGGCTGTCCGTGAGGTGGTGGAGAGTGTAGCACCTTATGTCACCTCGTATCCCCATCTGATGGATCTCAAGATCCTCGAGCGCATGGTCGAACCGGAGCGCGTCATCATGTTCCGCGTCCCCTGGACCGATGACAAGGGAGAGATCCACATCAACCGCGGCTACCGCGTCCAGATGAACAGTGCCCTCGGCCCCTACAAGGGCGGTATCCGCTTCCATGCCAGCGTCAACCTCAGCATCCTGAAGTTCCTGGCCTTCGAGCAGACCTTCAAGAACTCCCTGACCACCCTCCCGATGGGCGGCGGCAAGGGCGGCTCCGACTTCAGCCCGCGCGGCAAGTCCGACGCCGAGGTGATGCGCTTCTGCCAGAGCTTCATGACCGAACTGCAGCGCCATATCGGCGCCGACACCGACGTGCCGGCCGGCGACATCGGCGTGGGCGGCCGCGAGATCGGCTTCCTGTTCGGACAGTACAAGCGCCTGCGCGACGAATTTACGGGCACGCTGACCGGCAAGGGCCTCGGCTGGGGAGGCAGTCTCCTCCGCACGGAAGCCACCGGCTACGGCGTCTGCTACTTCGCCCAGGAGATGCTCGCCACGCGCGGGGAGAGCTTCGAGGGCAAGACCGTGGTCGTGTCCGGCTCCGGCAACGTGGCCCAGTACGCCGCCAAGAAGGCGATGGCGCTGGGAGCCAAGGTCGTGACCCTGTCCGACTCCGACGGCTTTATCTACGACCCTGAAGGACTGGATGAGGAGAAGCACAAATATGTGCTGGAACTCAAGAACATCCGCCGCGGCCGTATCAAAGAATATGTCAACAAGTACCCGCAGGCCCAGTACTTCCCGGGCGAGCGCCCCTGGCGCATCCCCTGCGACATCGCGCTCCCTTGCGCCACGCAGAACGAAATCGAGAAGGCCGATGCGGAGAATCTGGTGAAGGGCGGCTGCTGGTGCGTCGTCGAGGGTGCCAACATGCCCTCCACGCCCGAGGCCATCGCCATCTTCCAGAGCCACAAGATGCTCTACTCGCCGGGCAAGGCGTCCAACGCCGGCGGCGTGGCGACATCCGGCCTGGAGATGACCCAGAACTCCATCCGCCAGAAGTGGACCTCCGAAGAAGTCGATCAGCACCTGCACCGCATCATGTCCGACATCCACGCTGCCTGCATCAAGTACGGCACCGAGGAGGACGGCTACATCAACTACGTCAAGGGTGCCAACCTCGCCGGCTTCATCAAGGTGGCCAACGCCATGGTGGACCAGGGCCTGGTCTAAACAGACGATATGAGCAGTAACACGGATTATACACAATTGATGGCCAGGAGGATCCGCCGGATCCTCCTGGTTTGCAACAACTATGACAGTTTCTCCCTCGAGGAGGACGGACACATCGAGGCCCAGATCTCGCAGGACTACGCGGAACTCAACCTGAGCAATCCGCCGGCCATCGTGCGGGCGGAATCCACCCTCGAAGCCATCGACGTGCTCCGGGAAGACACGCACTTCGACCTCATCATCACGATGTACAACGTCGGCAAACTCGACGTGTTCGGCTTCTCGGTGCAGGCCAAGGAACTGGCGCCCGCCATCCCGATCGTCCTGCTGAGTTCCTTCTCCCGGGAGATCTACCGCCGCATCGCGGAGAGCGACCACGCCGGCATCGACTACGTCTTCTGCTGGAACAACAGCACCGACGTGCTCATCGCCATCATCAAGCTCCTCGAAGACAAGCTCAACGCCGAGCATGACTGCCTGGAGATGGGGGCCCGCGTGATCCTGCTGGTAGAAGACTCCGTGCGTTACTACTCAACCTACCTGCCGCTGCTCTACAAGCTGGTCCTTCAGCAGAACAGCGAGGCGGTGCGCGACGCGCTCAACGAGGAGCAACAGTTCCTGCGCAAGCGCGCCCGCCCCAAGATCCTGATGGCCACGTGCTACGACGAGGCCTACGACTATTATCAGAAATACAAGTCCAACATCATCGGCGTCATCTCCGACGTCGGTTTCGTCGTCCATCAGGGCGACCGGCCGGAGCAGGAGAAGATCGACGCCGGCATCGACCTGTGCCGCCTGGTGCGCCAGGAGAATCCCACGCTGCCGTATCTCATGCAGTCTTCGCAGGAGAGCATGCGCGCCGTGGCGGAACAGCTCGGCGTGGGCTTCGTGCACAAACGCTCCAAGACCCTCACGCAGGAGGTGTCGGACTACATCGGCCGGGAATTCGGTTTCGGCGACTTCGTCGTCACCGACCCCCGCACCGGCCGGGTGACGGCCCGCGCCCGCAACCTCTACGAATTCGAGCAGGTGATCGCCGGGATGTCCGACCGTGCCTTGCGCGAACTCGCCGACAAGAACTACATCTCCCGCTGGCTCTACGGACGCGGTATTTTCGCCATCGGCGATCTCTTCCGCCCGATCCGCATCCACTCCGACGAGGACGTCGCGCACGTGCGCGAAATGAACCTGCGGATGATCCGCGACTACCGCATCAGCCAGGGGCTCGGCGTGGTGGCGAGTTTCGACCCCGACACCTACAACGACGCCATCTGGTTCGCCCGCATCGGCAAGGGATCGCTCGGCGGCAAGGCGCGCGGCCTCGCGTTCCTGAACCACATCCTCCAGAAATACGACCTCTACGACAAGTGGGAGGACGTGCGCGTGCTGGTGCCCCGCACGCTGGTCATCACCACCGAGTATTTCGACCGCTTCATCCGGGAGAACGGCCTGAAATACGTGATCAACTCGGATCTCTCGGATGCCGAAATCCTCTCGGAATTCGTGGCGTCCACCCTCCCGCAGGACCTCATGGAGGCGCTGCGCGTCTTCATCCGCCATGTCCGCAAGCCCCTGGCCGTGCGTTCGTCTTCGAAGCTGGAAGATTCCTACTATCAGCCGTTTGCGGGCGTGTATTCGACCTACATGATCCCGCATACGGAGAACGAAGACCAGCAGCTCCGCCTGCTCTCCAAGGCCATCAAGAGCGTCTATGCCTCCGTGTATTTCGCCTCTTCCAGGGGCTATATCACGGCCACGGCCAACGTCCTCTCCGAAGAGAAGATGGCCATCGTCCTGCAGGAGATCTGCGGCAGCGAGGACCGGGGCTGGTTCTTCCCGACCTTCTCGGGCGTGGCCCGCTCGGTCAATTTCTATCCGATCGGCTACGAGACCCCGGAAGACGGCGTGGCCAAGATCGCCTTCGGCCTGGGCAAGGCCGTGGTCGATGGCGACCAGGTGCTCCGCTTCTCGCCGAAATACCCGCGCAACGTCCTGCAGACCTCCACGCCCGAGCTGACGATGAGCGAGACGCAGCAGGCGATGTTCGCCCTGGACCTGCAGCCGGACAAATTCAAGACCTCCGTCGATGACGCGGTCAACCTGGACCGCATCCCCGTCACCGACTGCGGCGCCTTCCGCAACTTCGCCAAGGTCGTCTCCACCTACGACTACGAGAATATGCGCATCGTGGATTCTCCGGCCCCGCAGGGCCCGAAATTCGTCACCTTCGCGCATATCCTGAAATACAACACCTTCCCGCTGGCGGACATCTTGAACGAGTTGCTGGACATCATGCAGCGCGAGGTCAAGTGCGGCGTGGAGATCGAGTTCGCCGGCAACATGGACGTGGGCCCCGACAGCCCCGCCATCTTCAACGTCCTGCAGGTGCGCCCCATCTCGGCCGACGGGCTGGACGCCGAAGTCGATTGGAAGGACATCGACACGTCCGGCGCCCTGGTCTGCTCCGGCAGCGCCATCGGCCCGGGCTGGATCCCGGGCGTGCGCGACATCGTCTATCTGCGTGAATCGGCCTTCGACGTGCTCAAGACGCGGGAAATGGCCGCCGAGCTCAAAGAACTCAACGCGCGGATGCGCAACGAGGGCCGCAACTACGTCCTGGTGGGCTACGGCCGCTGGGGCTCCAGCATCCCTTCGCTGGGCGTGCCGGTGCAGTGGAGCGACATCTCCGAAGCGCGCGCCATCGTGGAGTGCTGTCTGGAGCATTTCCGGGTGGATCCGAGCCAGGGGACGCATTTCTTCCAGAACATGACGTCCTTCAATGCCGGCTATGTCAACGTGAACCCGTACGCCCGCGAGGGCGAGTGCTTCGACGCGGCGCGGCTGGACGCCATGCCCGCCGAATTTGAAACCACCTACCTGCGGCAGGTGCATTTCGACGATGAGCTGCAGATCTGCATCGACGGCCGCAGCGGCAAGGCCCTGATCAAATCCAAGTGACATGAAGAAGAAACTCCTGTTGCTCAGCTTGTTGCTGCTGTCTTTCTGCGGCATCGCCCTGGCCCGGACGGCTCCGCGCTATGTCTCTACGGCGGACGATATCGCCCTGGCGAAGACCGTCCTGGAGCAGCTGGCCGCCGCTCCCCGGGAGACGCCCGGCGAGCAGATGGTCCGGGCTGCGAAAGCCCTGCTGGGCCAGCCCTACGAGGCCGGCACGCAGGAAGGTCCGGACGAACGGCTCCGCATCTACCTGACCCGCACGGACTGTATCCTGTTTGCGGAGACCTGCCTGGGCCTGGTGCGGACCGTACAGCGCTGCGGTCCGCTCGCCACGTTCGAGGATCTGGCGCAGACCCTGCAGGATTCGCGCTACCGCGACGGCGTCGTGGACGGCTACGCCTCCCGCCTGCACTACACCACGGAGTGGGTGCGGCAGGGGATTGAACAGGGGCTCTTCGAGGACATCACGCCTTCGCTGGGCGGCGTTTCCGACACGCGTCCGGTCCGTTTCATGTCCACGCATCCGGACAGTTATGCGCCCCTGAAAGGGGAGTCGCAGTATGCCCGGGACAACCGTGCCCGCATCGTCTCGGTCGAGGAACGGGTGAGCGCCCTGCCGCGCTGCTACATCCCGAAGGAGCGGATCGCCGCGGTGGAGGACCGCATCCAGGACGGGGACATCCTGTGCCTGGCCACCTCCATCGACGGTCTGGACTATTCGCATGTCGTGATCGCGTACCGCGAGAAAGCGGGCGGCCGCCTGGGCTTCATCCATGCCTCCACTTCCGCGATGAAGGTCATCGTGGAGCCGCGCACGCTGGAAGCGTATCTGCAGGCCTCCAGGCGCGCTACGGGAGTGACGGTCCTGCGGGTGAAGGAGTGATCTAGGAGAAAAGCTCCAACAACGTATCTTTCTTGAGTTTGCGCAGATCCAGCTCTGCGTCTTCCGCCTCCGTGAACCCGGCTTCGAGCAGCAGCTCGCGCAGCAAGAGGAAGCAGCGGGCGCGGCGGGCGATGACGGCCTCCTTGCGGCCGGCCTGCGTCCCGCCGGACACGCGCCCGCGTCCGGTCGCGATGTCCATCAGGAAGATGCTGCCTCCGCTGACCACGGCCAGCATTTTTTCGCGCCGGTCGGAGACCAGCTCCTCGTCCACGGCCTTGGCATTGGGATCCACCATGTAGTTCTCCGTCAGGTCGGCGATATCCTGCCGGCCGAAGAAAAAGCGGAAGCGGCTGCCTTCGGCGCCGTTGAAGCGGTTGCAGTAGAGGGTGCCGTCCGGGCAGCCCTTGCGGCAGTAGAGCACCTCGGCCGCTTCGGGGTCCGCCTCGGTCATGTCGCCGGAATAGAGTACTTCGCCGGTGTCGTAGGCGGCATTCCAGCCGGTCTTGGCGCCGCTCCAGTCCACGAAACTGAGGTCGAAGTCGTGCGTGCCCCATTCCGCGCGCCAGTAGATGCCGAAGAAGTTGTGGTCCGACATCGGGTGGTGGGTGCCGAAAGGGAAGTTGCCCACGAAATTCTTCTCCGAAGTCGGGCAGGTGAGGACGGTCCCTTCCGGGAAGCGGACCGTGCAGGCTTTTGCGGACAGGTTCTGCACCAGCCGCCCGTGCAGCACGCGTTCCAGCATCTCCAGATAGGCACTGCGGTCCTCCTGCTGCGGGGCCTCCCTGAGCCAGACGGAGCCGTTGCGGATGAGATACATGACCGGATCGCCGGGCTGGATGAGCCGGCGCTCGCGGATGGTCTGCAGGAGCGTGATGAGCTTGTAGTTGGACACGCCGTCCAGCCGGGCCCGCAGCGCCTCCTCGCTCACGTCGGCGGAGAGCAGCGACTCCCAGAAACCCTTCTGCATCGGGACGTGGAACCGGGGAGCGGCGCGCCGCAGGCGGTTGATCACCGGGCGGTTCTGCGAGGGACGGAGGACGTAGGCCTTCCGCCTGGCATCGTATTCCTCCCGGGTCCGGAAGGCCAGCAGCAGGTCCTTGAAGCGATAGAAAATGGAGGCGAGGCCGTCCAGCTCCGACTGGGTGAGCCGGCGGAAATCGAAGGCGTCCGCCTGGCAGCGCACGGCCTGCAGGGTGCCGTCCGACTGGATCAGCAGGGTCTGGCCCGTCGTCTCATATAGGATGTAGCGCAACAGCTCCACGGGGCGGGAAGGGCGGCGTCCCAGGGCCTTGGACAGGATGCTGAGCGCCTCGCGGTTGCGGATAGCGTCGATGTCGAAAGGCGTGTCCGGGCGGGCGGCGAGGAAGTCCGTGACGGCGCTGCACAGGGCCTGCACCGTCTCGCTCTTCAGGGCGGCGCGGCCCTGCAGCAGGCGCAGGCAGCGGCTGTAAAGCTCCTCCTCGCTGATGGGCACGATCACCGTGTATTCGCTCAGCTCCGGCGCTTCGGATCCGTCATTGGGCACCCAGCCGTTGCCCTCCTGGGTGAAGCCGGTCCCGTAGGTGGAGGCGTAGTGCGTGATCTGGTCCAGGAACAGCGCGAAGCGGTCCTTGTCCCGCACATCCTGCCAGCGCTTGTAGAAGGTTGAGTTGGGGTCGGCCGTCTGGCGGGCGATGAATGCCTCGAGGTCGGTGTTGAGCAGATCGGGGTGGATGATGAAGCCGCGTTGAAGCGCCTGGTTGCGCAGCCGGTCGGGGTGCTGAGCGGCGGGAGCACCGGGCACGGCGGCCTTGAAAAACTGTATGAGCGTCGGATCCATAGTCAAAAAAAAAGAGATCGCGGAAAGTAAAATGCGAAAAGCAGGATGAGGAACTTTCTATGCGATCTCCTCCACAAAGGTAGTCTTTTTATTTAATGAAAACAAATAAAACATGTTTGTTACTTATTCGGAGGGGTCGGGTTCGCCCCCTGGGTGGACGGGGGAAAAATAACAAAAAAGTTATTGCCCGGCAGGCGTTCCGGGGGAGATTTTTTTGTTTATCTTTGTTTTGCCATGACCACATCAGAGACCCTTCTATCCTATGATCTCGGCCCGGGAGCCGAGGCTTTTTCTACCCGCCGGGATTCCGTTCTGCCTTGTCCTGTCATCCAGGGACACCAGGTCCACGGCTTCCGTGTGGGGCTGGTGGACCGCCCCGGCATGAGCAAAGACGAGCTGTCCGGCTATGACGCCCTCGTGACGGCCCTGCCCGGCGTCGCCGTGGGCGTCCATACGGCGGACTGCGTGCCCATTCTCCTCTACAATCCCCAGCGCCGGGTCGTGGCGGCCATCCATTCCGGCTGGAAGGGGACGGTGCAGCGTATTTCCCAGAAGGTGCTCTTCGTGCTGAAACAGGAGTTCGGCAGCCGGCCGGAGGAGATCCGTGCCGCCATCGGTCCCGCCATCGGCCCCGACAGTTTCCAGGTAGGGGAGGAAGTGGTCCAGTTCTTCAAGGAGCAGGGCTTCCCGCTGGACGACATCTGGTCATTCCGGCCGGGCCGCAGCGGCATCCCGATGGCTGACGGGCACCACCTGGACCTCTTCAAGGCCAACCGCTGGCTGCTGGAGGAGGCGGGCGTCCCGGAGGCCAACATCCAGGTCGCGGGGATCGATTCCTATACGGACACCACGTTCTTCTCGGCCCGCCGCGAAGGGCTCTCCTGCGGCCGTACCATCAGCGCCATCCGGCTGGTATAGTCTGTACCGGGGCGGCGCGCGTCAGTAGCCGTAGCGGCTGCGGAAACGGACAAGCAGTGCGGCGCCGAGCAGCAGCGCCAGCACGTCTGCGACAAATGCGGAGAACCAGATACCGTCTGCGCCGAACAGGGCCGGCAGCAGGAAGACACAGCCCAGCTCAAATAGGAATGTCCGGCTGAAGGACACGGCGGCCGATACCGGTCCGTTGCCCAGCCCCGTGAACCAGGCGGAGACGAAGAGCGAGAGCCCGATCAGCAGGAAATCCGGCGCGTAGCAGCGCGTGGCGTGGATGGTGAGGGACGTGAGCGTCGCGTCGTAGCCGACAAAGAGCCGCGCCACGGGCCCGGCGATGAGCGCCGCCACCCCCGTGAGCACCACCCCCAGGACCAGCAGCAGCTTCAGGCTGCGCCGCAGCAGACTGCCCAGTTCCGCCTTGTTGTCCGCCCCGTAATTGAAGCCGACCAGCGGCGTCACCGTCATGTTGTAGCCCGAGCAGACGGCAATGAAGATGAATCCCAGATAGAGGATCACGGAATAGGCGGCCACGCCGTTCTCCCCGTAGAAATGCATCAGCTGGAGGTTGTAGCACATCGCCACCACGTTGAAGGAGATGTTGCCGACGAATTCGGACAGGCCGTTGGAACAGGCCTGCCGGATCGGGGCGGCCTCGAAGGGCACCGCCCGCAGGCGCAGCCCGCCTTCGTCCCGGCTCCGGGCGAAGTAGGCGAGGGGAAGGAACCCGCCCACGGCGCAGGCGAGCATCGACCCGGCCGCGGCCCCGGCGAGTCCCATCCGGAACACGATGATGAACAGGGCGTCCAGCCCGATGTTCACCAGGCCGCTGAGCAACGACACCTTCGTGCCCATCTCCGGCTTCTCGGCCACCATGAAGAAGGGCTGGATGCCCATCTGCATCATGAAGGCCGGCATGCCGGCGGCGCAGATCCGTCCATAGACGACGCACTGCCGGACCATCTCCCCTTCGGCGCCCAGCGCCACGGCCAGGGGCTCCATCCAGATGAAGAGCGGCACGGCCGCCAGGACGGACAGCAGCAGGGTGAATTCGATGAACATGCTGAAATAGCGGACCGCCCGTTCCCGGTCGCCCTCGCCGAGGGTCTTGGACACGAGTGCGGCTCCGCCGGTGCCCACCATCAGTCCCAGGGCGCCCACCAGGCCGAGGGCCGGCCAGATGAGATTGAGGGCGGCGAACGCCGTCGTGCCCACGAGATTGGAGACGAACAGCCCGTCCACGATGCTGTAGAGGCTGATCAGCACCATCATGGCGATCAGCGGCACAGCCGAACGCATCAGCCGGCCGTATCCGTAATGTCCTTCGAGCGTGACCTTCATGCGAACGAGACCTTCATGGCGGCTGCAAAGATACAACATTTCGCGCGGTGCGGCAACCGGGGGAGTCGGGGCCGGAACGGTATTCCCCGCGTGCGGGTATTCCCGAAAGCGGTACGGAGTAGGGGATTTTGCCGAAAAATACTATCTTTGAAAGACAAAATCCGTCCCGAATGAACCAGCGCCATATCCACCGCCTGCTCCGCGAGCTCACTCCGGAGATCCGGGCCTACCTCTTCCCGGGCTGGGAGGAGCCCGAAACCGGGGTCTTTGCCGACGAGGTCTCCGTGCTCGGCAAGCCTCCTGTCCTCGGCGAGCCCCTGGTGAAGTACGAACAGGATGTGCGCCCGGCCTTTCGGGTGCGCAAGCCCGCTCTGGCGCGTCGGTTTGCAGGGGAGTGTTCTGCTTCGGCGGACTCCGACCCGGAAGCCCTGGACCCGCGCACGGAGGAGATTCTTGCTGAGATCCGCCGGCTGCAGGAGAAGTATGGCGTGAGCATCGAGGAACTGGAGTTGCTCCTGGGCTACACCGTCCGGCTGAGTCGGCTGCGCATCATGCGGAGCGGCAGGCTTTTCCTGACGGACTACGACGGCGTCGAGGTGAAGATGCCGAACATCGCCAAGGCGCTGTATTTCCTGTACCTGCGCCATCCGGAGGGCCTCCGCTACAAGGATGTGGCCGACCACAGGGAGGAGCTCCTTCAGCTCTATGGCGGCATCAGCGGCCGGGACGACCCGGAGGAGATCGGCCGGAGCATCGACCTGCTCGCGGATCCTTTCGGCAACGCGCTCAATGTCAACGCTTCCCGCATCAAGGCGGCCTTCCGCAACGTGGTGAGCGACCGCATCGCCCGTTTCTATTACCTCGAAGGCGCTGCCGGCGAAGTGAAAAAGGTCCCGCTGGACCGGGACCTTGTCATCTGGGAATACTGACCGTCATTCCTCCTCAAACAACCGCTCGAACATGCCCTCCGGCGCCGCATCCTCGCAGAGCCGCGCGAACTTCCTCCCGGCATTGCGGAAGCGGACGGACATCTTGCAGACGCCCTCAGCCGTGGCGTCGAAGTTCAGGGCATTGTCGATGTTCAGGTCCCGGGCTACTTCCACCGCGTCCTGGTTGGCGCCGATGTAGGCGAAGGTCCAGCCCTTTTCCCGCAGGCGGGCCACCAGGGCCTTGACGGTCTTGCCGGAGTACTCTTCCGAGGCGTTTTCGTAGCCGTCCGTGATGATGGTGGCCATCACGCGGTCGCCGTCCCGGATGGCGCCCTCCAGTTCGTTCAGGGTCTTGCCCATGGCGTCGTACAGCGGGGTGCAGCCGCCGGGGCGGTAGTCCTTGCGGGTGAAATCGCCCACCTTGCCGACGGGCACCCGGTCACGGCGGGTCTTGATGCCTGCGATGCCGTTGCCTTCGAAGGTCACGATGCTCACATAATGCTGCTGGTCAGGGAATTCCTCCTGGTTCTTCCGGATTCCGGAGAGTACTTCGTTGATGCCGCTGAGGGCCTGGTCGTAGATGGCGGTCATGCTGCCGCTTTCGTCGAGGATGATTACGTTGTAGATGTTCATGGCTTCTGTGTTTTTGGGTTTCCGGAGGCAAAAATAGCCCCTTCCCCCCGCAGGACGAAATGCGTGAAAGGCTTTCATCTTTTCCTGCCGGCATTTTCCCCGTCATGCCCGACCCTTCCTCCCATCATGTTCGATCCTTCCTCCCGTCATGCCCGGCCTTCCTCCAGTTATGCCCGGCTCCGACCGAGTATCTCACATCCGCCAACCGCTCCGCAATGCCCCATGCACCCGCAACGCCTGCCGCTGTGGTTTGGCTGTGAGCAATAACTTATTGTTTTTCAGTCGATTGCTGCAACAAACCATTGAAAAATGAACAGGGTATGTTTTTGTAAAATGCAAACTATCAGCGAATTATTAATCACGGTTCCGACAGACCAGGTCCGGAGAACGTCCGGGCAGGACAGAATCAAAATTCTTTTCGTATCTTTGCCCCTGTCCCTCGGGACGCCACAAGTCTGAACACCGTGGTACTTCGAGTCCACAAAGCGAGTTAGGTTATATCGTGCCTGGCTCGCTTTGTGCGTTTATGGACCCGGGACGGTGGAAGGAGAAACCTGTAACCCATTCAAAAACAATGAACTACTATCAAAGACCTCTTGAAGACGACACCCCGCAGGTGTTGGAAGACCACCGGCTGGACGACATCTCCGTGCCCGCCATCCACCGCTATGTCAACATCCTGATGGACAAGTGGTTCAAGAAGATCCTCGGGGCCGAAGCCAACAAGGAGGCCCTGCTCGGCATTCTCCGAGAACTCATCCCGGAGCGCCGGATTGCGGATATCCGCTATGACAAGAAGAAGCGTAAGAACAACCCCTTCGTGGATGGCCATGACACGGTCTTCGACGTCGAATGCATCGACGACCTTGGGGCCAGATTCGTCGTGGAGATGCAGATGGAGGAGCAGGTCCATTTCCACGACAGGGCGCTGTTCTATTCGACCTTCCCCATCCAGGAGCAGGTCCTGGCGCAAAAGAAGGGCATGCCGCGCCGGTCGCACGACGCGCAGTACATCTTCCCGCCGGTCTATGTGGTCAGCTTCCTCAACTTCTCACTGCACCCCGACTC
Organism: uncultured Bacteroidales bacterium; assembly: GCA_946185205.1. Classification (GTDB taxonomy): domain Bacteria; phylum Bacteroidota; class Bacteroidia; order Bacteroidales; family UBA932; genus Cryptobacteroides. The sequence continues at coordinate 7,182 of CAMHIP010000031.1, read as the reverse complement.
CGACAGGATCCTGTACCGCTACGACCTGCGCGAGCAGACGAGCGGCGAGCTGATGACCGACCGGATCAACTTCATCTTCCTGGAGATGGCCAACTACCACCGCACGCGGCCGTATCCGGAGGACAGCTTCGTGGAGAAGCTGTCCTATGCGCTGACGCACATGCGCTGGCTGGAAGAGCGCCCGGCGGAACTGTCGGAACAGGTTTTCGGCCTGCTTTTTGCGGCGTGTGAGATCGCCGCCCTGAATGAGAAAACGCAACAAGAATACAAGGAGGACATCATGACAACGGAAATGGACAGAAAGAACATCCTCTACACCCGGGAGCTCCGGGGGTATGAGCGGGGACATCGGGAAGGACGAGAGGAAGGACGAGAGGAAGGACGAGAGGAAGGACGAGAGGAAGAAAGAACCAAGAACGCGAAGAGCCTGAAGCAGCTGGGCGTCCCTGTCGAAACAATCGCACAGGCCACCGAACTGTCGGAAGAAGAGATCTCGAAGTTATAGGGTCTGCTCTTGAGCCTTGCAAAGAGGAAGGAGTCGCATTGTCCGGAATGCGGCTCCTTTCTTTGGTGTGCCGGAAACTGTATTCGACGAGAGAAAGAAAACATCTTTCATTTGATTTAATACTTTTTTTCTTTAGCTTTGCGTTAGCAGGACAAAGCAATATCAATGAATGAGTTTAGAGAACTAATAACCGAGATAGAACAGTTCTCGGAAGAACGGAATTGGAGTCAGTTCCATAATCCGAAAGATTTGGCCATTGCCCTTTCGATTGAAGCTTCTGAATTATTGGAAGTATTCCTTTGGAAAAGACCGGAAGAGGCGAAGATTGAAAAAGTCAGGGAGGAATTAGCCGATGTTTTCAATTATGCTTTATTAATCGCTTCTAAATTTGGGTTTAACGTGGACGAAATCGTGAGGGAAAAGATAGTTCAGAATGCGGAAAAGTATCCTGTTGAAAAGGCAAAAGGGAGCGCGAAAAAATATAATGAATTATGATTGTCTATAATGCTGATAAAGGACAGTTCGTCCAAGATGTCAGGATGAACGTAATCGCTGGAAAAATCTTGGACTTAATCCGGCAAAAAGGTCTGAGTGCCGGGCAGGACCGTGAATTCGCAGCATGGCAGAATTCCATGCAGTTCATGAGAAATATTGTCGACAACCCAGGAATTGACGACGATGTCCAGATCGCCATTGAGTATAACATTCCTCAGACATCGAAGCGTGTAGATTTCATCATTATCGGTGCAAATGAAAAGGGGAGTGACAGCATCGTCATAGTGGAACTTAAACAGTGGACCAAGGCAGAAGTGGTGGATGACGATATGCATTTTAGTGTTCGCACCTTCGTTGCCAACGATAACAGGATCGTCTGCCATCCGTCCTATCAGGCATATTCCTATGCCCGTTTCATAGGTAACTATTCCCACATAATCAGCGATAACCACATTCATTTGGTTCCATGTGCCTACCTTCATAATTATTTGCCCGCCTACAAGCAGGCGCTGTCGGCAGATATTTATAAGGACTGGTACTCTTCTGCACCTTTCTTCATTATGGATGAAGTGCAGCCGTTCATCAATTTCATCAAGCAATATGTTACTAAGAAATCCTCCAAAGGCGATCTTCTCTACTTGATAGACCACGGACGGATAAAACCTACTAAATCCCTCCAAGATGCCCTTGCGACTATGGTCCGGGGTACACCGGTATTCGACCTTCTGGACGAGCAGGCGGTATGCTTTGATATGTGTGTCAGAACTATGCTTCAGTGCCTGAAGGACAACAAGAAACGTACTATTCTAATCCAAGGGGGACCAGGTACCGGTAAATCTGTGCTTGCGGTTAATTTGTTGATGCATTTTATTTTATGCAACTGCAATGCTGCGTATGTCACCAAAAACAGTGCGCCCAGACAGGCGTTTCTGTCCATCCTTTCGGGCAACAAGGCAGAGAATATTGCTGATATCGGTCAATTGTTTCGTTCTCCTTTCGGCCTTTCGAAAGTGCCGGTCAATTCTTACGACTGCCTCATTGTTGATGAGGCGCACCGGCTGGTGAAAAAGATGTACGGAGACTGGGGCGGAGAGAATCAGGTAAAGGAATGTATCAATGCCTCTTTGCTGACAATATTCATGCTGGATGAGGATCAAGCCGTAACTACAAAAGATATCGGTTGTGTCCAGGAAATAAACAGGTGGTGCAAAGAATTGGGATCAAGCATCATAATGCGCGAAGAGACGAAATTGGTGTCACAGTTCCGCTGTAATGGCAGCGATGCTTATATTCAGTTTATAGACAACCTTTTACAGCGCGGGGAAACGCTGGCTGTTTCGTTGGGCGAACTTAATTATGACTTTCAAGTGTTTGACGACGCCTCGCAACTGCGTGAGGCCCTGCGGGAAAAAAATAGAGGGAACAAAGCCCGCATGGTGGCCGGCTACTGCTATGACTGGAATGTCAAAAACCATAGAGGAGAGATTGACATTGAACTCCCCGGAGGTTTTCAGGCAAAATGGAATCTGGAGAATGACAAGATATGGGCTATCAACCCCCGTTCTTTTGAAGAGGTGGGCTGTATCCATACGGCTCAAGGGCTTGAATTTGACTATGTAGGAGTATTGATTGGAAAAGACCTTACATTTGATGTCGCGAGTGGGCGGGTTATTACAAACAAAAATGCTATTTCACGGGATGACAAATCTTCCGGAATACGCAGCGCAACTGATCCTGTTGCACATCGACTTATTCTTAACACCTATAAAACCTTGCTCACACGTGGTCAGAAAGGCTGTTATGTGTATTGTGAGGACGAAGCTTTGAGGGAGTATATCAAAAGGATGATTAAAACTAAGGATGAATTATTACCGCGGCATTGACATTATTTACGTAGCAGGTTTCGGAAGGCACTTGTAATTGTGGGAAATATTGCAAATTTCGTGTGAAGGTGATTATACTGACGCACCGACTTCATTTAAAACAGCGCCAGACCTTCACAGGCTGGCGCTTTCCAAAATGTTTAAAATCAATGTCGATCCAGTCGGCATAGTTTCATCAGCAAAGATGAGGTCTTCTTCAATAATTTCTATCTTCGCATTAGGATCGCCAAGCGCCCCATCATCACCTTCTGTGGCAGCGTGCTTCAGCGGGGAGCCAGAGCACGGTGAGGCCGTTTTTGGAAGTGTTTGAACATAAATGCTTTATGGATTTGCTTGGGGGAAAATGCCCCCAAGCAAAATTGTAGAGCGTTCATTATCAGGTAGTTGCTAAAACGGCTGCCGCGTTTTTTTAATTCCTTGTTGTCCAACAAGCTTATTCAAGACAGACAATACCCGCCGCGCTTTCCCGGGAAATGCCGGCGGCGGGAGGGGGGCGGTTTTGCAAATACCGCGGAAAGGTGTATATTTACAGTCGGCAAACATTGCGGAAAGGCGTGAAATCCCAATAACCGAGCCGATATGGAAGAGAAAACCACTTACCCCTGCGAGAACTGCAAGTTCCGCGCATCCTACGACAAGGATCCCAAGTCCCTCCTGGGCCGCTTCTGGCGCTGGCACATCAACTTCTGCCCCGGCTGGAAGAATTATTTCACCCACCAGGATGAGGAGACGAAGGCCGCCTTGCGGGAAAAGTACAATTTCCAGAAATACCGGTAATCTCCGCGGCAGGCAGTCATGAAGTTCCTCGGCAACATCCTGTGGCTGATTCTGGGCGGTCTGCTCATCGCCCTGATCTACTACTTCGTCTGGCTGGTGATGTGCATCACCATCATCGGCATCCCTTTCGGCGTGCAGCTGTTCAAGCTGGGCACCTACGCCCTCTGGCCCTTCGGGCACGAGCTGGTGAACGGTCCCAACGAGCCGGGCTGCGTGTCGGTGGTGATGAACCTCATCTGGATCCTGCTGGGCTGGTGGGAGATCGCGATCATCCACCTGGTCTGCGGGCTGATTCTCTGCATCACCATCGTGGGGATCCCCTGGGGTATGCAGCACTTCAAAATGGCTTTTGGTTCCATCTTCCCCTTCGGGAAGGAAATACACTAAGATATGAAACACCTCAGACTACTCGCAGCCGCTTTGGCGCTGCTCTGCGGCTGCTTCGCTGCAAGCGCCCAGGATGATGAATTCCCCGATATGCCCGATCACGGCGTGGCCCTCCAGCAGGTCATCCGGGAGTGGCACACGCAAGGCTTCTACTCCGCGGGCTGGGACAAGCAGCCCACGATCCGCAACTATTTCGTCGGCCTGGCCGAATCCTATCCGAACGACCTCTTCCAGATGATCGTGGCCAAGATGGTGGGCCTGGACGTGGACGATGCCCTGTGGAACTACGTGCTGGACGTGGCGAACGGCTACGTGTCCGGCGAACTGGGCACGGAGACTACACCCTCCGTGCAGATGTGCTACTGGCGCTGCAACGACGGTTCCCGCCTGGTCGGCGTGGCCCTGCAGGGACATGAGTACAGCATGGAGGAGTCGGATCCGGCCTGGACGGACGAAGAAATAGAAGATCACAGATTCGTCAAGCTCAACGACATCGCCTTCTTCCGGATCCTGGGCGACGAGTCGCTGATGCGCCCCCTGTCCGTCCGGAAGGTCTGCGGCCGGGAGGTCAAGTTCCAGGAATACGACAAGATCGAACTGCCCCGCCAGGGCAAGGACATCCGCCTCGTCAAGACCGACGAGGAAGACAACGAGCACGTGACCACCCTCAAGTGGAACGGCAACGGCTTCACCGTCGCCCGCTAGCCGAAGATGATCGTCTTGTTCTTGTAGGTCAGGATCTTCCGCTCGATGTGCTTGCTGACCGCCCGGCTCAGCACGATTTTCTCCAGGTCACGCCCTTTCAGCACCAGGCTGTCGGGCGTGTCTTTGTGTGTGATGCGCACCACGTCCTGCTCGATGATGGGACCGGCGTCCAGCTCGCGCGTGACGTAGTGGCTCGTGGCGCCGATGATCTTGACGCCGCGCTCGTAGGCCTGGTGGTAGGGCTTCGCCCCCACGAAAGCCGGCAGGAAGGAGTGGTGGATGTTGATGATATGGTGCGGATAACGCGCAATCATCTCGTCGCCGATGATCTGCATGTAGCGCGCCAGCACCACGAACGAGATCCGTTCGCGCTCCAGCAGCGCCAGCTGCTCCCGCTCCACCTGCGCCGCGTCGGACTTGTCCGGAGCCAGCTGCCATACATAGAAGGGGATGCCGAACTGACCGGCCACGTCGCGCAGGTCTTCGTGGTTGCTGACGATGCAGGGGATGTCCACGTCCCATTCTCCTTCCCGGTGGCGGGCCAGCAGGTCGTAGAGGCAGTGGCTCATCTTGCTCACGAAAATGGCCATCCGCGGCCGCTCGTCGCTGAAGAAGATGCTGGAAGTCATCCCGTAGCGCTCCGCAAACAGTTCATCGACCACCTCCTTGATGTGTTCGCGCGGGATGAAGAAACCCTTGAGTTCCCATTCGATCCGCATGAAGAGGTGTCCCTCGACCGTATCGACGTACTGGTCGATATAGACGATGTTGCCGTGGTTGCGGGTGATGAAGCCCGTCACGTCCGTGATGATGCCCTGCCGGTCGGGGCAGTGAAGCAGGATGATGGCCTTCCCGTCGGTCATGATTTCTGAGAAATCAGATACTCTGCTATCTGCACGGCGTTCAGCGCGGCTCCCTTCTTGATCTGGTCGCCGGAAAGCCACAGCGTGATGCCGTTGTCGTTGGCGAGGTCCTTGCGGACGCGGCCCACATAGACGTCGTCCTTGCCGCCGGTGAAGAGCGGCATCGGATAGGTCTGCGTGGCCGGATCGTCCTGCAGGGTCACGCCCGGGGCGGCGGCGAGGGCCGCCTGCACCTGCTCCACGGAGAGGGGCTGCTCAGTCTCGATCCACACGGCCTCGGAGTGGGAGCGCAGCGAGGAGATGCGCACGCACATCGCCGAGCAGCGCACGTCGGAGTGGAGGATCTTGCGGGTCTCGTTGAACATCTTCATCTCCTCTTTGGTGTAGCCGTTGTCCTGGAAGACGTCGATCTGCGGGATGACGTTGTAGGCCAGCTGGTAGGCGAATTTCTTGACCGTCACGGGCTTGCCTTCCACGATCTCCTGATACTGCTGCTGGAGCTCCGCCATGGCCTGGGCGCCGGCGCCCGAGGCGGACTGATAGCTCGCCACGTGGATGCGGGTGATGTGGGAGAGGGCCTCGATGGGCTTGAGCACCACCACCATCATGATGGTCGTACAGTTGGGGTTGGCGATGATGCCGCGCGGGCGCACGAGGGCGTCGGCCGCGTTGCACTCAGGCACCACGAGGGGCACGTCCGGCTCCATGCGGAAGGCGCTGGAATTGTCGATCATTACGGTGCCGTGCTTGGTGATGGTCTCGGCGAACTCCTTGGACGTCCCGGCACCGGCCGACACAAAGGCGTAATCGATGCCCTTGAAGTCGTCATTGTGCTGGAGAAGCTTCACTTCATATTCCTTCCCGCGGAACTTGTATTTCGTGCCCGCACTGCGGCTGGAGCCGAAGAGCACGAGCTCGTCCAGGGGGAAATTGCGTTCGTCAAGGACCCGCAGGAACTCCTGTCCCACGGCTCCGCTTGCACCTACGATGGCTACTTTCATGGTATTGATACTTTATTGGATTTCAGATAAATATGCTTTGAATTCGGGATAGCTGCGCCCCATCGGGACGCTCTGTTTGCTGCCCTGCATGAAGGCGGCGAGCCGGGACGGGATCTCCACCGGGGCTCCGGTGGCGGCTTCGACCGTCTCCTTGAATTTGGCCGGGTGGGCCGTCTCGCAGAGCAGGGCGCTTTCGCCCGGGGCGAGGTGGTGATAGACGGCGTGGAAGCCGCAGGCGCCGTGCGGGTCGAGCTGGTAGCCGTACTGCTCGCGGCAGCGGCGCATCGCGTCGCGGATCTGCGCGTCGATGCAGACGGAGCCGGAGATGTCGGCCGTCAGGGCCTTCCAGTCGTGTCCGTAGAGCGCGAAGATGCGGGCGGCGTTGCTCGGGTCGCCCACGTCCATGGCGTTGGCCAGGGTCCGCACGCTCGGGCGCGGACGGTACTGCCCGGTCTGCAGGTAGTCGAAGAAGACGTCGTTGGCGTTGTTGGCCGCGATGAAACGCTTCACGGGCAGGCCCATGCGTTTCGCGAAGAGCGCGGCGCACAGGTTGCCGAAATTGCCGC
>CAMHIP010000030.1 GCA_946185205.1 uncultured Bacteroidales bacterium | reverse complement strand
TGCTGAGATTGTTAATTCGGCAAATAATTGCTAAATTTGTCCGATTTGGAAACTACTAACAATCAATACTCATTTTTATGGCTAATCCTATCAGCGTTCTCAATCACGCAGCAGACAACATCCGCATCCTGGCGGCGGCAGCCGTCGAGAAGGCCAAGTCCGGACACCCGGGCGGCGCCATGGGCGGAGCCGATTTCATCAACGTGCTCTATTCCGAGTACCTCAAGTATGACCCGAAGGATCCCGCCTGGGCCGGCCGCGACCGCTTCTTCCTGGATCCGGGCCACATGGCTCCGATGCTCTACAGCCAGCTCTGCCTGACCGGCAAGTTCACCCTTGACGAGCTCGCCAACCTCCGCCAGTGGGACTCCCCCACCACCGGACACCCTGAGCTGAATGTCGCCCGCGGCATCGAGAACACCTCCGGCCCGCTCGGCCAGGGCCACGTGCTGGCCATCGGCGCCGCCATCGCCGCCAAGTTCCTCTCCGCCCACACCGGCAACCCGACCTTCGGCAAGGAGACCATCTACGCCTATATCTCCGACGGCGGCATCGAGGAGGAGATCAGCCAGGGCGGCGCCCGCATCGCGTCCATCCTCGGCCTGGACAACCTCATCGTCTTCTACGACTCCAACGACATCCAGCTCTCCACCACGACCGACGTCGTGATGAACGAGGACACGGCCGCCAAGTACCGCGCCTTCGGCTGGGAGGTCATCGAAATCAACGGCAATGACGTCAATCAGATCCGCGCCGCCATCGAGGCCGCGCAGAAGGTCCAGGGCAAGCCGACGATGATCATCGGCAAGTGCATCATGGGCAAGGGCGCCCGCAAGGCCGACGGCAGCTCCTACGAGAACGACTGCAAGACGCACGGTGCCCCGCTCGGCGGCGACAACTTCGTGGCCACGGTCAAGAACCTCGGCGGCGACCCGGAGAACCCGTTCGTCATCTTCGACGACGTCAAGGAGCTCTATGCCAAGCGTGACGCCGAACTGGCCGCCATCGTGGCAGAGCGCAAGGCCGAGGAGAAGGCCTGGGCCGACGCCAACCCCGACAAGGCCGCCCAGTGCGCCGAATGGTTCAGCGGCAAGGCCCCGAAGATCGACTGGAGCAAGGTCGTCCAGAAGGACAACGACTCCACCCGTTCCGCCTCCGCCGCCTGCCTGTCCGCCCTCGCGGAGCAGGTGCCCAACATGATCTGCGCCTCCGCCGACCTGTCCAACTCCGACAAGACCGACGGTTTCCTCAAGAAGACCCACGCCTTCAAGGCCGGCGACTTCTCCGGCGCCTTCTTCCAGGCCGGCGTGGCCGAGCTGACGATGGCCTGCTGCTGCATGGGTATGGCCCTGCACGGCGGCGTCATCCCCGCCTGCGGCACCTTCTTCGTCTTCTCCGACTACATGAAGCCGGCCGTCCGCATGGCCGCGCTGATGGAGATCCCCGTCAAGTTCATCTGGACCCATGACGCTTTCCGCGTGGGCGAGGACGGCCCTACCCATGAGCCCGTCGAGCAGGAGGCCCAGATCCGCCTGCTGGAGAAGCTCAAGAACCACCACGGCAAGAATTCCGTCCTGGTCCTGCGTCCCGCCGACGCCAAGGAGACCACCGAGGCCTGGAAGATCGCCATGGAGAACACCGCCACTCCGACGGCCCTGCTCTTCTCCCGCCAGAACATCGCCAACCTCCCCGAGGGCAACGACTACAGCCAGGTGGCCAGGGGCGGCTACATCGTGGCCGGCTCCGACGAGAATCCGGACGTCATCCTCGTGGCTTCCGGCTCCGAAGTCTCCACCCTGGAGGCAGGCGCCAAGCTGCTCCGCGCAGAGGGCTGCAAGGTCCGCGTAGTCAGCGTCCCGTCCGAGGGCCTGTTCCGCCAGCAGAGCAAGGAGTACCAGCAGAGCGTCCTGCCTGCGGGCGTCAAGAAGTTCGGCATGACCGCCGGCCTGCCTGTCACCCTGCAGGGACTCGTTCCCGAGTCCGAGGGTACCATCTGGGGCCTCGAGTCCTTCGGTTTCTCCGCTCCCTACAAGGTGCTCGACGAGAAGCTCGGCTACACCGCCGAGAATGTGTACAAGCAGGTCAAGAAACTCTTCGAGTAGGACATGAAGAACATTCGGAACTTCTGCATCATCGCCCACATCGACCACGGCAAGAGCACGCTGGCGGACCGCCTGCTGGAACTTACGCGGACGCTGGGGGCGCGTGATATGGAGAACCAGGTGCTTGACGACATGGACCTGGAGAAGGAGAAAGGCATCACGATCAAGAGCCACGCCATCCAGATGATCCACCGTTACCAGGGCGAGGACTACAAGCTCAACCTGATCGACACGCCGGGCCACGTGGATTTCTCCTATGAAGTTTCGAGAAGCATCGCATCCTGCGAAGGCGCCCTCCTGGTGGTGGACGCCTCGCAGGGTGTCCAGGCACAGACGATCTCCAACCTCTACATGGCCATCGACCATGGGTTGGAGATCATCCCCGTGCTGAACAAGATCGATATGGAATCCGCCCAGGTGGAGGTCGTGACCGACGAGATCTGCGACCTGCTGGGCTGCACGCCGGAGGAGGTGTTCAAGGTCTCCGCCCGCACGGGCGAAGGCGTGGCGCCGATCCTGGACGCCATCGTCGAGAAGATTCCCGCGCCGCAGGGCGACCCGGACGGTCCCCTGCAGGCGCTGATCTTCGACTCCGTCTTCAACTCCTTCCGGGGCGTAATCGCCTACTTCAAGGTCAAGAACGGCTCCATCCGCAAGGGTGACAAAGTCAAGTTCTTCGCTACCGGCATGGACTACGAGGTGGAGGAAGTCGGCATCCTGAAGATGAAGCTCATCCCCACGCAGGAGATCGGCTGCGGGGACGTGGGCTACGTCATCACGGGCATCAAGAGCGCCGTCGAAGTCAAGGTGGGTGACACCATCACCCACGTGGCCCAGCCCTGCGCCGAGGCCATCGCCGGCTTCGAAGAGGTCAAGCCCATGGTCTTCGCGGGCATGTATCCCGTGCAGGCCGACAAGTTCGAGGAGCTGCGCGCCGTGCTGGAGAAATTCCAGCTCAACGACGCCTCCTTCGTCTATGAGCCGGAGAGCTCGCTCGCGCTGGGCTCCGGCTTCCGCTGCGGTTTCCTGGGCCTGCTGCACCTCGAAATCGTGCAGGAGCGCCTGTTCCGCGAATTCGACATGGACGTGATCACCACCGTCCCCAACGTCTCCTACAAGGTCTTTACGACGCAGGGGGAGGTCGTCGATGTCCACAACCCGTCGGGGCTGCCTGCCCAGACGCTCATCGACCATATCGAAGAGCCCTACATCCGCGCGCAGATCATCTCCAAGTCGGAGTTCTTCGGTCCCATCATGAAGCTCTGCCTGGACCGCCGCGGCACGCTGATCGGCCAGCACTACATCACGGCCGACCGCGTGGAACTGACCTATGACATGCCCCTGTCCGAGATCGTCTTCGACTTCTACGACAAGCTCAAGACCATCTCCAAGGGCTATGCCTCTTTCGACTACCATGTCATGGACTTCCGCCCCGCACGGCTTGTCCGTCTGGACATCCTGCTCAACGGCGAGCCCGCCGACGCCCTTTCCACGCTCATCCACGAGGACAACGCCTACGACTTCGGGCGCAAGATGTGCGTCAAGCTCAAGGACCTCATCCCGCGCCAGCAGTTCGACATTCCCATCCAGGCGGCCATCGGCGCCAAGATCATCGCGCGCGAGACCGTCAAGCAGGTGCGCAAGGACGTGACGGCCAAGTGCTACGGCGGCGACGTCACGCGCAAGCGAAAACTTCTCGAGAAGCAGAAGGAAGGCAAGAAGCGCATGCGCCAGATCGGCACCGTGCAGGTCCCGCAGAGCGCCTTCATGGCCGTGCTCAAGCTGGATTCCTGATGCTCCGCCGCTTTCAAGTCGCAGGACTGGACTTCAGTGTCCTGAATTCCGGGACACCGGAAACAGAATGAAACGGAACGGGGCCTGCAGGAAATCCTGCGGGCCCCGTTTCGATTCCGGGATGCCGAGCCGCTACAGGTTCGGGTTGCACTTGGTCCACTCGGACACCGGCGGGATGATGCCGAGGTCGATGATCTCGTCACGCATCTTGCAGAGGTGCTCGTAGGAGGCCTTGAGCTCGGCGAGCTCTTCGGCGGTGCCGGCGGGGGCGCAGAAGTGGGCACCCGTCTCGTCGATCACGGACGGCATGGCCATCATCACATGCTGGTACTCGGCGTTGTTGACATAGCAGCCGGCGGGCCAGGTGAACTTGTCGCCGCCCATCGCGGCCTCGATCATCTTGACGGCGTTGTAGGCAGGGCTCTGGAAGGAGCTGCGACCGCGGAGCTTGATGATGTTGGAACCGCCCTGGACGGTGTTGTGCTTGATCTCAGCCCACCTCTCGGCGGAGAGACCCTTCTGGGAAAGCGGCGTGCCGTCGATGAGGGCCTTGGAGGCGAACACGGCCATCGCTTCGCCGTGGCCGCCATAGGTGTAGGCACCCGTCACCTTGCTCTGCTGCACACCGAACTCCAGGGCCAGCGCCTCCTGGAGGCGGGTGGAGTCGAGGGCGGCGAGGGTGGTCACGCACTCGGGCTTGACGCCGGAATGGAGCAGCACCACGAGACCGGTCAGGTCGGCCGGATTGAAGATGACGACAATGTGCTTGACGTCCGGGCAGTATTTCTTCACGTCTTTGCCGAAGTCTTCTGCAATCTGGCAGTTGCCTTTAAGCAGGTCTTCGCGGGTCATGCCCTCTTTGCGGGGAGCGCCGCCGGAAGAGATGATGTACTTGGCGTCCTTGTAGGCGACGGCCGGGTCGGTCGTCCAGGTGATGTTGGCACCCTCGAAGGCGCAGTGGTCCATCTCGGCGACCACGCCGCGCAGACCGGGTTCGTACACATCGTAGAGACACACGTTCGGCGTGAGCTTGAGCATGAGCGCGGTCTGGGCCATGTTGGAGCCGATCATGCCTGCGGCACCGACGATGACCAATTTTTCGTTAGTTAAATAATTCATATTGGATGTAATAATTGACGTCTTCGACAAAAATCACGCAAATATACAAAAAATCATTATCTTTGCGATGTTATAATTGATTTATGGCCTTATATCTCATCAAAGATCTGGACGACGACTACCACTCGCGCGTAGGTGTCTGGCAGATTACAGAGTCCGAAGAAGAACTTCGCGAACTCGCATCCGTTCCCTCCGACGAAATGGAGGAAATTTCCTATATCAGAAACGAATCCCTGCGCAAGCAGAAACTGGCCGTCCGCTGCCTGCTGGACGCCATGTTCGAGGAGAAGGTGTACCTGAGCCACCACGACAACGGCAAGCCGTACATCGAGAACTCCGCCATCAACATCAGCATCACCCACACCACCCGCTACGTCGCGGTCATCCTCAACCCGACCGACGAAGTGGGCATCGACTGCGAGTCGCTCGACCGCGACTTCTCCGCCGTCAAGAAGAAGGCCCTCTCCGAGGAGGAGATCGAGGAGGTGGAAGAGATCGACGAGGACCAGCGCAACGAGCAGCTCGCCATCTACTGGTGCGCCAAGGAGGCGGTCTATAAGATGATCTCCCAGTACGGCGTCGATTTCGCCGAGCAGATCGAGATCGAAGACTTCCGCATGCGCGGCGAGGGCGAGCTGGAAGCCACCTTCACCGACAAGGACGGCTTCGAAGAAGAATACTGCCTTCAGTACATGACCTTCGACCGGCACGTGCTCGTGTGGGTCGTCGGCTGACAGGTCATCGGCTGACAGACGAAAGCGGCCTGCAGGATCCTGCAGGCCGCTTCCATGTCGGGGTGATGTGACTCGAACACACGACCCTCTGGTCCCAAACCAGATGCGCTAGCCAACTGCGCCACACCCCGGGTGTGCCGGTATTCCGGACGGACAAAGATAGTGATTTCCGCCGAATACTCCATCACGGACGCCCTGATTCGGGCAGTTCCTCCAGCAGAAGTTCAAACAGGCGGGGCTTGGCGTAGCGGTCAAGTTCCGTTTCGTCGATCCATTGGTAACCCTCCGGCAGGGACGGCTCCCCGTCCGGCTCCCAGAGGTAGAAATCCACCAGCAGCGTCCGGTGCGTGAGTTGATGCCGCACACCCGCCTTGAGAAGACGGAGTCCGTCATCGGCAACGCCGGGGAGCCGCTGGTCAACGACCAGCGGCTCATACAAACCGGTCCAGATATCCCCCGGCCCGCGCCGGCGGATGGCGGTGCGCCCGCGGAAACGGACATAGACATAGTCGAAGCGCCGCTCCTGCACGGCGGGCCCTTTCTCCTTGACCGGGAGCCGGTCCACGGCACCCGCGGCGAGGGCGGCACAGCTCTTCGCGAGCGGGCAGAGCAGGCAGGCGGGCGAGGCGGGCGTACACTGCAGGGCGCCGAAATCCATCATCCCCTGGTTGTAGTCCCCCGGCCGGTCCGGCGGGAGCAGCGACTGCGCGAGGGCGGAAAATTCTTTCCGGGCGGCGGTGCTGCCGACCGGCGTGGAGATGCCGAAATGCCGCGCCAGCACGCGATAGACATTGCCGTCCACCACGGCGGCCGGGATCCCGAATGCGATGGAGCCGACGGCAGCGGCCGTGTAGTCCCCGACTCCCTTGAGCGCCCGGATGCCTTCCAGCGTGTCCGGGAAACGCCCCGCTGCCGCGATCTGGCGGGCCGCCGCGTGCAGGTTGCGCGCCCGGCTGTAGTAGCCCAGCCCCTGCCAGAGGCGCAGGACCTCGTCTTCTTCGGCCGCCGCCAGCGCCTCCACGTCCGGAAATGCAGCCATGAAACGCTCCCAGTAGGCCTGCCCCTGGGCGATGCGCGTCTGCTGGAGGATGATTTCGCTCAGCCAGATGGCATAGGGATCGCGGGTGCGGCGCCAGGGCAGATCGCGCCCGTAAGCATCGTACCAGGCCAGGATGGAATCGGAAAAAACGGACATACCCTGCAAAAATACATTTTTTTCGTATTTTTGTGACCGGAACAAAAAGCCACGAACGTGAAAAAGATCAAGATTCTCCTGCTCGCCGCCGCCCTGCTGGGCGGGACGTCCGCTTTTGCACAGCAAGACTGGAACGCCGGAGTCGGCTATGCGGTAACCTCCTTCCGCGGGGCCGACTGCTCCCAGTTCCTCTCCACACATAATCTGAACGGCTTCTACGCCGGCCTCCGCCACGAATTCTATTTCTCGGCCCTGGCCGGACTGACCTTCGAGCCGGGCGTGCTCTTCTATTATCAGGCGGGCCGCAACGACTCCGGGCTGACGCCGAAATACATCAAGATGCACTACCTGTCCGTGCCGATGGACGTCAAGTACACCTTCGGGGTGTCGGGCGGCACGACGGCGGCCGTGTTCACCGGTCCCGTGATGAATGTGGGCCTGATCGGCAATCTCTTCGAGAAGGGGACCTTCGTCACCACGAAGGACTTGACGGACCCCGCCCACCAGCTCACGCGGGTCAATGTCCAGTGGGGATTCGGCGTGGCCTTCACCATCGCCCAGGCCATCCAGCTGCGGGCCAGCTACGCCCTGGGCGTGAGCCGGCTCGTGCCCGAACAGGCACTGCACAGCAACACGTTCACCGTAGGCGCAGGCCTGCTGTTCTGATCCCGGCCCCATGAATACCTTCATGATCGTCGTAGCCGTGATCCTCGGCGTCCTGGGGATCATCGGGAGCATCGTCCCCGCCCTGCCGGGGCCGCCGCTCAGCTGGGTGGGCATCCTGCTCATGTATTTCTTCGGAGGGACCAACGGGGCCGGCGAGACGATGTCGCTGACGCTCCTGTTCGTGCTGCTCGGCGTCACCATCTTCGTGACCGTGCTGGACTATATCGTGCCGGCCTGGTTCACCAAGCTGACAGGTGGGAGCAAATATGCCTCCTGGGGCGCCGTCATCGGGCTTTTCGCCGGACTGATCTTCCCGCTGCCCGGCGGCATGATCGTGACGTCGCTGGTCGCCGCCTTCGCGGCCGAACTGCTCTTCGCCGGCAAGGACGCCGGCGCCTCGCTCAAGTCTTCGCTCGGCGCCTTCCTGGGCTTCCTGTTCGGCACGGGCATCAAGCTCATCGCCTCGGCGGTGATGCTCTACTACATCATCGTGTTCATCTAGAACAACCCCACGATCACGTTCCAGAACAGATAGCGGATGGCCTTGCCGATCAGCAGCATCAGGAAAGTCCACCCACGCGGGGCCTTGTAGAATCCCAGCGCCAGCACGGTCAGGTCACCCACGATGGGCACCCAGCTGAACAGCGCCAGCCAGACGCCGTATTTCTGCACCTTGGCCTGCTGCTGCTCCAGCTTCTCCCGCGTGACCTTGAACCACTTCTCGATCCACTCCCACTTCCCGAGCCAGCCGAGGTAGAAGGTGAACAGGCTGCCGAGCCAGCTGCCGGACGTGGCGGCGAGAAAACATCCGAGATTCTGCCCCGTGGTGGCCAGGATGGCGACATAGAGCACGTCAGAACTGAACGGCACGATCGATGCCGCCAGCGCACTCCCAAGAAACAACCCAAGCAGGCCCAGACTCTCCAGCCACTCCATATTTCCTACCTCTTTCTCAGCCAGAGCGCGGGGTCTTCCGGGGTCTTTTCTTTCCAGACTTCGAAGTGGAGTTCGGTCTGGCCGTCGATCGTGTCGATGCGGCCCAGGACCTGGCCGGTGGAGACCTTGTCACCGGACTTGACGCCCACCTGCCCCAGTTTGCAGTAGAACGTAAAATAGCCGCCGTGCTGGACCAGGATGCAGCGGCCGTAGCCGGGCATCACGATCACGCGTTTCACTTCGCCGTCAAAGACGGCCTTGACTTCCGCACCTTCGGACAGGCCGATATTGACGCCGTTGTTGGCCGGCATCACGAGCTGCGTATAGACGGGATGATTGTGCCGCCCGAAGCCCTCCACGACCGGTCCGTCGGCCGGCCAGGGGAGTTTGCCCTTGTTGGCGGCGAACTCGCCGGAAAGCTTGATATCCAGGGGCTTCGTATCTTTCGGAACGGTCTTGCTCCCGCTCTTGGCGGCTTCCTTCTTGCGGGCTTCCTCCTCCTTCCTGCGTGCCTCTTCGATGGCCTGTGCGATGATGCGCTCGATCTCCCGGTTGAGCGCCTCGACCTGCTTGCGCTTGGTGTCGAGCTCCTTCTGGTAGCGGTTCTTGTCCTTCTTCAGGTCGGCGACCAGGCGGTCCGAGCGCTGCTCTTCCGACCGGAGGTCCTTCAGCTCCTGCTCCCGGGCCGCCTTGACGGCCTCGGCCTCGGTTTTCAGCGAAGCGAGACGGGCCAGGTCCTCTTCCAGCGCGGCGCGCAGCTCCTTGATGCGGCGGGCCTGGGAGTTCATCGTGCCGGACAGGTCGCGCAGATAGACGAAACGGCGGGACGCCTGCCCCAGATCGCGGCTCGCCAGCAGGTAGGAGAACCACAGCCGCGCATCACGGTTCTTGTAGGCGTTGCGGATCAGGCGGCGGTAGTAGCGTTCCATCGTCTCCAGGCGGTCCTGCAGCCGGTCGGCATCCGCCTGCCGGACGGCCATGGTGTCCGCGAGCGCCAGGATCTCGCGCTCGCTTTCCGCCACGAGCTCCCGGCGCGCGGAGACCTGCCTGCGGACCAGCTGAAGCTGGCCCAGGGCGTTGTCGCTCCTTTTCTTGTTCTCCTGGATCTGCTGCTCCAGCTGGGCGATCTCCTTGCGGAGCGCCGCCCGGCGGGACTCCTGCCGGGAAGTATCCTGCGCCTGCAGGGCCGTTGTGCCGAGCAGCAGGACGGCTGCGGCCGCCAGTATGCGGAGGCGGCGCATCATTTGCTCTTCTGCTCGGAAAGATTCTTGTAATAGGTCGCGAGGTCCGTTTCACCCAGCGCCTCAAGCACCTTGGCGTAGTGCTCCAGCACCACGGCGCTGTCCTTGCCGCCGTAGAGCATGGCGTGCTTGAAATACGGCTTGGCCTCCTTGGGCTTGTGCAGCAGGTACAGGAGCCAGCCGTAGGTGTCGAGATACGTGGCGTTGTCGGGCTCCAGCTCCACGGTCCGGCGGCTCATCTTGAGCGCTTTGCGGAGCTGGCGGCCTTCGAGGGAGAGGTAGTAGGCGTAGTTGTTGAGCACGGACGTGCGGTCGGGATCGGCTTTCAGCGCCTCCTCGTAGGTCTCGTAGGCCTTCTTCTTGTCCTCCAGCTGCTGGTAATACACGTCTCCGGCGATCGACAGCGCCTCGGCCAGATGGTCCTGGTTGCCCTCGGCCCGCGCCAGGTCCGCCATCACTCCGCACTGCTCCAGGACGGCCTCCCAGTCCTGCCGGATGTAGCACATCCTGAGCTTGAGAAGCTGGATATCATAATCTTCCGGATGCATGTCGCGGTCCAGATCGACCAGGCGGTTGATCGTGTCGCCCCAGACCCAGTAGAAGGAAGAATCGATGTTGTCCATCAGCATCGTCAGGTAGTTGCTCTTCACCCCGGGCCGGACCGACTCGTTGCGGATCAGCTCCTCCAGGCCGGCGAAGAAGGCCGGGAAATTGCCCTTGCGGCGCAGCAGCTCCGTCCGGCCGAACTGGGCGGGCGCATAGCCGGGATCCAGGAGCAGGGCCTGGTCGTAATAGGCCAGCGCCACCGAATCGCGGCCGGCCGCCGCCTTGGCGTCGGCCACCACGGAGAGGGTGTTGGGATTGTTGTAGAGCGAAGGATTCATCTTCACCAGCTTCTCCACGTACTCCCCGGAGCGGATCTGGTCGTGCCTGGCGTCATACAGCGAAGCGATGGCGTAGATGTACCACGTATTGGTCGAGTCCGCCCGGACGGCCTGCTGCAGGTGTTCCTCGGCGGCATCGAGCTCCTGCATCTGCAGTTCGCACAGGCCGAGGTAGTAGTTGACGGCATCGTCGAGGGGATCCTGCTCATGCAGCTGCGCAAAAAGCTCCTTCGCCCGGGCGGTCTGCCCTTCGGCATAAGCGGCCGCTGCAGTCAGGAAGAGATCGTCCCCGGCCTGCACCTGCCCCCGGAGGGGAAAACAGAGCAGCAGCAGGAGACCATATAAAAACATCTTGCGCATACGGAGGACAAAATTATGTATTTTTTGTGAGAAAAATTGGCTATTTTCGTGGGAATTAAAAAAACGGGTTACCGGATGCAACTTTTCAAGGACAAGAAGCATCTTAACACTCGGGAAACAGATTGGATCGAAGGGGCGAAGCGCGGCGACCGCCGCAGCCAGAAAGCCATCTACGACCTCCTGTCCGCCAAGATGTTCGCAGTATGCCTGCGCTACATGGGCGACCGGGATGCCGCCGAGGACATCCTCCAGGATGGTTTCGTGACCCTTTTCACCAAACTGGACAGCTATTCGGGAGAAGGTTCCTTCGAAGGCTGGGCCCGCAAGATCTTTGTGAACACGGCACTGATGAGTCTCAGGAAGAAGGACGCGCTCAGGAATTCGGAGGACGTTGACGCCGCATGGAATGTCACCAGCGACGACCCGTCCGCCATCCAGCGGATCGGATACAACGACCTGATCCGGATGATTTCCTCCCTCCCGCCGGGCTTCCGGACGGTCTTCAACATGTATATCATCGAAGGATATTCACACAAGGAGATCGCCGAGGCGCTCGACATTTCAGAGACCACGTCCCGCTCGCAGTTGCAGCGGGCCCGCATGCTGTTGCAAAACAAGATCAAAGAGAAGTATTAAGATGCAGGATAACCATCAGGAACAGTTCGACCGCCAGATCCGGTCGATGCTCGCAGACGCCGCGGAAAAGCCTTCCCGCCGCGTCTGGAAGGGTATATCCGCGCGTCTGGACGCCGCCGAAGCGCCCGCCGCCAGTCCCTGGGGCTGGATGCGCTGGGCCGGGATGAGCCTGGCTGCCGCTGCCGCCATCGCCGCAGGCGTCTTCTTCTCCGGTACCCGAACCTCAATTCCAACCATTATTCATAACCCGGAGCAAGCCATGCTTGCCCAGTCCGGCGAGACTGCCGGCGCAGAGGCGGAAATCGCCGCGCCGGCAGCCGTCCCGGTATCCGGGGAGCCCTCCGCAGTTGCGGACGGTTCCCGCTCCGCCTTCCGCCCCGCCAGCCGGCCCGCCGCAAGACAGGCCGCCGCAGCGGACGGCGTCGAGCCCGCTCCGGAAGTACCGGCGAACGCCGCGGCCCAGGAGCCGCAGGCGCAGCCGGCTTCCGAGTCCGGGCGGCCGGCAGCCGCGAAGACGCCGGCCAGGCACCCCGTCCACGTCCCCGCCGTCGATCCGTTCGCGGCAGAGGATCCGGAAGCGGGGCGGCGCTCCCTTCCCCGTCCTTCCCTGTATGCGCAGGGAGCCGTCGGGAGCAACGAATCCAGCCTGCGCGCCCGCACACCGGGCTTCCTGGGCGCACCCGGCGAGCAGTCCGGCTTCTCGGAGCTGGGCGCCTCGTCCTACGGCGTCCCGTTCACGGTCGGTCTGGGCGTGCGCTTCTATGTAGCGCCCCGCCTGTCGATCGGCACAGGCCTGGACTATTCCCTGCTCAGCCGCACGTTCACCGGCAGTTTTGATGCCACATCCGGCAGCGTGTCCCACACGCTCCAGTACCTTGGCATCCCGGTCCGTGTGTACTACGACATCCTCTCCTCCGACAGGATCAAGTTCTACGTCTATGGCGGAGGCGAAGCCGAATACTGCATTTCCAACAAATACCGTCTCTTCGGCACGCCGGACATCGTGCGCACGCCCAAGGTGAACGGTCTGCAGTACTCCGTGGGTGCCGGCCTGGGCGTGGAGTTCCGCATCGCCGGGCGCGTCGGCCTGTACGTCGATCCCGGCATGAACTACTACTTCAACTGCAACCAACCCCGCAGCATCCGCACGGAGAAGCCCTTCCTGCTGAATTTTGACGCCGGATTGCGGTTTAATTTCTGATTCGGAAAAGCGAAAACATTAAAAAACGTATTTTTGTGATAACGGCCCTGCAAAAAGATACGAATCTTTCTGCAGGGTTTTTGTTTTTTCCCCTTCTTTGCAGAAAAAGAGAACACTATGAGAACTCCTTTTCTGCTTTTGTCCCTGCTGGCCGTCCTGGCCGGATGCGATCCCCTTCTTGACGGACTGAACGGCGGCAAGCCCCGCTCCGACTGCGGTCCCCACGGACCCGGTCAGGGAGAGAAACCCGCCCATCCGGATCCGCCGGTGCTGCCGGAAAAGCCGGACACCATCCTGTATTTCAGTGCCGTACGCTTCCCGGACGACTACGACTGGCAGCGCGACACCGCCTACGGCTCCACGCCTTTTGAACTCCGGCTCTACCGGGACGGCGAGCCCGTCCTGGTCCTCCCCTCCGGGCCGGACGCCTGTTTCGTCCCCGACCCCGACCGGCACCACCTCCTCTCCGGACACCTCTATACGGAGCGGATGGCGGACGGGATGACCCGCGTGGGCCGGGACGGCGACGAACTCTTCCGCTTCCCGGGCCGGGAATACCTGGTCGGCCTGCTGGAAGACGGCGACGACCTCTACACCCTGTCGCGGCCGGCCCGCGGACGCGGATTCTCGTACCGCAAGAACGGCGAGATCCTGCTCAACCGGACCGACGGCGCTCCTTTCGGCGACCTCAACGACCCCTCCTACGGCCCCACGGGCGCGCTGTACCGGGATGACGGGAAGATCTGTTTCTGCTTCACGGCAGGGGCGGCCCCCAACTGGTCCTTCTACCTGGCGCGGGACGGCCGGGAGACCCGGCTGGACAACCTGCTCCCTTCGGCGGGCATTCTGGACATCAAGCAGCACGGAGGCCGGGCCCTGATCCTGCAGCACGCCTTCCAGAAGAACCTGATGAGCGACGGACGCATCTGGCCGGAGGAAGGCGGCTTCGCCATCACGGGACGCTTCTCGGACGGCACGGGAGGGTATTTCTCG
This sequence comes from uncultured Bacteroidales bacterium, assembly GCA_946185205.1. Lineage (GTDB taxonomy): Bacteria > Bacteroidota > Bacteroidia > Bacteroidales > UBA932 > Cryptobacteroides. Next base: position 6,439 of record CAMHIP010000030.1, on the reverse strand, counting down.
GGCTATCTCGACCCCGGGACCTGGACGGAGCAGCACCGCCTCTGCAACGAAGAAGCGACCCTCTACCGCCGTCCGGAAGGGACGTATGCCGTGAGCGCCGCGGCCTCGGGCACCGTCCGCTGGTACGGCCCCGGAGGCGCCGGGCAGAGCGGGCGGCCCTGCCATTTCCCGACGCCGTCCTGTGCCGGATTCATGGGGGACCGGCTCCTGCTGGCGCTGACGCCCAGGGACGCCGCACACCGCCCGTACATCCTGGACGGATCCCGGGAGCGGGAGGTGGACCTGCATGGCTACATCAGCAGCCTGGCGGTGGAAATCAGTCTTCCCAACTGAGCGTGCGCGTGCCGTCGGGCGCCACGGAGATGGAGACCACGAGCGTCTCCTCCGGCAGCAGCGCTTCGATATTCTCGGGCCACTCCAGCAGACAGAGGGCCCCGCTGTCCAGATAGTCGTAGAGGCCGATGTCCAGCGCCTCTTCGAGCTTCTCAATCCGATAGAAATCAAAATGATACACCGGTTCTCCGGCAGCCGTCCTGTATTCGTTGACAATGGCGAACGTCGGAGAACTGACCGCATCGGAGCGGACGCCCAGACAGCGGCAGAGCGCCGTCGTGAAGGTGGTCTTGCCCGCTCCCATCGGAGCATGGAAAGCGATGATGCGGCGGTCGGCGGTCCGGCGCAGGAACTCTTCCGCGGCGGCGTCGATCTCCGACAGGGAGGGAATAACGATCTGCTGCAACATAACCCTGCAAAGATACGAAATTAATACAGAACTATGCTGACACACATTCACGGTGCGAAATGCATCGGGATCGACGCCGTCAAGGTCACGGTGGAGATCGACATCGACCGGGGCATCGGCATCCACCTGGTCGGACTGGCCGACGTGGCCGTCAAGGAGAGCCTGCTGCGCACGACCACGGCGCTGGAGGCCCTGGGCTTTCACATTCCCGGCAAGAAAATCGTCATCAACCTCGCCCCGGGCGACCTGCGCAAAAACGGCAGCGGCTACGACCTGCCGATCGCCGTGGGCATCATCGCCGCATCCGGGCAGCGCGACCTGCCGCGGGCCGGGCATTTCATCCTGATGGGCGAGCTCGGGCTGGACGGCAGCGTCCGCCCGATCCCGGGGGCCCTCCCCTTTGCCGAGATGGCGCGCCAGGAAGGCTTCGAAGGCATCATCCTGCCCGCCGAATCCGCCCTGGAAGCCGCTGCATTCCGGGAGATGCAGGTCTATGGGGTGGCGGGGCTGGGGGACGTCGTCCGGATCCTGGAAGGGCGCGAGGACTGCCGCGACCTGCTGATCTGGAACACGCCGCGCTACAAAAAGGTCCACCGGGCCCGTCTGGCGGCCCCGCGCCGGGAAGCCGGCGTGGACTTCGCCGACATCATCGGCCAGGAAGGCGCCAAGCGCGGCGTCGAGATCGCGGCCGCGGGCGGGCACAACATCATCATGGTCGGCGCTCCGGGCGCCGGCAAAAGTTCGCTGGCCAAGGCCCTTGCAGGCATCCTGCCGCCCATGAGCCGCGAAGAAGCCCTCGTCACGAGCAAAATCTATTCGGTCGCGGGCAAAGGGAGCCCGCAGGACGGGCTGATCTGCCTCCGCCCCTTCCGCGCCCCGCACTATTCCGCTTCGATGGCCGCCCTCGTGGGCGGCGGCGCGGGAGACAACATCCAGCCCGGGGAGGTCTCGCTGGCCCATGGTGGCGTGCTCTTTCTCGACGAGGTGGGGCAGATGCCCAAATCGGTCCTTGAGGCCCTCCGGGGGCCGATAGAAGACCGGATGGTGAGCATTTCCCGGCTCAAGTCGAAGGTCGAATTCCCGGCTTCCTTCATGCTCGTGACCGCCTCCAATCCCTGCCCCTGCGGCTACTACGGCGAGGGGGACCGCTGCACCTGCACGCCCACCCAGCGGCAGAGCTACCTGTCCAAGCTCTCCGGGCCGATCATGGACAGGATCGACCTGCATGTCTGGATGCATCCGGTCCCGGCCGAGAAAATCCTGAACGCCCGGAAGGCCGAGAGCAGCGAGGCCGTGGCGGCGCGGGTGCTCAAGGCGCGCCTCACGCAGACGCAGCGCTTCGCGCCGGACGGTCCCGCCACCAACGCCGAGATGAGCACCCGGCAGATCGAGCAGTTCTGCCCGCTGGACGAGAACTGCCGGAGCACGCTGGAGCGCCTGATGACCAAGATGGGGTTCTCCATGCGCGCCTACTTCCGCATCATCCGCGTGGCGAGGACCATCGCCGACCTCGAGGGCGCCGCCGACATCCGCCCGCAACACCTGCTGGAGGCCGCTTCCTACCGCTTTCTCGACCGCCGGAACCTGTATGAACTGATGAGGTAACCCCTTGGGAATCTCGGCAGAAATGACTATCTTCGTCAGACAATCCCTGATAACCATGCGAACCACCTTCTTCTTCTCCGCCTGCCTCAGCCTGCTCGCCCTGTCCGCCGCAGCGCAGACCCGCATCACCGACCTGCGCGTGCAGAATCAGCCCGAACCCCTCGCCATCGAGGACCGGCATCCTTCCTTCAGCTGGAAGATGGTCTCGGACGAGCGCGGCGCGCACCAGCGTTCCTACCGGATCTGCGTCGTGCGTGAGAGCGACGGCAGCACCCTTTGGGACAGCGGCGAAGTGCTGGACGGCCGGTCGGACAACATCCGCTATGCCGGCGTAGCCCTCCAGCCGGAGATGGGTTACCGCTGGGAGGTGTCGGTGCGCGACGGCGCCGGGACGCTCCACACGGAGGCATCCCGCTTCGAGACCGGCCTGATGAATCCGCGGATCTCCGCCTGGAAGGGCGCGGACTGGGTGGGCGGTGCACAGCTCAAGCTGGACGCCACCTCCCAGGCGGTCTTCGGGATCCGCACGGACTTCCGCATCCTGCAGGGCGGCACCGCCGCGCTCGTTTTCGGAGCGGACGACTTCCGTGTGCAGCACGCATTCTTCAACGGATTCGGCGTGGCGTCTGAGCAGAACTATTTCAAAGTGGAGATCGAACCGGCCAAACAGGAAATACGCATCTTCCGGGTCGGATATTTCCCCGGCGACCGGGCGGACCGGCCGTTGCGCGTGCTGAATCCGCAGACCTGTCCGGACGGGAACCTGGGCAGCGTATTCGCCTCCGGGGACCGGCACTCCGTCGAAATACAGGTAGAAGCCAGCGAACTGAGTTTCACCGTGGACGGCACGCCCGTCCTCACCGCCCCGCAAAGGAGAAGCGGACCGGACATCTTCAGCGTCGGCATGACGGGGCGCGCCACCCGGGCCAGCCGCATTCCGGTCAACGTGATCGGCAGCGGGCGTGATTATCCTTCCTTCCCCAACCTTTGCTCCGTGGGCTTTGCGGCCACGGACGGCGAGCAGGTGGAATACACGGATTACCAAATCCTCAACGCGGGCCAAAGCGAAGAATGCACCGTGTTCGGGGCAGCCCAGTACGGCATTTTCCGCGACCTGACGGGCATCCGCCCGGAGGGCGGGAGAATCACCGTCAGCGGACCGGCTCTCGGCTGGGCAGACCCGTCCCACGGGGCGGAAACCATGTTGCGGAGCGAATTCGACATGTCCGGAAAAATCCGTTCCGCACGCCTCTACGCCGCTGCGATGGGCACTTTCCGGATCTGGCTCAACGGCCGGCAGGTGTCTGACGACTGGTTCGCCCCGGGCGACAGCCAGTACCGCGAGACCATGTGCTACCTCAAGTACGACGTGACGGAGTTGCTGCGCGAAGGCCGCAATGCCATCGGCGCCGAACTGGCTGGGGGATGGTACACCGGTTATATGACCTTCTCGCCCGGCAACTTCAATTTCTTCGGCGACCGGGAAGCCCTGCTGGCCCGGCTCGTCGTGACCTACGAAGACGGGCGCCGGGAGTCCTTCGTCACCGACCCGGCCGGCTGGAAGGCCTGGCAGGACGGACCGGTGCGGCTGGGCAGTTTCTTTATGGGCGAACGCTATGATGCGCGCAAAGTCCTGAAAGGCTGGAGCGAACCCGGCTTCGACGACAGCGCCTGGGCGCCGGCCGTACGCATCCGGAAACGCGACTGGATCGACTTCGACATCGTGGCCCGCCATGACGATCCCGTCCGGGTGCGCGAGACGCTGACCGCCCGCCGCCGGATGCCCGTCCACGACGACTGCACCTATATCTACGATATGGGCGTCAACATGGTCGGCGTGCCGGAAATCGACATTCCGGCGGGCTGGCTGCAGGAAGGCGACGTAGTCACGCTCAGCTATGGCGAGCAGGTCTATCCCGGGCTCAAGGGGGACAAGAAAGAATACGTGCAGCGCTTCGGCCGCAGGGGCCGGAATGTCGCCGGGCATTTGCTCACAGAAACCAACCGGGTCGCTCTGGACACGGATTTCTATATCGCCGACGGATCGCAGGCGGTCACCATCCGGCCGCGCGATACGTTCCGCGGCTACCAGTACATCCAGGTCCACATCCCCTCCCACGAAGGCCCGCTGCCCGTGGAGAATGTCCGGGGGCTCGTCCTCTCCTCCTGCGAGATCCCGACCGGCACCTACCACGCGACCACGTCCGACGGCCGCACCGGCGAGCTGGCCGACCGGCTGTTCCGCAACATCCAGCGCAGCCAGCTGGGCAACTTCCTGACCCTGCCGACCGACTGCCCCCAGCGCAACGAGCGCATGGGCTGGACGGGTGATGCACAGGCCTACACGCGGACCGGACTCTACCAGGCCGACACCCGCAACTTCTTCCGCCAGTGGATGGTGGCGCTGCGCGCCGACCAAGGCATCGGAAGCGACACCGACGTTCCCGGCGGCATCGGTTCCACCGTACCGACCTACAACCGGTCCGACGACACCACCTTCGCGGACGGCACCACCTGGGGTGCGGCCGTGTGCCAGGTGCCCTGGCAGCTGTACAACCAGTATGGAGACACGCAGATCATCGAGGAGAACCTCGAGACCATGATGGACTGGCTGAACGGCATGGCCTTCTACCGGCTCAGCGACGAATACCCGTATCTGTCCTCGAAGGCGAGCGGCCTGGCGGACCACCTCGCGCTGGACAACCGCACGCCGCCGGACCTGCTCAACAACGCCATCTACATCCACATGATGGAAGTCACGGCCATCATGGCCGACGCCGTCGGGCGTGCGGACTATGCCGCCCTGCTGCGCGAGCGCCACGACCGGGCCAAGGCCGACTGGAACCGGGCCTACGTGGATCCCGCCACCGGCAAGACGCGGGGCCTGCGCGGGCGGACCATCCACACCCAGGCATCCTACGCCACCCCGTTGAATTTCAACGTTTTCAGCGATGAAAACAAAGTCCGGGCCGGGCGTTACCTCTCCGAACTGGCCGCGAACCCCGCCGCCAGCGGACCGACACCGGAAGAAGACGCCGCCCAGGCCGGCATCCGGGAGAACGTCACCAGCGCCTCCGGCGTGCTGGGCTCCGGCAACACGAATTTCCATTTCAAGCCCTGGACCATCACCACCGGCTTCTCCGGCACGCCCAACATCCTCCCTGCCCTGAGCCGGGCCGGGGACACCGAAGGGGCCTACCGGATGATTTCCTGCACGGACAACCCTTCCTGGCTCTACCCGGTCGTGTCTGGCGCCACCTCCGTCTGGGAGCGATGGAATTCGTATGATGCGGCGTTCAGCGAGCCCAACCAGAACAGCATGAACTCCTTCAACCATTTCGCGCTGGGCGCGGTGGGACAGTGGATGTTCGAGTACCAGCTGGGCATCACTTCCGACTACACGCACGGAGAGGCGGGCTACAAGCACTTCATCCTGCAGCCGACCTGCGGCGGAAACTACACCTCGCTGGAAGGCAGCTACGACTCGCACTACGGACGCATCTGCAGCGCCTGGACGGCCGACGGCAAGGGCGTGCTCACGTCCTACCGCTGCACGGTCCCGGCCAATACGACGGCCACGCTCTATCTCCCCGTCGCCTCCGGTGCCGTCAGCGGACTCGGCTCCGCGGACGGCGCCCGCTGCCTGGGCATCTGCACGCACCTCGGCCGCCCTGCCGTCCGCTACGAACTGGTCCCGGGCACCTGGTCCTTCTCCCTGACGGACGGCGCCGTCTCCGTCCGGGCGCTGTAGCAGGCTGACGGACACGAAAAAAGGATCAAGCACTAAAGTAAGTACTTGATCCTTATGGTGGAGGTAGTCGGATTCGAACCGGCGACCCCATGCTTGCAAAGCATGTGCTCTACCAGCTGAGCTATACCCCCGTCGGTAAATAAAAAACGAAACAACTGCGCTGTGCGGTGTTGTTTCGCTTTCTCTGTAGGCCCGCGCGGAGTTGAACCGCGGACCTCCACATTATCAGTGTGGCGCTCTAACCAACTGAGCTACGAGCCTATATAAATATTGGAAGACAAGCACAAGGAAGACTTTGAATGACTTGCCTTGTGGCACGAACCGCGAGCAGAGTGTCAAGG
>CAMHIP010000029.1 GCA_946185205.1 uncultured Bacteroidales bacterium | reverse complement strand
CTGCGCGGCCGCGTCCTGCCGGTCGGCGGCATCAAGGAGAAGATCCTCGCCGCCAAGCGTGCGGGCGTCAACACCATCGTCATCAGCGAAGAGAACCGCAAGGACATCGAAGACATCAAGGAGATCTACATCAAGGGTCTGACCTTCCACTACGTCAAGACCATCCAGGACGTGATCGACTTCGTCTTCTAGCCCTGCCGCTACCGGCCGGCCGGCAGGAAGGCGTTGTCGCTGTAACGATATTCGGCGAAAGCGAAGTCCGCCACGTCGCCGCGCGGCTCGCAGAAATTGACACCATCTTCAGACAGCCAGACGAAAGCCTCGTCATGGCTGTCTTTGATTTTATTCCAGGCCTCGGCAATCGGATCCCTGCCCGGAGTCAGGCGCGTGCCGTCGAAGTCGTAGGAGCTCAGTTCGCGCGTGCCCAGCTTGTAGTCCAGCACCTTCCACCGGGTGGTGACGCCGTTGTCATCCGTCACAGGGTAGGTCTGCACGTAGTTGTAGTAATTGTCCTGGCCGTTGTCCGACTCCTCTTCGGGATCGAAGGTCATGAAACCGCCGTTCTCGACGTGGAATTCTTCCGGCCGGAAACCCAGCATCAGGCCGATGGCGCGCATCTGCACCTCGTCGAGGGCATCCCCGTCCAGCTTGACGAGGCGCTCGCCGTTCCAGCGATAGGACAGGTCAAACGCCTCCCCGGAGACGGAGGGCTCCTCCGATTCTTCGCCGTAGGTCAGATAGTCGAGATCCAGGCTCACGACCAGCATGTCGTTATCAATGTCTTCCAGGCCGTTGCCGAACGCATAGGAATAGTTGGGATGCGGATCATCGAGCTCGTAGTACACCCCGGCCTCCTCCAGACTTTCGGCCAGGTCCTGCGAGATCATTTCATACGCGCTCGGGAAGGGCAGGATCCAGATTTCCTCCTTGCTGAGTTCGCCGTCCACATAATTGTAGGCGCCGCTGCGGTCAAAGCCGCACAGGCCGTCATATCCCCCGTAGGAGGCCCAGTAAGCCCGCCAGCCGCCGCTTTTGAGCGGGTAACACTTGAGCTGCAGATAACCGTAGAAGCCGGGATCCATCCCCTCGACCATGTGTCCCTCCACATATCCGGAGAAAAAGGTCGGGTTGAACTCGGAAGATTCGCTGTCCTCGTCCGTCTGCAGGTGCCGGCAGTAGTCCGGCAGGTCCTCCTTGGGGATAAGGTCGAAAATGGTCTTGGCGATGTAGGCGTCCTTGTCAGAGGCGCCTTTCTGCGCCGCGTTGCCGTTCCCGCCGCCCTTGCAGGCGGTCAGCGCAAGGCCGCAGCCGAGCAGCGCGACCAGCGCGAAAATACTGATTCTCTTCATGTTATTTAATGTCAGAATAATTTCGGATGGCTCTCCTCAAGTCCGGTGAGCACGCGCTCCATCACGGCCTGACGGATCAGGGCCGAGCGCGACGATACCTTGAAGCGCTTGCAATACATGTCGATGGCGGCAAGCTCCTGCGCATTGAACAGCACGGACTTGCGGTGGATACGCCTCAGCGAGGCCCGCTGCTTGTCGAGGTAGGCGGGATCCACGCCGGAGAATTTCCTGTTAGTCTTCTTTTTCCTGGCCATAGAGCAGATTGATATATCGGATGATTTCTTGCAGACTGTCCATCTCCAGGCGCCGCCCGAGGATTTCCCCTTCCCAGACCACGAACACCTTGGGCGTGGAGAACACGCCGTAGTCGAGCAGCAGCGCGGATTCGTCCTTCGGATCCCAGAGGTGGATCATCTTCACATTCTTATTGGTGGTTTTCAGCGCCTTGCGGAATGCCCGGAAGTCCCGGCGGTCCTTGTCCACATTGATGGCGTAGAAATCCAGCGGGAAGTCCACCTCCGCGAGCACGGCGGGCAGGGCGTGGGTCTCTAGGCGGCATTTGGCGCAGCCGGGCGAGTAGAAAAAGAGCACGGCGGCGCGGTCGGAAGGCGGGATGGTACGGCGCCCGCCGCAGGGGGTGCGGAGGGTGACCTGCGGGGCCGGCATCCCGAGCAGGGTCTTGCGGTTCTCCAGGGCGAAGCGCTCCGCCTCGAAGCGCTCGAACTCGCTGCGCAGCTGCACTTTGTCCGTGGCGATCCACTCGTCGAAGATGTGCACGGCCACGGCCTCCTCGCCCATCACGCGGCTGTAGCGGTAGTGGTCAAAGACGGCGAGCGCCACATGCTGGCGCGTCAGGGAATCCCGGCAGGAAGCGATCAGCGCGTCGAATTCGGCATTCTTGGCGCTGTTCTCCTCATAGAGCAGGGCCCCGTAGAACTGCGTCAGCAGGCTGTCCAGCGGTGCAAAGCGGGCGGCTTCGGCATCCAGCGAGTCGGCGACGGCCTGGTCGTACTGCGCATAATCCGGGATGTCCTGGGCGCGCAGCGCAAGGGCGGACGCGGCCAGAAGCAGCAGGGATATGAGCAGCCGGCGCCTCATTGCACGTCGGGAAGGACAACCCCCTCGGGAAGGAACTGGCTGGTGTCTCCGCGGTGGCGGAGCAGGTCGCGCACGGCGGAAGAGGAGATATGGGCGAACTCCTGCGCCGTCGGAATGATGATGGTCTCGATCTCGGGAGCGAGGCGGCGGTTGGCGTCCGCGATGGCCTTCTCGTTGTCGAAGTCCATCATGTTGCGGATGCCCCGCACGATGTGGCGGATGCCCAGCTGGCGGCAGATGTCGATGGTCAGGCAGTCATAGGAAATGATGCGTACGCTCCCGCCCAGGGGCGCCACGGCCTGGCGGATGATGTCGATCTTCTGCTCGTTGGAGAAGAAGCCGCGCTTATCCTGGTTGATGCCGACGGCCACGACGACCTCGTCGAACATCGTCAGCGCCCGGCCGAGGATATTGAGATGGCCCGCCGTAAACGGGTCGAAAGAGCCCGGAAAAAGTGCTATCCTGTTCATATCGAACAAATATAGCCAAAAAATGCGTATATTTGGATGATGACAGTAAAAATCGAAGCTTCCTGGCGCGAAGCGCTCCAAAACGAATTCGACCGGCCCTATTTCGCCGACCTGGCGCAACGGCTGCACGCAGAGAAAGCGGCCGGAAAGACCATTTTCCCTCCGGGACCGGAGATTTTCCGGGCCTTTGACCTCTGCCCGCTGGACCGGACGAAGGTCGTGATCCTCGGGCAGGACCCCTACCATGGTTACGGACAGGCCATGGGCCTGTGCTTCAGCGTGCCGCAGGGCGTCCCCGCCCCACCTTCCCTCAAGAACATTTTCCGGGAGATCGAGTCCGACCTGGGCGTACGGATGTCCGGCAGTCCGGATCTCACGCCCTGGGCCCGGCAGGGCGTACTGCTGCTCAACGCCGTGCTGACCGTGCGCGCCGGCGAGCCGACCTCGCACAGCGGCCTCGGCTGGCAGACCTTCACCGATGCCGTGATCCGCACGGTCTCAGACCGGCGCGACGGCGTGGTGTTCCTGCTCTGGGGCAATTACGCCCGGAGCAAGGCGCCGCTCATCGACGCCTCCCGCCACCTCGTGCTCGAGGCGGCGCATCCTTCACCGCTCGCCCGCGGCGCCTTCTTCGGCTGCCGGCATTTCTCCCGCTGCAACGACTGGCTGGCTGCGCATGGCAGCACACCGGTGGACTGGAAGTTGTAAAGCGTTTTCAGCACCCTCCCGCTCAGCGCCGCGGCAGGAATAGCCGCACCACCAGCATAGCGGCGAGCAGCAGGAAGACCAGTGTGCAGACGCGGCCGACGATATCGCCGTGGCGCACGAAGGCGGTCTGCTCCGTACTCAGATGCACCTCCCCCGCCAGCGTCCCGCGCGTCCACCAGCCGGTCTGCGAGACGATCTCGCCGCGCCGGTCGATGAAGCAGGAGATGCCCGTGTTGCCGCAGCGGGCGATGTCGCGCCGCAGCTCGACCGCCCGCAGGCAGGCGTAGCTGAGGTGCTGGCGGTAGCCCGGCGTGTCGCCCCACCAGGCGTCGTTGGTGATGATGGTCATCGCCTGCGCCCCGGCCTTGACGTATTCCGTGCAGTATTCCCCATAGACGGACTCATAGCAGACGGCGCAGCCGAGCGGGGTCCGGGCCGGGCCGAAATGCAGCAGCGACACACCGTCCTGCCCCACGCAGCGTCCCATCAGGCCCGACACGCCCATCTTCTCCGACAGCCAGTTGTCCAGGGGGACAAAGATCCGGGGATAGGGCGTCAGCTCCGTGCCGACGACGAGCTTGCTCTTGTGATACACTTCCAGGGGGCCCTCCGGACGGGCCATGACGGCGCTGTTGTGCGCGACGATCCAGCCGTCGCCATAGGGCCGGGCCAGGATCGTGGGCGCGGCATGGGTCTCGGAGATGTCGTAGGTGCTGGCGCCGAAAAGCATTTCCGCACCGGGATGCCCGCCCAGGAAACTGCGGATGCGCTGCACGGTCGGGGATTCGCCCGACCGGCCGAGGACGAGGTCGCCGGTAAAGGTTTCGGGCGCGAGCAGGAGCACGGGGCCGGCGGCCCGGCCTTCGAGCGAGCGGCCGAACTCGTCGAGCAGGATCCCGGTCTGCTCCGCCTGGCTCATGGACGTGAATTTCTGGTACGGGTCGAAGTTCGGCTGTCCGATCACCACGTCCACCGTCTCGCCGGCCTGCGGATCGACGGCATTCCAGATCAGTTTGGAGGCCACCAGCGGCCCGGCGATCACCAGCACGATCCCCACGGAAGCACAGCCGCGCGCCAGACCGTTCCAGCGCTGCCACAGGCCGTCCGACACGGCCACGATCAAGCCGTAGATCCCCAGGTTGGCGGCCCAGATCCAGAGCGAACCGCCCAGCGTGCCGGTGTATTCATACCACTGGACCGACCGGATACTCTGGGCGAAAGCGCCGCCGAGCGTCAGCCACGGCCAGGAGATATCGACGGCGAAGTAGCGCCGCTCCCAGGCGATCCACATGGCCGCGAGAAAGAGATAGGGCAGCACACCCTGCATCTTGCGGCGCGCCAGGCGGAAGAGCAGCCAGACCAGCAGCATCTGGGCCGCATTCGCCAGGACCGCGAAGATGCCGCCGCCCACCGTGGCGTTGCACACCCAGAAGGTCGTGGCGGCGTTCCAGGCCACGAAAGCCGCGGCGGGATACACCCACGCGGCGCGCAGCTTGCACTGCTCCGCCACGGCGTCGGCGACCAGCAGGGGGACAAAGGCGACGAGGGCCAGCGCACCCGTATGGGGCACCAGCCAGGGAAGACTCAGGAGCAGCGCCGACAGGGCGGTGAGCAGCCAGAGGAGGGTCTGCGGCTTTCTCATTCTTCGGGCATCTGGCCGCAATACTTGCGCCATTTGTCCAGGAGGGCGGCCATGTCCTCCGGGAGGGCGGAGTCAAACTGAAGCCACTCGCCCGTGCGCGGATGCGCGAACCCGAGCGTCCGGGCATGGAGCGCCTGCCGCGGGCAGAGCGCGAAACAGTTCTGGATGAACTGCCTGTATTTGGCGTAGATGGTCCCCTTGCGGATCTCCGCGCCGCCGTAGCGTTCGTCGTTGAAAATCGGGTGTCCCAACTGGGACATGTGTACGCGGATCTGGTGCGTGCGCCCCGTCTCCAGCTTGCATTCCACGAGCGTCACGAAACCGAAGCGCTCGAGCACGCGCCAGTGCGTGACGGCATGCTTGCCATGGTCCTCGTCCTCGACGGAGCGGAAACGCAGGCGGTCGGAAGGGTCGCGTCCGATGAAGCTCTCCACCGTGCCCTCGTCTTCGCGCAGATCGCCCCAGACGACGGCATTGTAGCGGCGCTCGATGCTGTGGTCGAAGAACTGCCGGGCCAGCCGGAGCTGCGCCTCGTCGTTCTTCGCCACGGCGAGCAGGCCGCTCGTGTCCTTGTCGATGCGGTGCACGAGGATCCCCATCCGCTCGTCCAGCGCGTCGGCGTCCTGGCTGATGCCGAGGTGGTGGGACAGGGCGTTGACAAGCGTCCCCTCATAATGGCCGTGGCCCGGATGCACCACCATCCCGGCCGGTTTGTTGACGACGAGCACGTCTTCGTCTTCATAGACGATGTTGAGCGGGATGTCCTGCGGGATGATCTCCAGCCCGCGGCGCCGGTAGGGCATCACGAAGCGGATCACGTCGCCGGGACGGACGATATAGTTGGCCTTGACGGGGTTCTCCCCCACCCGCACGTATCCTTCCTTGAAGGCCTGCTGGATGCGGTTGCGGGACGTGTCCTCGAGGTGCGTGGACATATATTTGTCGATCCGCACGGGCGCCTGCCCCGGATCCACTTCCAGGCGGAAGTGCTCGAACATCTCCTGTGGCTCCGGCGTCATTTCTTCTGCGATGCGGGAAGTTTGGCGGGATCCGTGGTCAGCGAAATCGTAAGTTCGGTCCCCATACGGACCTTCTCGGAAGCGGAGGGACGCTGCTGATAGACGAAGGCGCTCACGGAATCGGCATAGGTCTTGACCGTCTCGTCGAAATGCAGCCGGCCAACGTTGAGCGAGCTCTCCAGCGTCTGGTCCACGGCCGGGAGGTACTGCTTGCCGATGAGTTTCGGCACATAGGTCATGTTGTCGTTGGGGTTCAGGCCCAGCACCAGATTGATGGTGGTGCCGCTCGCCAGTGGCGTCCCGGCCTTGATATCGACCCCGCCGCGCTGCTGGCGCAGCACGCTGTTGGTGGCGATGTCCCGCGTGTAGATGAGCCGGCCCAGGGACAGGCCCGTCCGGGCCAGTTCGGCCTTGGCCTGGCGCATCGAATAGCCGACCAGCGAAGGCATGATGACCTCCTTGGGGACCGTGGTGTTGGTGGTCAGGCGGATGCGCCGGCCGCGCTTGACGTGCTCGCCGGCACCGGGCGTCTGCAGGTACACGACGCCGGGTCTGAGACGCCTGACATACACGGAGTCCGCCTGGATGATGCGCACCCCGGCTTCCGAAGCGGCGTGCTTCGCCTCCGTCCAGGTCATGTTGGTGAAATCCGGCACCTCGATCTCCTTGCCGTGCTGGGTACCGATGGAGAGCAGGACACTCACCAGAATCACGACGGCCGCCACGAACACCGCCGCAAGCAGCAGGTTCCGGACGATCCAGTTGTTCAAAATCTCCTTGATATTCATAACTGACTTCCTAATAACAAAACGATTCCCCGGATGAACAGCACCGTGCCGAAAATCCACACGGCGACGCCGGCCACCCGGCTTACCCGGCTCAGCGTACGGTGCTCAAGCCGGACGAAACGGGCCAGCAGATACACCACCACCAGCCAGTACATCCACTCCCCCAGCCCGACGGCGGCCGGGAGCAGGAAAGGCACGGCGGCTTCCTGTACCTGCAGTCCAACCAGGGCGGGCAGGGCCAGCATGACAGCCAGCGCGGCCGGGTTGGAAAGCGTGGTCAGGAACGCCTGCACGGCGCAGGTCCAGGGCGAATAGTCCTCCCGGTCGGGCGGCACGTCGACGGAGCCTTCCCGGCGGTAAATCCGGAATCCGACCCAGCCGAGCAGCAATCCGCCGCCCAGCATGAGCCAGCTCTCGTGGCCGGCCACGAAATGCTGGACCAGCGACAGGGTCAACAGACTGACTGTCGCGAAGATGCCGTCTGCGACGGCGGCCCCCAGCCCCACCATCACGCCGGCCTTGCGGCCGTGGCAGAGCGTCCGCTGGACCACCATCACGAAGATGGGGCCGACGGGAAGGGCGGCAATCACGCCGACAAGCAGGGCGAGAAGATACTCCATACGTATAAAACTTACAAATATAGCTAAAAAGAGATTCCGGGTCAAGCCCGGAATGACGAAAAAGCGGCCTGCGCTGTGCAGGCCGCTTTCTCTTCTGGCATCATCTTACATCATCGGGGGGCGTCCGCCACCCATCATGCCGCCGCCCATCGGGGGCATACCGCCGCCACGGCCGCCACGGCCGCCGCCCATGCCGCCCATCCGGCCGCGTCCCTGGCCCCGGCCCATCGAGCCGAAGTTGTAGGAGAAGGACAGGATGACATAGCGTCCGAGGGTGTTGCTGAGGGTCTCGATGTGCTGCGAGCTGGCATCGGTGACCGACAGGGCGCGGGACTGGCCGAGCAGGTCGGCCACATAGAGCGAAATGTTGGCCGAGCCGATCGACTTGCTGATCGTCATGTTGATGATCATCTGCGGATCCACCGGCGTGGTGTAGCCGTTGTACCAGCGATAGTTGGCATTGGCCGTCAGGGACATGCCCGTAAGCGTCCAGTTCCAGGTCAGTTCGCCGGTGACGGCGTTGTTCCAGGTCGTCGTGTTCTGGGCGGCCTTGGTGGCCGTCGCCACGGCGTCGCCCTTCTGGCCGTACCAGGTCTTGCTCATGTTGGTGCTGGCACCGAGGGTGGCCTGCAGCGCAAGACCCCGATAGGTCAAGCGGAGGCGCTCGTTGACATTGAGGTTGTTGGTGAAATTCTCCACGATGTGGGCCTTGTAATAGACCGGATCGTTGAACTGGTCGATGAACCAGTTCATGAACTCATAGAAACCGCCGTCGGGATCGGTGTAGCGGGACATGTCCACGCCCACGCCCTCGTAGGCGAAGGACTGCCGCCAGCTGACGCCCGTATTGTTGTTGATGGAGAACGGGGAATTCTTGCCCAGCGGGGTGTTGTTGAAGAAGTTGAGGCTGGCGTTGCCCGTGACCGGCGCGTTGAACGGCATGGTGTACTGGCCGCCGTTGTCGCCCGTGATCACCACGTTGGAGATCTGGTTCTGCGTGAAACCGCCGTTGGCGCGCACGTTGAACGAGGAGAAGTTCTCCCGGTTGCTGGTGCGGTACTCCATGTTGATGTTGTGCGTGAAGTACGGGGTCAGGGTCGGGTTACCGAAGCTCACACGCAGCGGATTGGTGTTGTCCGGCACCGGCATCAGCTGCTGGGTGGAGGGCTGGCTGGAATTGCCCCGGTAGAAGAAACGCAGCGTGGTGTCGTCATTGATATCGACGAACATCATGACCTGCGGGGAGAAGTTCCAACGGTTGTCCTCATAGGTCTGGGGCATGTTGGTCTTCGTCGCGGCGTCATAGATCGTCGTGCTGTTGTAGGTGTACTGCGGCATGGCCGTGAAGCCGGCCTGCAGATGCCAGCGGTCGTCCTGATACAGGACATTGCCGCCGATCTCGTGGCGCCGGTTGAGGTTCTCGATGGCGTTGGAGTACATCTGGTCCAGCACGCCGCCGTTGAGCAGGTCGTAGGTGTTCTTCTCGGAGAGCGACTTGCTCCAGTTGAAGGAGTAGTTGGCTTCGAGATAGAAGTAGTTGCCGAGGGGCTCGGTATAGGTGGCACGCGAGCTGATGGAATAGCTCTTCTGGTCCTGGAGGACATTCTGGAGCACTTCGCTGCCGCCGGTGACGCTTCCGCTCTGGTAGTAGTTCGTCCCGTTGTGGTTGGTCGCGTCCATCTTGTTGTCGGACAGGTTGAAGTTGGTGTTGACCGTGAGGGTACGGCCCGGGATGCCGAGACGCTGGCGGAAGAGCAGGAAACCCTGGGTGCTGAAGTTCTTGTTGGCGCCCGAGTTGTCGGTGTAGGAGTCGTTCAGCTGGTAGTAGTTGCCGGTCTGGTCATCGTCGCGGAAGGTCTCGCTGGTACTTTTCTGCACATAGCTGCCGCCGCCGAAGCGGATGCTCGGCTGGAAGAGGATGGACGTGTTCTCGGAGAACTTGTGCTCCAGGCGCAGGCCGAAGTTGTGGCCGTTGGAGAGGTTGGTGCTGGCGCTGTTGCTGTTGACCATCTGGTTCATGCCGGTCAGGTAGTTGATGGTCGAAGACTCGGACAGCATGTCGCTCTGGTTGTGGTTGAAGTTGTAGTTGCCGCCCACTTCCATCCGGTCTTCGAACGCGTTGCCCGCGGCGTTGAGGCCGGCCATGTAGGAGCTGTTGATGCCGCCGCCACCGCCGAAGCCGCGACCCATGCCGCCGCCCATGCCGCCGCCCATCATGCCGCCCATCATGTTGCCGGAGAAGTTGGTCGATCCCTGGACGTTGGCGTTGTTGGCGTTGAGGATGAGGCTGATCTGGGTATTGTCCGTGAAGCGGCCGAGGAAGGCGTTGCCGGAGTAGCGCCAGTCGTTGAGGTCGCCCTCATGGGCCGGCACATCGTGTCCGACACCGGCCGTCACGCGGCCGACGATGCCCTTCATCATGCCCGGCTGGACGGAGAGGTCGATGACCGTCTCCTCCTGGCCGTCGTCGATGCCGGTGAACTCGGCCTGTTCCGACTTCTTGCGGATCACCTTGAGTTTCTTGACCAGCTTGGCGGGAATGTTCTGGGAGGCAATCTGCGGGTCGTCCAGGAAGAAGGTCTTGCCCTGGACGGTGATCTTGCTGACAGACTGGCCGTTGACCGTGATCGTTCCGTTGTCGGCGACCTCGATGCCCGGCATCTTCTTGAGCAGATCGACCAGGTTGTCGTTGTCGGTGGAAAGGAAAGACGAGGCGTTGTACTCGATGGTGTCTTTCTTGATCACCACCGGGTTGCCGAGGGCGGAGACCTCCGCCGCTTCGAGCTGCTCACGGTCCACCTTCATCTTGATCTGCCCGAGATCGATGGCCTTGGATTCCATCTTGATCTGGGAAGAATAGGGCTCATAGCCCATGAGCTCCGCAACGATGGCATAGTTGCCGTTGCGGACAGACTCCAGGGAAAAGGCCCCTTTGTCGTCGGTCAAGGTGTATTTGGCCGGCTTCGTCTGGCCGTCACGGGTCAGGGACACCGTGGCAAAGCCCAGGGCCTCGCCGGTCGACTCATCGACCAGCACACCTTTGATGTTCTGGGCAAACAAGCTAAATCCCAGCAACATCCCTGCACTGAGCAGGAGGAGTTTTGCAAATTTCATACAATCACTTTTTGATACGCTCCGGATTGGATGCGACAAATTTCTCCCAACTACTAGTAGCCTGCACGGCGGCAAGCGGACTGGTTAATTGGTAGAAGTGGCACATGGCGATAGCCAGTGCATCTGTGGCATCAAGGTATTTACTATCAATTTTAATGCCAAGCGTGCGCTGAACCATCAAAGAAACCTGTTCTTTTGATGCGGCGCCGTTGCCGCAGATGGCCATCTTGGCTTTTCGGGGGGCATACTCGTAAATCCTGGCTCCCCTGTCCAGCCCGGCGATCATCGCAGCGCCCTGCGCGCGGCCGAGCTTGAGGATGACCTGCGCGTTCTTGCCGTAGAAGGGGGATTCCAACGCCAGGTCGTCGGGATGATGCAGGTCGCACAGCGCCCCCACCTTCTCGTGGATCACCTCCAGTTTGTCGTAGGCGGATTCCACCTTGCGCAGATCCACCACCCCCATGTCCACGAAAGCGGGATGGCCGGCGGCATCGACACGCACGACCCCGAAACCAAGGATGTTGGTTCCGGGGTCAATGCCCAAAATCACGCGTTCGCGTTTGCCTGACGACATAGCGCGGAATGGCTTTTTCAGTCGATCACGTCAAAACCCGTGTAGGGACGCAGGATCTCGGGGATCACGATGCCTTCCGGCGTCTGGTTGTCCTCGAGCAGGGCGGCCACCACGCGCGGAAGCGCGA
The DNA here is from genome assembly GCA_946185205.1 of uncultured Bacteroidales bacterium. GTDB lineage: Bacteria > Bacteroidota > Bacteroidia > Bacteroidales > UBA932 > Cryptobacteroides. The sequence goes on along the minus strand of CAMHIP010000029.1, from coordinate 9,121 downwards.
GGGAACTGCCGTTGAGCGTGTGTGCGAGCTGGGTTTTGCCCGCCTCGTCGCGGTAGCGCAGGTGCAGGCGGTTGGCCTGGAAGGTCTCGAAGTTGGACACCGAGGAGATCTCCAGCCAGCGGCCCTGCGCGGCGGACCACAGTTCGAAGTCGTAGGTGATCGCGGAGGTGAAGGACAGGTCGCCGCCGCACAGACGGAGGATCCTGTACTTGAGCCCCAGCTTGTTCACCAGCGACTCCACATGCGCCACCATCTCATCCAGGGCACGGTAGGAATCTTCCGGCTTCTCCACGCGCACAATCTCGACCTTGTCGAACTGGTGCAGGCGGTTCAGGCCGCGGACGTCCTTGCCGTAGGAGCCCGCCTCGCGGCGGAAGCACGGCGTGTAGGCCGTCAGGCGCTGCGGAATCTCGTTCTCCGACAGGATGACATCGCGGAAGATGTTGGTCACGGGCACTTCGGCCGTCGGGACCATATAGAAATCGTCCACCTCGGCATGGTACATCTGGCCCTCCTTGTCGGGGAGCTGGCCCGTGCCGAAACCGGAATCGCGGTTGACCATCACGGGGGGCTCGACCTCCTTGTAGCCGGCGGCGGTGTTGTAGTCGAGGAAGAAATTGATCAGCGCACGCTGCAGCTTGGCGCCTTTGCCTTTATAGACAGGGAAACCGGCGCCGGTGATCTTGACGCCCAGGTCGAAGTCGATGATGTCGTACTTCCGGGCGAGTTCCCAATGCGGCAGCGCCCCTTCGGGGAGTTTCACTTCCGGGCCGCCCATCTTGACGACCTCGTTGTCTTCGGCACCCTTGCCGGGCTTGACCAGCGCGCAGGGCGTGTTGGGCATCAGCACCAGCTGGTTCTCCAGCTCGGCGGCGGCTTCGTCCATCCGGGCGAGCAGCTCGGCCGAGCGGGCCTTGAGCGCGGCGACTTCGGCCTTGGCGGCCTCGGCCGCGTCGCGGAGCCCCTGTTTCATCAGGCCGCCGATCTCGGCCGCCTTCTGCTTCTGCTGCGAGAGCAGCGCGTCGCTCTCCGTCTGGAGACTGCGGCGGCGGGCGTCGAGCTCCAGCACCTTGTCAACGATCGGCTGCGCGTCGAAATTCTTGATTTTCAATTTCTCGATGACGCCTTTCGGGTCATCGCGAAGCATCTTGAGCGTCAACATATTCTTCTTTAATTAAAAAGGACCCAGACCTGTCTCATAGGCTGGGTCCCTTGGTTCGACATCAGTCCCGGGACTAGTTTTCAAACGGGACCACCGACACGTAGGATTTGTTCTCCCGCTTGCGGGTGAACTTCACCGTGCCGTCGATGAGGGCGTACAGGGTGTGATCCTTGCCCATCCCGACATTGCGGTCCGGGTTATGGACGGTGCCGCGCTGACGGACGATGATATTGCCGGCTTTCACGACCTCGCCGCCGAATTTCTTGAGACCCAGGCGCTTGCTCTGCGACTCACGACCGTTCTTCGAACTGGATTGACCTTTTTTGTGTGCCATAACTCTTAAGCGATTTCGTTGATCTTGATCTTGGTAAGTTTCTGACGGTGGCCGTTGAGCTTCTGGAAGCCCTTGCGGCGGATCTTCTTGAAGACGATCACCTTGTCAGCTTTCACGTCATCCTCGAGGACGGTGGCCTTGACCACGGCACCCTCGACATAGGGAGCACCCACCTTCACGGCCGCGTCGTCCGCGACGAGGAGGACCTTCTTGAACTCCACATCAGCACCCTTGGCATCGGCGAGCCGCTGCACAAAGATCTCGTTGCCAGCTTCAACCTTGAACTGCTGGCCTGCAATGTCTACGATTGCGTACATACAATAAAACTTATTAAAAAGTTTCGGCCGTAAGCGTCTGCCGCAGGGGGCAGCTCTTTCCGGGCTTAGCGGTCATCAAAAAATTTCAAACAACGGGGGCGGCAGGATTACTCCTCCTCCAGACGCAGGTGCTGGACGTAGATAGCCTTCTGCTTCGCAATGCGGCGGATCTCCGAGGGTTTCTGGAAATTCTTGCGGGCGCGCATCTCACGGACGGCACCGGTCTTCTCGAATTTGCGCTTGAATTTCTTGAGAGCGCGCTCGATGTTTTCGCCTTCTTTTACGGGTACGATGATCATTGCTTTTACACCTCCTTTTTCTAATGGGGTGCAAAGATAGCAATTTATTTTAACATTCCAACAAATTCTTTCATCCCTTCCGTCGCCACCTTCCGGATATGATGCACGCGGCTGTCATAGAGCTTCACGTCGGCCGGATCGATCAGATACACGGGGGCTTCCATCCGCGCATAGCGATAGAGCCCCGCGGCGGGATAGACCTGCAGGGAGGTCCCCACGATGAGCACGATGTCGGCCTGTCCGACCAGGTCGGCCGCACGCTCGATCTTGGGCACGGCTTCGCCGAAAAAGACGATGTGCGGGCGGTACTGCGCCCCGTTGGGGGCCTTGTCGCCCAGGCGCACGGCTTCGTAACCGACATCCACGACATACTTCTCGGAGTATCCGTCGGCATCGTTGCAGGTATTCTCGGGACGGATCTTGGTGGCTTCCCCGTGCAGGTGCACGACGTGGGTGGAGCCCGCCCGCTCGTGGAGATTGTCCACGTTCTGCGTGATTACGTCCACCGTATAGTCCTTCTCCAGCGACGCGATCAGGCGGTGCGCCTCGTTGGGACGCACATCGCGCAGCTTCGCGCGCTGCATGTTGTAGAAATCCAGCACGAGGCCGGGATCGCGGGCCCAGCCTTCGGCGGAAGCGACCACCATCGGGTCATAATTGTCCCAGAGACCGCCGTTGTCACGATACGTCCCCAGGCCGCTTTCGGCGCTCACGCCGGCGCCGGTCAGCACTGCGATTCTCTTTTTCATCCGATATCCATTTTGAAATAGGACCTGCGCACCCAGTATTCGAAGAGCGGGTCGAGCAGGACCGGGTTGTCATTCTCGTCAAAAAAGACGATTTCCTTCTTGCAGAGCGCATCCTTGAGGCGGCGGACATTGGCCGAAGAATTGAGCCCGTACTGGCGGATGACTTCTGCGCTGCTGAAACGGGTGTTTCCCTCCAGGACCGCCCGGAGCAGGCTGACCTGGAAGGTCGTCAGATCATTCATCGTGGCGACGAAGCGCGGCTCGTGGACGGCGATCAGGCTGCCCAGCGCCTCCGTGAGCGTCTGTTCCATAATATAACCGCGCGTGAGCGAGTCGCAGATGGCGCTGAAGTGGTTGATATACCAGACGTTGTCGCGGAAAAGGCGGCAGACGCCGAGCAGCAGGTCGCGGTCGATGACCTTGCCCGTGACCAGAAAGCCGCGCACGACGTGGTCGATGATCTCCTTGGTCTCCACCGGCGCGAGCCGGACCCGTTCCGCCTTCCGCCAGAACCAGCGCTTGACGCCGAAAATCTCGTGCATGGCATTGACCTGGGAGCCCAGGAAAACGTAAGACGCACAGCCAGTGAGTTCCGCGGGCAGCGACTTGAAGACATCCTCCAGCAGCCGGCAGGCCCTGTCGCCATCCTCGGTCAGCATCACGTTCTGGAATTCATCGATCACGACATAGCGGCGCACACCGGTACGGCGGCCGACCCGGAACGGAAGCAGGAAAGCGGCGCGCAGATCTTCGTCATCCAGCGTCCAGCTGGGAGAAAGAACCTCGCCGCAGGCATCGAAGCGGGCCGCATCGAAGACGAGATGCGTACCGGCAAGCAGTTCCTGCGCGGCCTGGGCGTAGTCCGAAGGGCTGCTGCCCACAGAACGGAGCACAGCACAGGAGAGCCGGAGCGCCAGCTCCGACAGCGAGCGGACATCCAAGAGGGAAAGCTGTACGGCCTCAAACTTCTGCCCCGCTCCCTTCATGGAAAAGAAACCCTGCTGCACGAGCGACTTCTTGCCCGTCTTGGGCGGCTCATAGATGACGACATGCTCCCCCTGTGCCAGGAGATTCGCGAAGGCCCGCAACTCCGCCTGGCGTCCCAGAAACTGTTTTCCGGTGACATATTTATTATAAGGAAACGGTGTATCCATACGGCAAAGTTAGAAACATTTATGTTATAAAACAACCCACACAAGAGACAGGGAGGATAAAAAGCAAATTTGACTAACTTTGCCGAAAAAGAGAAGAACCATGAAAAGAATCACCGCAATGCTGCTCGCCCTGGCAGCCGTCTTCGGATGCAAGCCTGCTTCCGAAGGGACCAAAATCTATGATTTTACCGTTCAAGGAGCTGATGCTCAACCGGTTGTCCTGTCCCAATACAAAGGTAAAGTGCTCCTGGTCGTCAATACGGCGACCCAGTGCGGATTTACTCCGCAATACACGGAACTGGAGACGATGTACGAGAAGTATGCCCCGAAAGGATTCTTCGTACTGGACTTCCCGTGCAACCAGTTCGGCGGACAGGCGCCCGGCACCATTGCGGAAATCCGCGAATTCTGTACCGGACAGTATCATGTATCATTTCCGCAATTCGACAAGATCGAGGTGAACGGCGAAAACGAAGATCCGCTCTTCACCTGGCTGAAGAACGAAAAGGGCTTTGAAGGATTCGGAGAAGGGCGTACGGCGGAGATGATGGACCAGATGCTGAAACGCGGCGACGCGGATTATGCCAGCAAGCCGGACATCAAATGGAACTTCACCAAATTCCTGATCGACAGAAAAGGCAAAGTCATCGCCCGTTTCGAGCCGACAGCGGATATGGCCATGATTTCCAAAGCAATAGAAGAACTGCTGTAATTTAGAATTTGATACAAATATGGAAAATGATATCTTGAGAGCCCTGCGCGAACGCAGAAGCATCCGGCGGTTCAAGCCGGAACAAATCAAGGACGAAGAACTGCAGGCCGTGCTGGAAGCGGGGACCTGGGCACCGACAGCCAAAGGGCTGCAGGATCCGTGGATCATCGCCGTGCAGCGTCCTGATCTGGTCGAACGGATCGACCGGCTCAACGGAGAAATCTGGGGACATCCCCACCCCTTCTACGGAGCGCCGACGATCATCCTCGTGTTCGGCAGCGATCCTGCCGTATGGCCCAACTCCTTCCAGGACGGAAGTTTGGTCCTGGGCAATATGATGCTGGCGGCCCATGCCGTCGGACTCGGGTCCTGCTGGATCAACCGAGAATACGAAATGTTCCGGACGCCCGAAGGAAAAGAGCTGATGCAGGAACTAGGGCTGGAAACGGAAGGATTGGCCGGCATCGGAGCCCTCGCCGTGGGGTATCCTGCATCCTTCCCGCCTTCAGTCAAAGCACGGAAAGACAATTACTTCCGTATCATTAAATAGGCCGAATTGTTTCAAATTGTAATTTTGAATTTGAAACACAAACGAAGGCTAGAGACTGCCGGTCCCGTCCAAACCGGAAAGATACTCCTTGGGAGAAACGCCGAAAAACTCCTTGAAGGCAGATGAAAAATAAGAAGGCGAAGAGAATCCGGTCCTGGAAGCGATTTCAGCGACCGGAATTTCGTTGGAGGCGAGCATTTCCGTAGCAAGGCGCATACGGAAGGCCTTGATCAGCACAGAAGGAGAGATGCCCAGCTCCGCCTGCATCTTGCGGTTGACGTGAACCCGGCTCAAATGCAGTTCGGAAGCAATGGTTTCGACGGAGAATTTCGGATCCGTATAGTGCTGTAAGACAATCTGATAGACGATATTTGCAAAGCTGTCTTTAGGAAGCGATGCTATACTTTCCAATTTATCTATCAGTTCACCAGGAGTATAAGTCTGTTGATCTGAAGTCTTGGTGGAGGTCCTGGCCCGGACAGGAGCGACAACGGGCATTACAGGGCCTTCAGAATGATCCTGAGAAGGCTCAATAAGAGGACGCTGGGGATCCGGAGCAGGAATCCGACGCGTACGCACGACACCTACATAATAGCCGACTGCAAACAAAAGCGGAAGGATCAGAAGCAGCCAAAGCCAGTTCCAATGCTTTTTGGGGAGCGGCTCCGGAGCCGGATCCTCCCAGGGAGACATCGCCAGGCCTGCATCAGCGGCAACGGACACAACACCTCGGACCGCACCAAAATAGAGCATACCGCTGGTATCACGCAAGACCGAGCGATCCAGGAAGACCTGCTCAGGGAGAAGAAATTCAGATTTTGAAACATTATCTTTTGAAACATCCGCGCAGCACAACCCCGCCCAGGAGGATATCCAGAGGCGATTTTGTTGGTCGAAGACCATGGCGGTCACATGCGTCGAGCTCAGCGGATCGGAGAGAGCATAAGCCTGCCAGGCACCTTCAGCGAGGCGGAACAAACCCGTATCGGAACCCGCCCAAACCTCTTGTTGATCAGAGACGGCAAGACAGTTAAGCGGGAAATCCGGCGCGGGCATGCGGATCAACTCCCCTGCCGTGGTGCAGCAAGCCAACTGCCCCGCCAGAGAACCTACGGCATAAATACGATCGCCATGCGCCTGCAGGAATACAGGAACAAAATCCAGGCGTGTTAACGTCTTGAACGCCCCTGAAGCGGAACCGGACAGGATACTGCCGTCGTCCAGTGAAAGAAACAGCGTAGAAGAAGCGTCAGAGGTCAACGCAGTGACACGGCCCTTATATGCATCAAGCGGCGCAAATCCGGCGACAGAGGTATATCTGACCACGTGGCCGGAAGCGTCCAGCAAATACATGGAACCATCCGCGAGAAAGTGGATGGACTTGACGGAATCGGAAGGAAGATGTCCGGACGCCGCCGTATAGCGGATTCTCCGGCCGTTACGGCCGACACGGAGGACACCGTCGTGTTCCATACCGATCCAGAGCGCTTCGTCCGAAGGACTGCGCCCCAGGCAGGTGACCAGGCCGAGACTCTCATGCGTCACAGCTTCAGGGTCTAACTGCAGGAACTCGGTATTTGCCGGCTGCGACGCGGCAGAAAAGGGCGTCAAAACCGCACCGAAGAAAGACAGGAAGAGGAAGGATCCGACAAGAAAAAAAGCCCTTTTCAGGGGCCTCAGATCAAGTTTTGTATCAAATCCTAAATGTTTCAAATCCTAATTCTTCTACCGGTTCTACGAAGGGTTGCGGGAGATTCCGAGCGGGGAAGCAGTTCGGAAGAAGGGAGCTGATACGTGAGCCCCGGAGCAATCCCGTTCAGTTCCTCGGAGGTCTGGTGCATATCAGGGAGGCGGAAGACCTGCAGCCCTGCACGCGAAGACCAGCGGACCTCTTCGTTGTCGGAGAATCTGCGGACCGTGACACGGCGGAGCGTCTTCATCTCATTATCAAGCAGATGCTGCCAGGTACGTCCACCGTCCAGACGACGGAGAGCGGATTTCTTGACCTCCTCGGAAAGGGAGCTGTCCAGAATGCGGAGGACATCATCGCGATCCTTGCCCTGATACGTTGCGGCGACATTGTCGCGCAGACCACGCCAGTCTTCTCCCATGGCACGGACAGTAATCTGGGAGGCAGGAATGCCCAACTCCCGGGAAAGCTTGTCCTTGGCAGCATCAACACGGCGCTGCGTCAATGCATTGTTGCCGGAAATCGTGCCTTCCGGCGAAGCATAAGCCTCCACCAGCACGGAATCCGAACCCAGATCGGCGAGACCGCCGCGGATCTTGTCCCACTGGGAAGTATTCTGCATATAGGAATCCTTGACCGTACGGCCGCCGCGCTCGAAGTACAAGGCGTTGGAAACCAACTGCATCGGCTCGGACCGGCCGCCGCTGAGATCAGGTCGCGTAAAGTCCGGAGAAGGCTCCGTCAAAGGAGCGGGCGAACCATAGACAATGTGCAGTTTGACGGTACGCAGATACGGGAAACAATATTTCACCAGGTCGTCCCAGGCCTCGCCGGTATAGAGATCCTGCAGCAGTTCCTCCCGGTTGGCGGCGCCGCCGCGGACAATCTGCAAGGCCTCCTCCTTATAAGCTTTTTTAGAGCGCTGGAAGTAGGATTCGACACCGTCCCAATCTTCGGCCACCTCTTCCACTTGCCAGACAGAGGCAGGAAGGGAAGGATACTTCGCATTGACGTAATCCATTACTCCCTGGGCACGCTCGTGCGCCAACTTCTTATTTAAATAGGTAGGACCGTTGGGCGAAGAGGAAGCACGCAGTTCGATCCGGACGATGGAAGCGGCGCGGGGACCGCTCAGGATCCGGTCCAATTCGGCCAGATTGTCCGCATTCGGACGGACCGCCGACTCGATCTGCGTCTTGGAGGAACGGAAACGGAAGGAGACGTCATCGGAAGCGGCATCTGCAGCCAAAGACTGTACGCCGGGCAAGGTAAACAAGCCGGCCAGCACGGTCCATATGAACTTCCGAGCGCCCATTATTCTAAAGTCGTTTCAAATTTACAACTTTTTCTGATACTTTGACAAAATGAAAGCATAAAAAACAAAAAAAAGCGGCCCGAAAGCCGCTTTTTTGGTATTTATCGCATTTTACTGCTCATCCGGGCCGTTGTTCCCGTAGTCAGGCTGAGGGCCCTGAGGTCCGGCCTGCGGGCCGCCCTGCGGACCCTGAGGTCCCTGCTGGGCACCACCCTGGGCTGCCTTGGCCATATCCTCGGAAGCGGCGTGCCAGGCGGACTCCAGCGCGGAATTGGCGCTGTCGATGGCCTCGATGTTCTTCTCGTCCACGGCCTTCTTGAGGTCGGCACAGGCAGACTCGATGGCGGAACGCTTGTCAGCCGGAATCTTGTCGCCATACTCCTTGAGGTTGCGCTCGGTCTGGAAGACCATGGCGTCGGCGTTGTTCAGCTTGTCGGCGCGCTCCTTTTCCGCACGGTCGGCGGCCTCGTTGGCTTTCGCCTCGTCGCGCATGCGCTGGATCTCGGCGTCGGACAGGCCGCTGGAGGCCTCGATGCGGATGTGCTGCTCCTTGCCGGTGGACTTGTCCTTGGCGGAAACGCTCAGGATACCGTTGGTATCGATATCGAAGGAAACCTCAATCTGCGGGATGCCGCGCGGGGCCGGGGCGATGCCGTCGAGGTGGAAGATGCCGATCTGCTTGTTGTCCTTGGCCATCGGACGCTCGCCCTGCAGGACGCGGATCTCGACGGAAGGCTGGTTGTCGGCAGCCGTGGAGAAGACCTGCTCCTTGTGGACAGGGATCGTGGTGTTGGACTCGATGAGCTTGGTCATCACGCCGCCGAGGGTTTCGATACCGA
>CAMHIP010000028.1 GCA_946185205.1 uncultured Bacteroidales bacterium | reverse complement strand
GATCCAGTTCGTCGTAGATCTGCTGCATCTGGGCGTTGTAGTTGGCCCGGAGCATATCGGAAGGCTGGGTGCGCAGGATGTTCTGTGCGGTCTTGTTGCCCTGCAGGGCGAGGGTGGCGCGGCGCATCTCTTCCTTCGTGGCGGTGGGGTTGTTCATCACGCGGCGGAATTCGTCGACGATCTTCTGGCCGTCCTCGCGGGCGATCCGGGCGCTCTTTTTCCGCAGCTCGGAGGTGATGAGGGACTTCGCCTTGTTGCCGGTGCCGCCGACAACATCATCGGCTACATCCGCAAGTTTCTTGACGCTGTTGGTGGCGTCATCCGCAAGGTCTTTGGCATTTTTGAGTGTTTCCTTGACCTTCCCGGCGACCTTGCCGATCTGGTCGGCCTTGGGCGCACTGCTGTATGCGGGCCGGTTCCCGAGGATCTTGTTGACGCGGGTGGCTTCCGCGGCCTTCTTGGAACTCTCGGTAAGCTTCTTGGTCTGTGCCGTCAGTTTCTGGAGCTTGGTGGCGCGGTCGGCACGCCACTGCTTGATCTTGCTGAATCCCTTGCCAAGTCCGGCGAACAGCAGCTCCATCGCGATGATCTTTAGACTGATCTGGGCAAAACCGCCCCAGACGCTGTCGCCGCCTTTGTCCACGTATTCCTTCATCTCCGCCAGCGCGCTGACCGGGGTCAGGATGATCTCGGAGGTGCCGCCGGTTACGATGCCCAGGCCGATGCGGCAGATGATGACCGGGATAGACCTGTCCATCGCGGCGATGGTGGCGATGGCGGCATCGAAGTCCTCGTCGTCTGGCGAGACGGTCTGCTTGACCGCGAAATAAGTGCCGATCTCCCCACTGGCGAACTGCTTGAAAATATGCATGATATTCTCGTAGTCCGCGTCGTCGAAGCCGAAGACCTTGTCGTGGCCTTCGAGCATGACGGCAATCTTGTAGAACAGTGGCCGGAGCTCCGCGAAACGGTGGTCCATCACGATCTTGCGGCGCAGGTCGATGAGATTCTCCTTGCGTTTGAGGTCCTCGTTGTCGTACTTGGCCAGGGCGCGCATCAGGTCTCCGCCCGGCGGGATGTCCACGATCCGGTAGGGTTGGGAGTTGAGCGGGACGACGAGCTCTTCCTTGAACTCCTGTCCGTGCCATTTCACCTTGACCGTGACCTTGACGTGGCTGCGGTTGGGTGGTACCAGAAAACCCTCCGTCGCACGGATGACACCCCAGAAGGATCCGTCTGGCATCTCGCCCACATACTCGTATTTTAATTGGAGCAACTCGCAGGGAGACGGGACGTTTTTGCCCTCGGGGTCGCGGAAGAACAGGTTCTCGTAGAGGTACAGTTCACCTGTCGTAGGGACATAGTCACCACCCTTGTCCTTGTCTACAAAGAGAGTGCTTCTGCTGAAATCGTCCTCGAACTTGAACTCGGGCGGGCTATCCAGTTCACCGATCGAGACCGGTCCGATCTTGTTGTCGTGGAGTTCGTCCACGACAACAAGCTGCATGTCGATGCGGCTTTCCGCCGGCTTCTTGCGCCGCCTGGAGCCGCGCGGCGGCAGGATGTCGTGGTCGGGCGTACTCTCCAGCTCCACGAGGAAGCCCTTGAGTGCCCGGAGCTCGACCCGGAATCCGAGGTGGATGCGGTTGATGACGAAGCTTTCGGTCACTTCGCTCCGGCCCCTGCGCGGGGTGACCCGGATGGTACAGTGGTAGGTCTCGATCGTGCCGGGCAGCGCCTTGTCGTCTCCGGACTCGGTGAGGTTGATGCGGAAGAGGTCAGGGTTGTCGTCGCTCTGCTCCAACTCGGCGGTGAAGTGTTCGTATCCGGCCTCGTCCAGGGTGACTTCCAGTCCCTCGGGCGAGGAGGCCGCTCCGTATAAACCGAATTCCATAAAGAGGGTCTTGCCCTGACCGGCGGCGAAGGAGATGGCCGGCTCGACGATGATCGTCGCGGCATCGTCCACCTTGAAGTCCACGTGGTTGATGAAACGTCCCGCCGGCCCCCTGAGGGCGAAGCTCACCCGGGCCATATCCGGGCGGGTGCCGTCGGCTTCGCGCTCGGCGGTGACCATCCCCATCATATAGAGGCCTTCGATCTTCTGGCTGTGCACCGTGGCGTTCTTCGTGCCGGTGATGGTGATCAGTTTCGCGAGGTCCGGGCGGTCTATGACGTCCCCGTCCGGCGTGATCTCTTCGATCCGGGCGCCGACCTTGACGGGCGGATCGTCCAGCACCAGCGTGTCCTCGAAATCCTTCCAGATGACCATCCGGTAGGAACTGACGGGCTTCTCTTCCTGCTCTTCTTCTTTTTCTTCGGGCTCTTCCTTCTCCTCCTTTTTCGTGTTGCGCTTCTTGATGATGCGCCAGCCCACATAGGCGCCGGGCGGAATCAGGAAGATTTCCCACGGGATATCCGTCCCATCGCTGTCCCCACGTTTTTTTTCGGCGGGCTCCACATGCTCGACGTCCACGAAGGCCTGGCCGCTGAAGCGGTAGTGATACCGGATGGTGGCCCCGAAGTGATCGGCCTTCATAAGATCGCCGTATTTCCAAAGATCGTGTTCGACCTCGATGGTCAAGGTCCAGGAACCGTCTGGAAGGAAATCATCTCTCTTGGTTACGTTTTTCTGCGTATAGTTCGTGAGGCTGAAAGTGCCCTCTCCATCTCCGATGTAAGCGTCATTAAAGTACCAGTGAGGCTCATAGGAGTAATTGCTGCTCCCTCCTTCGTGTATGCTCATCTCCACGCTGATCTTCCAGTTTGGGATGTTCATACTAATCCAATCTTCGGGGTGTTCAAATTTGGGGGAGGAATCGACGCAGGTCCATCCGATCTGTACATCATCTTCCTGCCGGAAGGGGATCTTCTCCGGCACGGACCATCGGACCGTCGTCAGCACTTCCGCCGTATGTTTGACTCTATGTGGTGGTCTATTAGGCTCATCAACTGTGATACTGCCATGGTGCGTGTTGCGATAGGTGAGGGAGTTCTCGGTCAGCGTGAAAAAAGGGTAGCTTTGGCCGCTTACGATTTCGGTCCTGTCCAGGATCCAAAATAGCTCTTCGTCTTGTTCCTGCGCATAGAGGCCGTTCCCGCCGGTCAGGAGTGGCAGGAAGAGGCAGAATAGGAGCAGGATGCGTCTCGTAAGCGGTTTCATCTCATACTAACGGTCCGCGGCGGCGGAGACGACTTTGCCATAAATGCCCCGCATCGAGGAGAGCATGTCCTTGTCGGCTGCGATGGAGCAGGCGGAAACGACGCTCCCGTTCACCAGTTTGCTCTCCACGCGGCAGGTGATGGGGTTGCCCTTGGCATCCTTGCCCTTGAGTTCGGTGTATGCGGTCGGATACCGGCCGTCCATGTAGTAGGTGATGTCGGGCTTCTTGGAGAATTCAAAGCTGCCGGCAGCCGTGTCCGCGAGCTTTTTCGCGGCGTTTTTCATCAGGTCCGACATCTTTTCGGCGGGGACCGAGTCCACGTCGATGCCGGAAAGCACGCCCGTGTTGAGGATCAGGAACATCTGGTCGTTCTTGCTGCGCTTGCCTTCCGGGACGATCACCAGGGTCTCTCCGGGATTCAGCGGGGAGCGGTCCGCGATGGTGAAATCGCTGTCCAGGTCAAAGGCAAGGCCTCCTGCGGTCACGCGCCTGACGCCTTCCTTGTCGGTCTCATACCGGTAGTAATGCTCAATGACGTAGGTGCTTCCCCAATGTTTCCCCTCATCGTATTCTACCTCCTCGTAGCCTCCGACGCTGGCCATGATGCGCAGGACCAGCTGCCACTTCCCGTCCGTCACGTCGATACCGTAGAAACTATACTCTTCTCCCGAATACCGTAGGGGAATCTGGCCGGATGCGGACCCCCAGGCGGGCAATTTGGGCATGTATCTCCACTCCGGATTCTGGAAACCCATTTTACCGTCCACACGCGTGAGGATCAGTTTTATGTCGAGGTCGTAAGAGGGAGCCGGCCTCATGCGGCGGAAAACCTCGTCTTCGTACAGGGCAGGCGCTGTCTCCAGTTCATAGCCGATCTGGAGTTTCCCTTCTTCGGTGGATTTGATGACGGGAGGAGGGGCTCCCCACGACAGGGAGACGGTTGCGACATCCGAAATGGTGTGCACCTTGCCGTCTTCGCCTTTGCGGTTGGCGACATAGGAATAGGTCCTCGCGTTTTTGTACGAGACCGATGTGGGGGAGTAGGTGTAATTCGGATTGCTGGACTTGTTGATGATTTTTACATCGTGCATGACCCATTTGCCTCCCGGCTTGATCTGGGCGAAGGAGGGGAGGACCGTGGGGAGGCACAGGGCCAGCGCGGTGAGGATCAGGAACTTTCTCATGGCTATTTCCCGGCGGCGGCGTTGACGGCATCGACATAGATGTCGGTGAGCGCTTCGAATTCTTTCTTGTCAGCCGCGATGACGCAGCCGGCGGTGATGGTGTTCTTGTTGATCAGCGTGGCTTCGGTATAGATGTCGACGTTCCTGCCCCGGTCATCCTTGCCTTTGGCGTAGGAGTAGGCGTGGGGGTGGTAGTATCCGTCCGAATTGTCGTCGTAGTAGATCTTCGGATCCCCGTTCATGCGCACGCCCGGCATCACGGTGTTCAGATACTGCACACGGGTGTAGAGCAGGTCGCCCACCTGGTCGGAGCTGAGGTTGCGGACGTTGGAGAGGCCCTGTTTCTGGACTTCCAGGTAGAGCTGGTCGTTCGAATTCGGGCGGTTGATCTGCATGCTCTGTCCGCCGCCCAGGTTCTGCCGGGCCTTGGAAGTATAGCCGGGTGCCAGGGCGAAGGAAACGCCGCCTACGGAAGCGCGCGCGGCGGACGCACTTGAGCCACCGCCACCGCCGCCGACGATGCCGACCGTGATGCCGTTCCCGTAGTTGACGTCGCTGATGTCCGTATTGCCCGTGGGCATGCGCAAGCCGCCGGAATCATTGCCGGAAGAGCGCTGGGTATGGGTCTCGCCGGTCTGCTTGCCTGTGAGGTCCAGCGTGACGGTGAAGGGAATGCCGACGACATCGTTCACGCTCTTGAGCAGGTACGGGACGCGGATCTCCAGCTTGACGCTCTTGCCGTCATAGGTCATTCCCTGGATGGGAGCGGTGTTGGTCCTGTTGCGCGTGGTGCTGGTGAGCCTTTCCTCCCGTTTGGTGCGATTCTGTTCCACCCTATAGGTGATGTCGGTCCAGGAAGTGAGCTGGCCTGTCCATACGGCGCCGGGGGAGGTGATGTCCTGGTTGACGACGGCGGGCAGCTTGCCTTTCCAGGTGAAGCCGTCGAAATTGACGCCGTCGCCTTTGGAAGTGATGGTCAGATCACCGGAGGTGCTGTTGATCGTGCAGGTGACGGGGGCGTAGCCGGGGAGGCCGGAAACGCTGCCCTTGAAAACATAGTTTGCAGGCCGCTGGGCCAGCAGGACGATGCTGCAGAGCAGGAAGAAGGAAAGTGAAAGGATCTTTTTCATCTTGTATCAGGTTATTTCGGTTTATTTCAAGGCGGCGTTGACTTCGATCACGGCCTGGCCGCATTCTTCGACCACGGCTTCGATGGTGGTGCCGAACTTCTCCGCCAGGGTGGTGCGGGCCTGCTCCAGGGTGATGGAGGCGACGCCCTTGGGCGGGGGATTGCCGAGACCCTCGAGCACGCGGATCTTGGCCATCAGCTTGGTGTAGTCCACCTTGAAGCCGCTGCTGACCGCGGCTTCGATGCGCGGGACGAGGATGCGGTTGAACTGCTTGACGTTCTGGCGGACGCCTTCTTCGATCAGGGCCTCTCCGTATCCCAGGACGTGCAGGGCTTCTTCTTCGTAGCCGTACTTGAGCAGCTGCTCGGCCGTAGCGTGCGCCTTGTTGCCCCGTTCCAGCCATTCCTGGCACTTGTAGAGATAGGTCTGGGCAATGCGCTCGGGATCTGCGAGTTTCTCGGCCTGCCGGCTCGGATCGATGATGCGGGCGAGGTCGTCGCCGTAGGATTCCAGGCCGAATTTCCCGTTCACCACGGTCTGGTCGGCCTTGATGATGGTCTTGAGACGCTCGATCTTGTCGACCGGGATGAACTTGTACTGCATCTCGTTGAAGGCTTCGCTGTAGGCGTCCTCCATAATTTGCTCGTTCAAGTCATACCACTTGCCGTCGGATCCTTTGAACTGGTAGGTGACGTCGCGGTCGGCGCCGATCTTGCGGCCGAGCTGCAGGTCGTTGCCGGCATTGCCCGTCGCTCCCTTGAATACACGGATCTCGGGGGGCTGGGTGCGGTTGCCGCCCGCAATGATCTTCTGCTGCAGGCGCTTGATCACCACCGGATCCAGTTCGTCGTAGATCTGCTGCATCTGGGCGTTGTAGTTGGCCCGGAGCATGTCGGAAGGGTTGGTACGCAGCAGGTTCTGCGCGGTCTTGTTGCCCTGCAGGGCCAGGGTGGCGCGGCGCATCTCTTCCTTGGTCGCCGTAGGGTTGTTCATCACGCGGCGGAAGTCGTCCAGGATCTTCTGCGCGTCCTTCTTGGCGGCTTCGGCCCCCTTCTTCCGCAGTTCCGACGTGATGAGCGACCCGGTCTGCTTGCCGGTGCTGCTGCCGGTGCTTCTGATGGCGTCGTCGGCCATCTCCTGGGCGTTCTTGAGCGTTTCCTTGACCTTCTTGGCGGTCGTGCCGACCTTGTCGGCCTGGGAAGCGCTGCTGTAGCCCGGCCGGTTGCCGAAGGCCTGGTTGACCTTGGCGTTGTGCGCGGCTTTTTCCGCACTTGCGCCGATCTTCTTGGTCTGGGCGGCCAGTTTCTGGACCTTGGCGGCCCGGTCGGCACGCCACTGCTTGATCTTGCTGAAGCCCTTGCCGAGCCCGGCGAAGAGCAGCTCCATGGCGATGAGCTTGATGCTGATCTGCGCAAATCCGCCCCAGACGCTGTCGCCTCCCTTGTCCACGTATTCCTTCATCTCCGCCAGGGCGCTGATCGGGGTCAGGACAACCTCGGAGACACCGCCGGTCACGATGGCCAGTCCGATGCGGCAGATGATGACCGGGATGGACCTGTCCATCGTGGCGATGGTGGCGACGACGGCGTCGAAGGTCTCGTCGTCGGGCGAGACGGTCTGCTTGACCGCGAAATAAGTGCCGATCTCCCCGCTGGCGAACTGCTTGAAGATGTGCATGATGTTCTCGTAGTCCCGGTCGTCGAAGCCGAAGGCCTTGTCGTGTCCTTCGATCATCACAGCCACCTTGTAGAACAGCGGACGGAGTTCGGCGAAGCGGCGGTCCATCACGATCTTGCGGCGCAGGTCGATGAGATTCTCCTTGCGTTTGAGGTCCTCGTTGTCGTACTTGGCCAGGGCGCGCATCAGGTCTCCGCCCGGCGGGATGTCCACGATCCGGTAGGGCTGGGAGTTGACCGGGACGCGCAGCTCTTCCTTGAACTCCTGTCCGTGCCAGGTCATCGTGACCGTGACCTTGGCGAAACTGCGGTTGGGCGGCACCAGGAAGCCCCCGGTGGCCACGATGACCCCGTAGAAGGAGCCGTCGGGCATCCAGTCGCGGAATTCGTAGCGGAATTTCAGCAAATCGCAGGGCGAGGGGACGTTCTCGCCGGTGAAATCCCGGAAGAACAGGTTCTCGTACATGGCCAGGTCTCCCGCGGACGGTACATATCCGGCGGCATCGCCCTTGGGTTTGTCGGTGAAGAGCGCGCTGCCGCGGAAGTCGTCTTCGAACTTGAAGACGGGGCCCTTGTCCGGCTTGACGGGACCGATTTTCCCCGGATGATTCGGATCGCTGTCGTCCACGACGACCAGCTGCATGTCCACGCGGCTCTCGGCGGGCTTGAGCCGCCGCTTGTTGCCGATGGGCGGGAGGAAGTCATGGTCGGGCGTACTCTCCAGCTCTACGAGGAAGCCCTTGAGGGCACGCAGCTCCACGCGCAGGCCAAGGTGGATGCGGTTGATCTTGAAGGTCTCGGTGACTTCCGGACGTTCGCCCCGGGGCTGTACCCGGATGGTGCAGTCGTAACTCTCGATGGTGCCGGCCCGTTCCTTGGCTTCGCCGGATTCGGTCAGGTGGATGCGGAAGAGGTCGGGGTCGTCGTTGCTCTGTTCGATCTCGGCCGAGAAATGCCCGTAGGCCTTCTCGTCCAGGGTGACCTCCAGCCCGTCCGGCTTGGTGGCGGCGCCCCAGAGGCGGAACTCCATGAAGAGCGTCTTGCCCTGTCCGGCCGCGAAGGAGATCGACGGCTCGACCAGGATGGCCGGGGCGTCGATCACGTAGAAGCCGACGTGGTCGAGGAAGCGTCCCTGGGGGGCGTTGACGGCGAAAGTGACTTCGGCCATTTCCGGACAGGAGCCGTCTGCTTCCCGGGTGGCCTCGACCATGGCGGTCATCAGCCGTCCCTCTTTCTTCTGCCCGGTGACCCGGGCGTTCTGCGTCCCGGAGATCTGGATCAGCTTGGTCAGGTCGGGACGGTCATAGCATTCCCCGTCGGGAGTGTATTCTTCGATACGGGCCCCGACCTTGACGGGCGGATCGTCCATCACCAGCGTGTCGCCGAAGTCCTTCCAGAGGACCATGCGGAAGATGCTGACCCGCTCTGTCTCAGGCTCTTCCTCCTCTTCTTCTTCCTGCGGCTTGGGCTCCTGCGGCTTGGGCTCTTCCTGCTTGGGCTCCTTCTTTTTCTTGTTCTTCTTGCGGTTCTTGACGAACCGCCAGCCTACATAGACCCCGGGCGGGATCAGGAAAATCTCCCAGGGAAGGTCGATGCCGTCGTTCTCGCCGGGGTCCTGAATGGCGCGCTCCGTGTGCTCGAAGGTCTGAAACAGCTCTCCCTCGAAACGGTAGAAATAGGTCGTCGTGACGAGGAAATAGGGCTTGTATCGCTCCGTGGACATGGGATCGGACGAGCCGAAGGAGCTCGAACTGCTCACGCGGACGCGGACCTGGAGGATCAGCTGCCAGGAGCCGTCCGGAACATAATACTCCATCTGGCCCTCCGTGGCATTGGATTTCGGGCTGAAGTAGCCGCTTGATTCCCGGGATGCACAGGCGCCGTACACGGCTTTGTCGAAATCCCAGTAGGGTTCATAGACGGCCTGGCTTCGCTCTACGCCTCTCTGCGTGGACATGGCCGCGGTGATCTCCCAGGTCTCCGGGATCTCCATGAGCGTGGGATCCAAGGTTCCGGGATAGACCGGGGAGGAGCCGAAATGCCATTCGATCCCGAGGCGGTCTTCTTCCATGTAGCGGATCCGGCTGGGCGGCGTGGCCCAGTTGACGTGGATGTCCACCTCGTCCGTGCGCCGGGTGAAATGGAGGCCTCCGTTGTCGCCTTCGATGTGGCCGACATGGGTGTTGCGGTAGGTGACACGGTTCTCCGTGACGGAGAAATAGGGGATGTTCTCGCTGACTTTTGTCTCCGTGCGCTCCAGGACCCAGTAGCATTCCTGGGCTTCCTGGGCGCGGAGGGTGAAGCCGGAGAGCAGCAGGCCGGAGAGCAACAGGCGGGGGACGAGGGAGGTTTTCATGGTTGTTCTCTTATCGGGATACGGTTGCTACCAGCCCATGGTCATGGCCAGGATGGCGATGCCGACGAGGATCACGACGATCCATCCGAGCAGGGACCGCTTCTTCTTGGGGGGCGCGGACGTCTCCTGGGCGGCCGGCTGCTTGTGGAACTGTCCCATCGTCATCGGACCGTTCTGGACCGGCTGCTGCGGGTATTGCGGCTGCGGCTGCTGGTACTGCGGCTGGGGCTGCTGGTACTGCGGTTGCTGGTACTGTGGCTGCTGGTATTGCGGCTGTGGCTGCTGGTACTGAGGCTGTTGCGGGTAAGCGGGTTGCGCGTTTTGCGGCTGGACCGGCTGCCGGTAGGCGGGCTGCTGCGGTTGAGGCTGCGGTTGCGGCTGAGGCTGCGCGGGTTTGGGCGCGGTCCAGCTGGCCACCACGAATTCTCCCTTTTCGGTGGGGGCCTGTACGGAGGTCTCCTGCGCCGGGGTGTCGGAGATCGTCACGGTCGCGCCTTCCGGGGCATCGATGACGATGCCGCCCTGCGGTGTCGTGGTGGCGCTGACGGGCTGGACCGGCTGGGTGGGACGCGGTTGGACGGGTTGGGGCTGGACCGGCTGGGGTTGGACCGGTTGGGACGGGGCGGTACCGGAAGCCTGGGGTGCGGTGGGCGCGGTGATCGGCGTGCCGCAGCTGGTGCAGAATCGGGCGCCGTCAGCCAGGGGGGCGCCGCAGTGGGTGCAGAATGCCATATCTGTGAGTTATTTGGCTTTGGGACAGTGTGTTCGGATGAAGTTGAGGACGAAGTCGTAGTCCTCTTTCGGGACATAGACCTGGTTGCGGTCGAGCCGTTGGTTGACCTTGATGAGCTCGATGTACCGGCGGGGCTTGATCCGCCGGACATTGGCAAAAACGGAGGTGGAGGTGGTGCGGGCGGTGGAGAGCATGCCGGCGCCTACCGTGGAGGGCCGCTTGGCGAGGATGCCCACGAGGACGGTCAGCAGGCCGAGTTTGCGCGCCCGCTGGACCTGGGCGGGTTCCTGATCGTGGATGACGCACTGCTCGTCCAGGGTGAAGTGCACGATGTACTTGCCGCCGTACATCCAGGCGACGATCAGGTAGGAGATCAGGATGAGGACGGCGAAGACGGCCATCACGACCAGCCAGACCTTGGGATTGCTGCCGCTCCACAGGCGGTCGTTCCATTCGGCCTGCAGGGTCCCATGGGAGGCCAGGCTGATTATGTTGATCAGGAAGGGAATGATCAGCAGGATGCCGAAAATCTTATAGACCACCAGGATGATGGCAGGATTCTTCAGCATATTGAACTCGTAGGTCCAGCGGTACTTCCCGTCCTGGCAGAGACGGACGCGCTGGCCTTTATAGCCGACGCTCTCGAGATCCCCGGAATTGGCGAGGATGGGTTCCATGCTATGACAGGCCTAATGGGTTGAACTGGATGAGCAGGTAGGTGCCGATGCCGATCAGGGCCCACATCCACCACTTGATCTGGCCCTTCTTCTGCTTCTGCTCCTGGCGGGCCTGGCGGACACGGTCCATGTAGGTCATCTTCTGGGGCTGCTGCGGCTGCTGGTATTGCGGCTGCTGATACTGGGGCTGCTGGTACTGGGGTTGCTGGTAGTTCGGCTGGGGAGCGCCGAAGCGGGCGCCGCAGACGGAACAGAAATTGGCATTGTCGGGGAGCTGGGCCCCGCAGTTGGGACAGTATTTCATAAGCGTTGCTTGTTAACTTTCTGTTTTACAGACTATTGTGCCTTGGGGCAGTGGGAACGGATGAAGTTGAGCACGAAATCGAAATCGGCATCCTTGACATAGACCTGGTTCTTGCTGAGCGGGGCGTTGACCCGGATGATGTTGTGGGCCGGGTCGGCCTTGATGCTGCGGACCTTGGGGAACTCGGAGACCAGGGAGTTGCGGCTGGCGGCGAGCATGCCGGCGCCGGTGGCCGTGGGATTACCCGCGATGGCGCCCGCCAGCATGGCGATCCAGCTGAGGACCTGGGCCTTCTTGTACTGCTTGGGCAGCTGGATGTGCCGCAGGCCCGTCTCGTTCATCTCGAAGAGGACGCAGTACTTGCCGCCGTTGATCAGGGCCACGAGTCCGTAGGCGAACAGGCTCAGTACGCAGATGCCTGCGAAGATGCCGAGCATGAGGAGGGTGAACTGCCCGAAATCCTCGAATCCGTTCATGATGCAGATCAGCAGCCAGACGACGCCGATGGCGATGCCCAGGACCTTGAAGAGGGTCCCCAGGATGGCCGTGCTCTTGAACATGTTGAGTTCATAGACCCAGCGGTACAGACCGTCCGGGCAGAGCCGGACCGAGTCGTCGGCTTCGGCCGCATAGTCCGGCGCCGGGGCCGACGGGGCGGCATACGGCGCCTGTGCCGGCTGAGGGTTGTACGGGGTGGAGGAGACAGGTTCACAGGGCGTTCCGCAGGAGCCGCAGAACTGGGCGTCAT
This sequence comes from uncultured Bacteroidales bacterium, assembly GCA_946185205.1. Taxonomy (GTDB): domain Bacteria; phylum Bacteroidota; class Bacteroidia; order Bacteroidales; family UBA932; genus Cryptobacteroides. Next base: position 8,818 of record CAMHIP010000028.1, on the reverse strand, counting down.
CGGGGAGCTGTGCCCCGCAATTCTTGCAGTATTTCATGTGCGTGCGTTTTAGTGCCTCAAGATATGAAAAAACCCGCCGTAGACGGCGGGTTGTACTTTCATATCGTGTAATTCGACTTTCAAATCGTGAAATACTGCAAATTACCGAAACCGGGGGTCAGTTCGCCGGCCTCGATCCGGTGGATGATCTCCACGACCTTGTCGTTGCAGGGGGTCGGGCAGCCGACCTTGCGGCCGTAGGCGGAGACGGCGCCGTTGATGGCATCGACTTCGGTTTTCTTGCCTTTCTCCAGGTCCTGCAGCATGCTCGCCTTGAGCAGGGCGTGCTTGCGGATGGCCAGCGGGATGATGGCGAAGGCGAGGGACTTCTTGAGGGGGGAGTGGTAGTCCAGGAGTTTCACGATGTCCTTGCCCTGGACGGGCTCGATCCGGATGCCTCCCGTCGCGCAGACGTCGATGCATTCCTTGATGAGGGCTTGGACGATCTTGCGGGAACGGCGGTCGCCGGCGGCCTGCCCGAAGGTGCAGCCGAGCACGGCGCTCATCCCGGAGAAGGCGGCGTTGATGAGGAGCTTGCTCCAGCGGGTGCCGATGAAATTGGCTTCCAGGTCCACGGGTCCCATCAGGGACAGCAGCCGCTTGACTTCCAGCAGATGCGGGTGCGGCTTCGCGGCGAAGGAGCCCAGCGAGAAGGTCAGACTGTCGGGCTCGCTCGTGAGCTCGCACACGCCCGGCTCCTGCATCGTCGCGCCCCAGGCCACGGTGCAGCCCAGCACGCGGTCTTCGCCCACGATTTCGGCGATCTGCAGCTCCGGCAGGCCGTTCTGCAGGGTGACGATGGCCCCGTCGGGGGCGAGATAATCTTTCAGGAAAGTGACGACTTCGGCGTTGTGCTGCTGCTTGGTCATCAGGAAAATGATGTCGTACTGCCCGGACATTTCCTCCGGGGTGTAGGCCGTGACCGGCTGGACGAAGTCCACGGTCCCCGTCACGTGTGCGCCATGCTCCTGCAGGGCGGCGACGTGGGCCTTGTTGCGGTTGACGAGCTCGATCTGCCCGCCGTTTTTGGTGATGAATGCGCCGAGGATGGTCCCGAGGGATCCGGCGCCGTAAATAGCTGCTCTCATAACGCAAAAGTACCGCTTTCGCGGCACTTTTGCAAGGGGTGTCTATTTCGCGGTCTTCCTGGCCTTTTTCAGCAGGGCCTTGGACGGGACGGGATCGCCTTCCTGCCGCAGCAGGTACCAGCGGACGGTCCAATCGACGGATTCACCCGGCTGCAGGGTGGTGTAGGGACCCTGCTCCTCCACTTCGACGAAGGTCTTGCCCGGGTTGGCGTAGATCTGGATTTCCGCTTCGGCGGGAGCGGCCTGCCCGGCCTTGAGGTCCTGGAATTTCTTGATGAAGAGGAGCTTGCCATTGGCGAACGCCAGCCAGCCGGTGCCGTCGGCGTTGATCTTGCGGTTCTCGCGGGCCTCGTCCATCACGTACCAGGCGGCCTTTTTCTCGAAGGTGAAGGGAAGACCGACCATGTTGTTGGCGGGCTCCACGGACTTGGCCTCGAAGAAGAGGAGGCCGCCGTTGGCCACGCGGGAGATCTCCCACGGGGCGACCTGGCGGGTCTCGCCCGACTCGTTGACGATGGTATAGGTGATGACGAAGGCGCCGTCTTTGGGATCAGCCGCGATGCGCTTGCGGACGCGGTAGCCGAAGCGCTCCGATTTCTGTCCGGTCAGCACGAGGGCGTCTCCGTCCACCTCGGCCTCGAAGGGCTTGGTGTCATATTCCGCCACCGGCGGCCAGTTCCATTCGCTCTGCGGGCTGGTCCAGAACGTGCTTCCGAAGGAATTGGGGAAGCGCCCCTGGTTCAGGATCTCCTCGTCGCCCAGGCGGAAGGAGAGGATCTTGGCGCCGCGGGCGGCATCGACGGTCAGCGTGGCTTCACCGGAGGTAAGACTGTATTTGCCGTCTTCCAGGGCCCGGACGGTCTGGGCGGATGCGGCGGCGCTGCCCAGCATGAGGGCGGCGGAGAGCAAAAGGAGAAATCTTCGCATATCGGTCATTTTGTTTATGCAAAATTAGCGAATCCGCCCGGGAGGGTCTGACGCGGGCGGCTCAAATGCTTTCAGAAATGGTTCAAAATGCCTCCGGAGCCCGTCGGGACCCGGGCGGAATCGGGACTATTTCGTAAATTGCAGCACTGGAATATTATTACCGTTAATATGAAAAGATTCATTTTTGCCGGCGCGGCGGCCCTTTTTGCGCTGCTCTCCGTCGGAACGCGGGCCCAGACCCTGCAACTCAACGACCTCGGCTACTTCGAGGCGCGCGGCACGAACGTGCTCGTGTACAACAACCTCTACAATGGCGGCTTCTATGACGAGAAATTCGCCGGCCTGGAGATCATCCAGCGCGGCGAGCGCATCGCCACGGGCGGTGGCGTCCGCCTGATGAACACCCCGGAGCAGTGGGATATTTTCGGCGTGGTGAGCCCCCGCGAGATCGACCGCGCGGAGAGCAGCGTGGCCGTGTCGCTCACCTATGAGGACTATGGTTTCGCCCCCAAGCTCAAGGTGCTCCCCAAAGACAAGGGCGTGCTGGTGCAGATCTGGCTGGACAAGCCCGTGCCGCAGGAACTGGTCGGCAAGGCCGGCATGAACCTGGAGTTCTTCCCGGCTTCCTATTTCGGCCACAACTACCTCGTCGATGGCCTGGCCCGCATCCTTCCGAAATACCCCATGCACGACACGGAGGTGCATCCCGTGTCGGAGAAGATCCCGCAGTATTTCGGCGAATCGACCTTCGACGACCGGGGACGCGGCGATTTCCTGGTGCCGCTGCCCATGGCCACCGGCCACCAGATCGTGATGGCGCCGGAGAGCGACGCCCTCCGCGTGGGGGTGAAATCCGACCAGGAAATCAGCATCTATGACGGCCGCCACCTCGCGCAGAACGGCACCTTCGTGCTCCGCTCGCTGCTGCCCGCCGGCAAGACCGGCAAGGTGCTCGAGTGGTACCTGGAGCCGAGCGTGTCCAAGGACTGGATCCGTCCGGCCAACATCGGCTTCTCGCAGGTGGGCTACACGCCCGCCCAGAAGAAGGTGGCCGTCGTGGAGCTCGACAGGAACGACACGCCCGCCGGGTCCGCCCGGCTGCTGAAGGTGCAGCCCGACGGGAGCAAGACCGTGGCCAAGGTCATCCCCGCCAAGGTGTGGGGCGTGTATCACCACCGCTACAACTACGTCCAGCTGGACTTCTCCGATGTCCGCGAGCCGGGCCTCTATGCCATTGACTACCAGGGCGTCGAGACCAACGCCTTCCCGATCGACAAGGACATCTACAGCGACAAGTGGCATCCGTCGATGGATATCTCGCTGGTCGTCAACATGGACCACATGGAGGTCAACGAGGCCTACCGCATCTGGCACGGCCGCGCCAACATGGACGACGCCCTGCAGGCCCCGGCCAACGTCCGCCTGCATGACGGCTATTACCAGGGCGACGAGACGAACACGAAATACAAGCCGCTGGAGCACATCCCCGGCCTCGCGGTCGGCGGCTGGTATGACGCGGGCGACTTCGACATCCAGGCCAATTCCGTGCTCAACACGACCGAGGACCTGGCCGTCATCTGGCGGGATTTCCAGCCGCTGCGCGACCAGACGCTCATCGACGAGAAGACGCAGTATGCCGACATCCACGTCCCTGACGGCATTCCCGACAATGTCCAGCTGGTCCTCCACGGTACGCTCAACATCAATGCCCAGGTGGAGAACATCGGCTTCGTGGCCCAGGTGATCGGCCAGCCCGACATGCACCACTACCACCACCTCGGCGACGCCATGACCCTGACCGACGGCCTGGTCTATGACCCGACCCTGGAGCGCTATGAGCGCCGCGGCGACCGCTCCGGCACGCCGGACGACCGCTACGTGTTCACGAGCCGCTTCAGCCCCGCCGGCGTGATGCAGGACATCGTGTCCCTCGCCGCCGCGTATCCCGCCCTGAAGGACTACTATCCGGAAGAGGCGGAGCGCTCCCTGAAGAATGCCAAGATGCTTTGGGATAAGTATTTCGCTGATGCTGACCCGGCCAAGAACCCGCAGCAGGGCCGCTGGATGATGGGCGGCGGCGATCCGCGCCTGAATGCCGCCATCGAGCTCTGGTTCGCCACGGGCGACAAGAAATACAAGGATTTCTTCCTGCCGATCGTCGAGAAGCAGCTGGACGCCAAACCGGCCGTCACGCGCTCCAACGGCCCTGTGCAGAACGGCATGTTCTCCACCATGTACGGGGGCGGCCCCAACCTCACCGCCGCGCTCAAGATCTATCCCTACATGGACAAGAAATTCCAGGCCAAGGTCAAGGCGGCCGTGCCCGCCTACGTGGATATGCTCACCCGGGGCGGCCAGGACAATCCTTACGGCGTGTCCATCGGCGGCGCCAGCTGGGCCGGCAACGCCTCCGTCATCAATATGGCATACAACTGCTACAAGGTCTGGAAATACTTCCCGGACATGATCGATCCCGAGTATGTGCTCGCCGGACTCAACTTCATCTTCGGCTGCCATCCCTATTCCAACGTCTCCTTCGTCACGGCGGTGGGCGTCAACACCAAGAAGGTGGCCTACGGCAACAACCGCGCGGACTATTCCGTCATCCCCGGCGGCATCGTCCCGGGCCTGATCGTCAAGGAGGACTTCTTTGAGAACAAGGACGACTATCCGTTCCACTGGGGCGAGAACGAGTGCTGCATCAACACGGCGCCGCAGTATATCCGCCTCTGTCTCGCCGCGATCGAGGTGGCCCGTGCGATGAATCAGTAAGCGTGACTTGTAATGAATTGATCAAAAGTATGTTATTCTGAAAAGGGGCGCCCGTTTCGGGTACCCCTTTTCAGTGTAACACGTTCGGCATCAGTTGTTTGCCGGTCACGCTAACCTCTTAAAAAGTCAACCATCCCGGCGATGTCCTCCTTCGCGAAGGACTGTTGCTCGCCGGTGGCGAGATTCTTCAGGTTCACCACCCCCTGTTCCGCCTCCGAGGCGCCCGTGATGGACAGGAAGGGGATGGACTTGCGGTCGGCGTAGTCGAACTGCTTCTTGAGTTTGGCTGCGTCGGGGTAAAGCTCCACGGCGATGCCCTGCGCACGGAGCGCGGCGGCGACGGGCAGCAGGTAGCGGACCTCGTCCGCGCCCATGTTGGCCAGCAGCAGGCGCGTGGCGCTGCAGAGGTCCTTGGGGAACTTGTCCAGACCCTTGAGCACGTCGTAGATGCGGTCGGCGCCGAAACTCACGCCCACGCCGGACATGTCCGGCAGGCCGAAGATGCCCGTGAGGTTGTCGTAGCGGCCGCCGCCGCAGATGCTGCCGATCTGCCAGTCCAGGGCCTTGACCTCGAAGATGGCGCCCGTATAATAATTGAGCCCGCGGGCGAGCGAAAGGTCGATCTCGACCGGCGTGGCGATGTCCGCCGCGGCGATGAAGCCGAAGAGCTCCTCCAGTTCGTCCAGGCCCTTGAGCCCGGTCGGAGAGGCGGCCATCACCGTCCGCATCGTGGCGAGTTTCTCTTCGTTGGTGCCGCTGAGGGTCAGCACCGGCTCCAGCACGGCGACGGCTTCCGGCGTGAGCCCTTTGCCGATCATCTCCTCCTTGACGGCGTCGAGGCCGATCTTGTCCAGTTTGTCGATGGCCACGGTGATATCGACGACCTTGTCCGGGAAGCCGCAGATCTCCGCCAGGCCGGTCAGGACCTTGCGGTTGTTGATCTTGACGAGCACGCGCACGCCCAGCTTCGCAAACACCCGGTCCACGATCTGCACGAGCTCCAGCTCGCACAGCTGGCTGCGGGAGCCGATGGCGTCCACGTCGCACTGGTAGAATTCGCGGTAGCGGCCCTTCTGCGGGCGGTCCGCCCGCCACACGGGCTGGATCTGGAAGCGCTTGAAGGGGAAGGACAGCTCGCCCTGGTGCTGCACCACGAAACGGGCGAAGGGGACCGTGAGGTCGTAGCGCAGCCCCTTTTCGCAGACCTGCGGGGTCAGCGGCCGCTCCGGATCGACGTTCGCGAAGGCGTCGCCGGAGTTGAGGATGCGGTAGAGGAGTTTGTCTCCCTCTTCGCCGTACTTGCCCAGCAGCGTGGAGAGGTTCTCCATCGCCGGCGTCTCGATCTGGGCGTAGCCGAAGGTGCGGAACACGGAGCGGATCGTGTCGAAGATATAGTTGCGCTCGGCCGTCTCCTGCGGGCCGAAGTCGCGCGTCCCCTTTGGGATGGAAGGTTTCTGTGCCATCGGTAGTTGAATTATTCTGCAAATTTACCTACTTTTGTCAAATTTTCCTTTTAATTGTCATGAAAGATTTTGTCAAAATGGTCCTGGCCGTGGTCTGCGGCTTTTTCCTCATCGGGATCATCTGCTTCATCCTCAGCATCGGAATGCTGGGGTCGCTGGCGGCGGCAGGCAGCAGCAAGCCCGTCCTTCCCAAGTCCGGCGTCCTCAAGATCGACCTCGGCGAGATCGTGCTCGCCGAACAGTCGCAGGAGTCCAATCCTTTCGGCGGCGCCTCGGATCCCATGTCCCTGCTCTCCGGCGGTGTCTCCAGCGCCGCTGTCATCGGCCTTTGGGATGCCGTGCAGGCCGTCAACGCCGCGGCGGAAGACCCCGCCGTCCAGTTCATCTACCTCCGCGCCGACAACAACGCCTCCAGCGTCACCGCCCTCGGCGAACTGCGCGAGGCCCTCAAGCATTTCCGCGCGGCCAGCGGCAAGCCGGTCGTCACCTACATGGAGAATCCCGGCACCGGCAGCTACTACCTCGCGTCCGTGTCCGACAAGATCTATATGTCCTCCAACCTGGGCGCCACCGTGCAGTTCACGGGCGTCGGCTCCCAGATGTTCTTCCTTGGCGACCTGCTGAACCGCGTGGGCGTCAACATGCAGCTGATCCGCCACGGCAAATACAAGTCCGCCGGCGAGATGTACACGCGGAGCAATGCCAGCCCCGAGAACCGCGAGCAGTACCAGCGGATGATCGACTCGATGTGGGAGACCATCGGCGGCGAGATCGCCGAAGCGCGCGGGATCAGCGTCGCACAGCTGGACGAGGCCATCGAAGGGCTGAAACTCCGCCTGCCGCAGGACTTCGTGGACTGCGGACTGGCCGACGCCCTGGTGACCCGGCAGGGCCTCGAGGACAAGATCACGGCCCTCGCCGTGGTCGACAAGTTCAAGGATGTCAAATGGATCGGCTTTGCCGACTATGTCGAGGCGAAGCTCCTCCCGTCCAAGGCCAAGCAGAAGATCGCCGTCATCTACGCCGACGGTGAGATCATCGACGGCAACGCCAAGTCCAACGTGGCCGGCGACCGTTTCGCATCCGTCATCGCCAAGGTCCGCGCCGACTCCACCGTCAAGGCCGTGGTGCTCCGCGTCAACTCCCCGGGCGGGAGCGTGACCGCTTCCGAGAAGATCAAGAACGAGCTGGACCTTCTCAAGGCCGACAAGCCCGTGATCGCCTCCTACGGCGACTATGCCGCATCCGGCGGCTATTGGATCTCCAACAACTGCGAGAAGATCTACTCCGACGCCACCACCCTGACCGGTTCCATCGGCGTGTTCGGCCTGGTGCCGGACTTCTCCAAAACGGCGAAGGATGTCGCCCACGTGGGCGTGGAGAGCGTCACCTCCCACAAGCACGGCGACATGTACGGCCTGATGCGTCCGCTCGACAAAGACGAATACGACTACATGCTCACCGGCATCGAGGCCGTCTATGACCGCTTCACGACCATCGTCTCCGAAGGCCGCGGCATCCCCAAGGAGACCGTGGACGCCATCGGGCAGGGCCGCGTGTGGACCGGCGCCGACGCCCTCAAGATCAACCTGGTGGACGAGATCGGCACGCTGGAAGACGCCATCCGCTTTGCGGCCGTGACCGCCGGCGACGGCGACCTCACGCAGTGGAAGGTCCAGGGTTATCCCGCTCCCCCGAGCACCCTGGAGAGCGTCCTCGACATGCTCGGCCAGAACAAAGGCGGTGACGACGTGCTGGTCTCCGCCCTCCGCCGCATCACCAAGCCCCAGGTCTTCGCCCGCCTTGACACCGACATCCGGATCCAATAGCACTCCGTCATCCCGGGCTTGACCCGGGATCTCAAAAAATTTGGATTCTAAAAAATAATTGCTACCTTTGCACTCCCAAACATCGCGGGATAGAGCAGTTGGTAGCTCGTCGGGCTCATAACCCGGAGGTCGGTGGTTCGAGTCCGCCTCCCGCTACTAAAGAGGAATTATCTAACGGATGATTCCTCTTTTTTGTTTGTGTCGGAATAAATAGTATCTTTGTGTCGGAATAAATGTCGGGATAACTGACGGAACAAGATGACGGAATAAACCATGTACAAACCACCTTTCACCGTATCGGCCAAGGCCATCAATCTGATTGCGAAGATTTCCAGTCAGTTGGAAAGATATGCCATCAGGATGGAACAGGAGGACACCTTGCGGCTCAGGAGGGCCAACCGGATCAAAACCATCCATTCTTCCCTGGCCATCGAGGGCAACACCCTGTCTGAAGGTGAAGTCCAGGCCGTCTTGGAAGGCAAGAAGGTGGTTGCACCGTTGAAAGAGATCCAGGAAGTCAAGAACGCCATCAAGACCTACGAACTCTATCCCAAACTCAATCCCTTTTCCATCCAGGACCTTTTGCGGGCCCATGGTACGATGATGTCCGGCCTTGTCGATGAAGCCGGGATGTTCAGAAAAGGAGGCGTCGGGGTTTTTGACGGAGACAAGCCCATCCATATCGCTCCCCCGGCGGACA
>CAMHIP010000027.1 GCA_946185205.1 uncultured Bacteroidales bacterium | reverse complement strand
CGGACCTTCATGCGGGTGTCCTTGTGGGTGCCGCAGAAGCCGTCCACGACGAAGAGGCGCTTGCCGCTGAGCTGCTTGAGCGCGAGGTTCTTGACCTCCTTCCAGACCTTCTCGGACATCTCGTGGTTGTCGTTGGGATACTCCGGGGTGTTCCACCACACGGTGTCCTTGGAGTTCTTGTCCATCACGATGTACTTGTCCTTGGGGGAGCGTCCGGTATAGACGCCGGTCATCACGTTGATGGCGCCGAGTTCGGTCACCTGCCCCTTGTCGTAGCCCTCGAGACCGGGCTTGGTCTCCTCGTTGTAGAGGACTTCGTAGGTCGGGTTGTAGAGGATCTCGGTGACACCCTTGATGCCGTACTTGCTTAAATCGATCTTAGGCATAATGCTTTATTTTTGAGTTTATGATATTATTAACTGACTGTCGGTCCTTAAAAATCGTGCAAATATAGCGAATTTCGTTTACTTTTCCAACGTGACCGCCATCAATCCGATAACGACGTCGTTGGACAGCGTCCGCAGCTCCAGCGAGGCGAGTTCCTTGCCCGCGTCCAGCGGCATGCGCAGGATCTGGGCGGCACCTCCGGGGATGCCGCGGTCGGTGACCTTGACATAGTCATACAGCTGGCCGTTCTCTTCCGCCTTGAGGAAGTTGACGCTGAGGTCGCGGCCTGTCTGCCCGTCGCTCAGAAGCACCCTGTAGGGGACTTTGGGAGAAGTCCAGAAGGCCCGGGCGTCCCGGTAGTAGTCCTGCTCGATGGAGCACCAGTTGATCGGGTTCTGCAGGGGCATCACGCCGGTGCTTCCGTCCGTGTAGCGGACCGTCACGGTGCCGTTGTCGATGCGGCTCTGCATGTTGTTGGTGCTGCCGGCCATCAGCAGGTAGGCGCAGCGGGCCTTGCCTTCGAGCGGGAACTGCAGGGCGTCGGGATAATTGTCCCAGAGCGAGGTGTAGGCGATGTTCCAGCCCTCGGCGGGGGTGCGGAAACTGACGCCGAGCCCGGTGTCGAAGACCCCGTCGGAAACGCGTGCGCGCAGGCCGTCGTCCTCGATCTCGGGCTTGACGAACGGCGTGCACCAGTCTCCGACGCCCTGGACGGGGATCTGCAGGGTGGTGACGGGCGGACGCGGGGAGAGATATTCGTTGCGGAAGATATCGTCCACGTTGGAATTGAACGCGGCGCTGATGTCCACCATCTCGGCATGCGCCATGGCGTCGGGGGAGATGTCGTCCAGGCCCATCGCGGTCATATAGGCGGGATCGGCGGCATTGGCGCGGGCCGCCGGCACGGGCTTGTAGACCGGAGCCTGCGGCAGGGCGGTCCTGTCCACGACGATGGTCTGGACCGTGCCGGTTCCGCCCTCCGTCTCCAGGTAGGCGCCGCCGCCGGCGTTGGAGCGGACGACGATCCGGAGCGGCTGCGGGAAGTGCTGCTCGACCTCATAGATGTCCTTGTTCCCTTCGCGGCGGAAGGAGTAGCTGAGGTAGGGGGTCTTGATGGACGCCTCCTTCCACTCTTCGGGGAAAGCCGGCTTCAGGATGCAACGGCCTTCCAGCGCATCGGGAAGGATGCCGAAGAGGCCGTTGATGATGGCCCGGGACGTGATGCCGACGTTGTCGGCGAAATCGCGGTAGGCCTCGTTCTTCGCCTTGTCATAGTAGCTGATCTGGCCGAAGTTGCCGGGGCAGAGGCCCAGGTACATCTCGTCCAGGAGGTCGGCCTTCAGGAGCCGGAAGCCGGAATCGTTGCGGCCGGCCTGCAGGTAGGCGAGCGCCATGTTGGCCACCTCGGCGTGCGCCACGTTGTTGGTGCTCCAGACATAGGGCATCCAGTCGGAGGTGGACACGGTGAAGAGGTCCTTGTCCGGCTTGGGGAGCCGGAGGCCCAGGGCCTTGGCGGCCCGGGTGTCGTAGTCGTAGCGGACCGGGATGTGCGGGATCTCGTTATCGACATAGACGGTGGCGCGGTAGGCCTGCTCAGGTGTGCATGCCTCGCAGTCGATCGGGGTGTAGATGGACCAGACGGCGGCGTCGGGATGGATGCGCTTCAGGCCCATAAGGTCCTGGAATTCAGCCCAGTGTCCCAGGTCGTCCAGCCAGAGCCGCTCGTTCATCGCCTTCAGGATGGCCGCGGCTTCTTCGCGGTAGGGGACGGGATCCTCGCCGATGAGCTCGGCGATGCGGGCCGTCTTGAGGTTCGAGAAGTAATTGTAGGCGGACGAATGGGTGACGGCGCCGCCGTTGTAATAGAGGGCGTCGCTGGCCCAGATGCAGCAGTAGGCGTCGTAGAGGTGGTCGCCGTCCGGATCGAAATTGCGCTTCTCCCACTGGTGGTGCAGGACGATATACGGCCACATCTGCCGCATGAACGCCGGATCGGCGTCATAGCCGAAGTGCCGCATCATTTCGTCGATGTAGTTGAGGTTCATGTCGTAGTGGCTGATCTGGTCCGTCCGGCCCGGGGTGTTGCAGATATAGCCGTTGGAGTACATCGGCGTGCCCCACTCCCGTTTGGCGCGGGCCAGGTTGTTCTCGGGGCCCTGCTGGGGGTGCTCGTAGATGGGCGGGACATCGGTCACCATGGCGGTGGTGTAGGAGGCGAAATGGGTCCTGGCCCGGTCGTTCCAGCCCATCACGTCGCCGGTGTAGGCGCCCCGCCAGCCCAGGTAATGGTTGCGCCAGCCCACGGCGCCGTGCAGGTAGCTGATGCCGTCCCAGATGCCGTCTCCGGCGTGTACCATATTGGCTCCGAGTGTGTTGAAGAACGGATCGGGGGTGTTGATCTCCACCATCGAGGCCAGTTTCTCCCAGGCCGCTTCTTCCTTCGCATAGCGCTCGGCGCCCGCGTCCGCGTCGGGCACGCTCAGGGCCTGGCCGCTGAAGACCAGGTAGGAGGCCGGGGCGGCCTGCCACCGGACGACGCTCAGGTCCCGCTCATCGGCGGATGCTTCGAAATGCTCGCGGGGATCCACGCCCAGGTCGCCGTTGCGGCTCATCTTGGTGCTGGCGATGCGGCATTGCTTCACCTCCAGCTCCGGCGTGCTGCGGAAGCCTTCCGCCTCCACTTTCCAGATGGCCCCTTCCTCGAACTGGGAGGCCAGCAGGGTGATCCGGAGTTCGCCCTTGCCCCAGGCGTCGTCCCGGACCTTGTAGCTGCGGCGCCCGCCCTGGTAGCGCGCCTCGCACCAGGAGGTGGAATCCAACTGCTTCTTCACCCCGTCCAGGGTGAGGTAGAAGCGGAAATTCCAGCTGTTGTCGGCGTCGAAAGACGCGAAGACCGGGCGGTCGCTGGTCTCCATGCGGAAGCGCGTATGGGTGCCGTACAGGGCACGGGTGTAGCGGTTGTTGCCGTTGAGGCAGACGATGTCCCGGCCGTCGGGGAAGTAATGCATCGTCCGGACCTCGTCCTGCGGCCGGGGCGCGCAGGAACCCGCTGACAGGAGCGCCGTGAGGCAGGCGATGGCGCCGAAAAGGTGTTGGGTGATTCTCATATAATCGGTTAATTGGTTGATATGCTTAACTTTCTCCCCGGTCGAGCCGGTCCCGGAAGCGGGCCATCGCATCCGGAGGGAGGCCGGAGGAGGGATCCGCGCAGGCGGCGCGGAAATCCTGCAGGGAAGCGCCGGGATGCGCCGCCCACCAGGCGGAGACGCGCTCGTCCGCCGACTTGGCGGCCGGGGCCTTGCGGGCCCGGCACACGTCGCAGCTGCCGCAGTCCTCCGTCTCTTCCTGCCCGAAATAGCGCAGCAGCCAGCGCGAGCGGCATTCCGCCTCTTCCGAGGCGTAGTCGATCATAGCGTCCGCGCGCGAGCGGGCGCTGTCCAGCAGGAAGGCGTATTTCTCTTTCTGCAGATCGACATTGCCGGGCATCAGGCGGTCGTGGTGCAGGAAGATGACGCTGCACCGCTCGCCCGGAATGTATTTGATGACATGCTCCAGCGAGGTGCGGTAGAGCAGCTGGCGGAGCTGGGGGACGGTCAGGGAGCAGGCGGCGGCCACGGCCTCTTCGCGGATCGGGACGGGCCAGGAGAAGATGCCGCTGTAGCGGCGCATCAGCACCTCCAGCAGCGTGACCATGGCCGGTTCCGGCAAGTCTATGTCGTAGAGGGCGTTGCGGTCAGCGAGGATCCCCACCTGCGTGGCGGTCTCCACGTCTTCGGAGAAGGTCAGGTGCTCCGAGCGCTCGAGGTATTTGATGGCATAATGGACCGGCGCCCGCTCCAGCCGGAAATGCTTCGCGAACGCGTCCAGGTCGAATTTCAGCTGCCGTCCCGCCCCCGTATCATAAGGAATCTGGAAGAAGACGTGCAGCTTCTGGTAGATGTCCGCGATGAAGTCCAGGGAGGGGAAGGACACGGCCTGGAGCTGCCGCAGCCGGCGCACGTCGGTGCCGTTCCAGAGCAGGACGGCCCAGGAGCGGAGTCCGTCCCGGCCGGCGCGTCCCGCCTCCTGGAAATAAGACTCCGGGCTCTCGGGGAGGCCCGTGTGGGCGACAAAACGCACGTCGGGCTTGTCGATGCCCATGCCGAAGGCGTTGGTGCAGACCATCACGCGAATCTCCCCGCGCTTCCAGGCCTGCTGCCGCTCCGTCCGCGTGACGCCGTCCAGGCCGGCGTGGTAGAAGGAGGCGCTGACACCGTTCTGCGACAGGAAGGCGGCGGCCTCCTCGCAGCGGCGCCGGTGGCGCATATAGACGATGCCGGAGCCCTGTACGCCACGGCAGATGTCCAGCAGCTGGCCGCTCTTGTCTTCGCAGCGGCGCACGATGTAGGACAGGTTGGGGCGCTCGAACCCGCTCTTGAGCAGCAGTCTCTCGCGGAAGGCGAGCTTGTCCATGATGTCCTCCGCCACACGCGGCGTGGCCGTGGCCGTGAGGGCGATCACCGGGGCGTCGAGCGTCTTGCGCAGCTCGCTGATTTTCAGGTAGTCGGGCCGGAAATCATAGCCCCACTGGGAGATGCAGTGCGCCTCGTCCACGACGATGTAGTTCACGGGCAGGAGCTCCAGCCAGGACTGGAAGAGCGCCGTGCCCAGCCGCTCCGGCGAAACATACAGGAACTTGAAATCGCCGTAGGCGGCGTTGCCGAGCGTGACTTCCACCTCGCGCCGCTCCATCCCCGCGTGGATGGCCAGGGCCTTGATCCCGCGGGCTTCCAGGTTCTGCACCTGGTCCTTCATCAGGGCGATGAGCGGCGTGACCACGAGGGCGATGCCTTCGCGCATCAGGGCGGGGACCTGAAAGCAGACGGACTTGCCTCCGCCCGTGGGCAGGATGGCCAGCACGTCCCGTCCGGCCGCCGCGGCGGAGATGATCTCCTCCTGCATCGGCCGGAAGGCGTCATAGCCCCAATACTGCTTCAGGATCTCTATGGCTTCCATGCTGGTCCTTGCGGGAAAGGCGCCTTCTCAGGCGGTTGGCTACTGCTCGTCGATCCAGGGATCGGCCGCCAGGCGGCGCTGGAAACGGCTCACGCCGGCGAGTCCGACGAGGTAGGTGACGCCGATCAGGATCAGGCCGATGCCGATCGTGGCGCTGAGGGTGCTGCCGCCTACGGAGAGCGGTTCGCGCAGCGAGGCCAGGCCGAGCAGCGCGGCGCCGATGCCGAAGCAGAGCTGCAGCCACCAGACCGGGAAGCCGACCCGCCGGTAGTCCAGGGCGCGTACGGCGAGATTGATGCCTTCCATCAGCATCCAGAAGGCGAAGATGATGGGCAGCGCTTCGGCCACCAGGAACTTGTTGTTGAGGAGGAGAATGCCCAGCAGCACCTGCAGCACGCCGGACAGGAAAGTCGCTCCGCTCTGCGGGAAGAAGGCGCGCACGCCGGCCCAGTAGAAGAGCGTGGCGATGCCGGACACGAGGGTCAGGATGCCTGCGAGGGTGGCGATGGAAAGGACGGTGGCGCCGGGACGGCAGATACAGAAGATACCCAGGGCGATAAATGCGGCACCGGTGATGCCGAGACAGATTTTGCGGGATGTGGAATGATTCATAATATAGGTTATACGTTTAAGGTGTAGCAAAGATACGTTTTTGGTGGCACATTTCTGCAAGAAATTGGAAGATTCCTGCAAGAATTGTCCGCAGGGGTTGGGTGCCCGTTCCGGGGAAAAGCCGTAAATTTGAGAATCCAAGCCAACAACATGTGTCTATGAAACATTCTATGCGAATTTTCCTGTCGGCGCTGGCCTTCGGTCTCGCCGCCCTGGCCGGCCGGGCGCAGGATCCTGACTTCCACATCTACCTCTGTTTCGGACAGTCCAATATGGAAGGCAACGCCCGCATCCAGCCGCAAGACCTCGAGGGAGTGAGCGACCGTTTCCGGATGATGGCGGCCGTCGATTTCCCGGAGGCAGGCCGCAGGATGGGCGAGTGGTACACGGCCACGCCGCCGCTCTGCCGCCCGGGGACCGGCCTCACCCCGGCCGACTATTTCGGCCGGACGCTGGTCGAGAACCTGCCTGAGAACATCAAGGTGGGCGTCATCCATGTCGCCATCGGCGGTTGCCACATCGAGACCTTCCTGCCGGACAGCATCGACAACTATGTCAAGAACCGTGCGCCCGTCTGGATGAAGGGCATGCTTGCCGCCTACGACAACGATCCCTACGGCCGGCTGATCTCCCTGGCCAAGAAGGCGCAGAAGGACGGCGTGATCAAGGGCATCCTCGTCCATCAGGGCGAGTCCAATACCGGCCAGCGCGACTGGCCGCAGCAGCTCAAGCGTGTCTATGACAACATCCTGCGCGACCTGGACCTGCAGGGTGAGGTCGTCCCCCTGCTCGTGGGTGAGGTGGTCAACAGCGACCGCGGCGGCGTGTGCGCCGCGATGAACCCGATCATCGACGCCGTGCCGCGCACCATCCCGCAGGCCCATGTGATCAGTTCCAGCGGCTGCGACGTCAATTTCGACCTGCTGCACTTCAACGCCGCCGGCTACCGCGAACTCGGCCGCCGCTATGCCGCCACGATGCTGCAGCTGCTCGGCTATCCTGTGCCGGCCGCTCCCCGCGGCTGGAATGCCGCCCAGGATTCGCACATCGTGCATCCCGACGGGCGCGTGACCTTCAACTACCTGGCTCCGGGCGCCTCCCGCGTGATGCTGTCCGGGCAGTTCCAGGACCGCGACGTCCCGATGACCCGCAATGCGGAGGGCATCTGGAGCGTGACCGTCAAGCCGCCCAAGGCGGATATCTATCCCTACAACTTCGTGGTTGACGGCGTGCGCGTGCAGGATCCCAACAACATGGAACTCTTCCCCAACGAACAGTTCAAGGCCAGCCTGCTGGAGATGCCGGACAAGGATGCGCTCTATACGCTCAACGACGTCCCGCACGGCCGTGTGCAGTACCTGACCTACAAGTCTTCCGTGCTCGGCCTGGACCGGCCGCTGGTGGTCTATACGCCGCCGGGATACGAAAAGGGCAACAAGAAGTATCCGGTCTTCTACCTGGTGAGCGGCACCACCGACACCGAGGAGACCTGGTTCAAGGTGGGCAAGGTCAACGTGATCCTGGACAACATGATCGCGAAGGGACTTGCGAAAGAGATGATCGTCGTGATGCCCTACGGCTACATGATGAACGGGACGCCGGCTCCCACCACGATGGCGGCGGTCCCGATGTACCGGACCTTCGCTGACGAGCTGACCCAGTGCGTGATGCCCTTCGTGGAGCGGAATTTCCGGACGGTCGCGAAGCGGGAGGCCCGTGCCATCGCAGGCTTCTCCCGCGGCGGCGGTCAGTCGATTTTCACGGCCTACAGCCACCCGGACAAGTTCGCCTGGCTGGCTTCTTACAGCGCCTATCTCACCCCGGAGATGCTGGATACCTGCTTCCCGCAGGTCGAAAAGACGGTCGGGCAGCTCAAGCTGATGTGGTTCGGCGTCGGAACGTCCGACTTCCTCTATCAGAACGTCCTGGACCATCAGGCCTATTTCGATGCCCGCGGCATCCGCTACGAGAAGATGTTCACCGACGGCGGACATACCTGGATGAATGCCCGGACTTACCTGGCGGAAACACTACAGAAATTCTTTAAATAGACATGAAAAAAATACTATTGATCAGCATGTTCCTGGCGGGTGCCATCTCCCTCCAGGCCCAGCCGGCCGGCGGTTTCGGCGGCTTCCAGATGCCCAAGGTGGACGTCCATTGTTCGGAGAAGTTCGCCGATATCGATTATGCCGGCGACGGCCAGGTGTACCACCAGCTGGACATCTACCTCCCGCGTATGCAGAAGGCGAGTTATCCGGTCGTGGTCCACATCTACGGCAGCGCCTGGTATTCCAACAATTCCAAGGGGATGGCCGACCTCGGCACGATCGTGAACGCCCTGCTCGACGCGGGCTATGCCGTCGTGACGCCCAACCACCGCTCCTCGCAGGACGCCAAGTTCCCGGCCCAGATCCAGGATATCAAGGGCGTGATCCGCTGGGTGCGGGCCAACGCGCAGAAATACCGCCTCGATCCTTCCTTCATCGCCACGTCCGGCTTCTCTTCCGGCGGCCACCTGGCCTCGCTGGCCGCGACGAGCGGCGGCGTGAAGGAGCTGGAGGGCGAAGTGGGCGGCAACCTCGGCTTCAGCAGCCGCGTGAATGCGGCCGCCGACTGGTCCGGCCCCGTCGATCTGGACTACATGAGCTGCGGCGGCGCGACCGATACCTGGAACCATGCGCCGGAGGAGGCGGTCATGGGATTCTCTTTCAAGGGCAACGAGGAGAAATTCAAGGCCTTGAATGCCACCAACTACATCGATCCTTCAGACCCGCCCGTGGCCATCTTCCACGGCACGGCCGACAACGTGGTCCCGTCCTGCCAGGCCCCGCATTTCTATGAGCTGCTGGACAAGGCGGGCATCCGCACGGAGCTCTATATGGTCGAAGGCGGCGGACACGGCTTCAATATGTACACGGAATATACCCTCCGCTCGCTGACCAATTTCCTGGACAAAGTGCGCACGGAGAAGGGCGGCACTTTCATCACCGGCACCAATCCCGTGATTACCGGCCAGTTCTCCGCCGACCCGTCGGCGCATGTCTTCGAGGGCAAGATCTATCTCTATCCTTCGCATGATATCCCGACGGTCAAGTACCAGGGCGACCAGCCGTGGTTCTGTATGTCCGACTACCATGTCTTCTCTTCGGACGACCTGACGCACTGGACGGACCATGGCAACATCGTGGACCAGAAGGACGTGCCCTGGGGCAACCCGACGGCCAACTCGATGTGGGCGCCGGACTGCGTGGAGAAGAACGGCAAGTACTATTTCTATTTCCCGAATGCGCCTGCACGCGGCCGCGGCTTCGGCTTCGGTATCGGCGTGGCTGTCGCCGACAGGCCTTACGGCCCGTTCAAGATCCAGGAGAACACGGTGAAGGGCACCGGCGGCATCGATCCCTGCGCCTTCAAGGATGACGACGGCACGGTCTATCTGATCTGGTCCGGCATGGGCCTGCGCGGCGGCAAGCTCGCGGCGAATATGACGGAGATCGAGGGCCCGGCCGTGCGGCTGGACGAGACCTTCCCCAAGGGCCAGACCGAGGGGCCGTTCCTGTTCAAGCGCAACGGGAAGTATTATCTGACCTATCCCTGGGTGCGCCTGGAAGGCGGCACGGAGACGCTCTGCTACGCCATGGCCGACAACCCGCTCGGCCCGTACGAGTGGAAGGGCGTGTTCATGGAAGAGTCTCCGACCGGCTGCTGGACCAACCACCATTCCTTCGTGGAGTTCAACGGGCAGTGGTACCTCTTCTATCACCACAACGATTTCTCCCCGACCTTCGACAAGAACCGCTCCGTGCGCGTGGACAAGGTCTCTTTCCGCGAGGACGGCACCATCATCCCGGTGGTCCCGACCTGGCGCGGCGTGGGCTACTTCAAGGCCTCCGACGAGCTCCACATCGACCGCTACAGCGAGTGCGTGGGCGCCAAGATCGACTATCTCGATGAATACAACCTCTTCGCCGGCTGGAAGGTCCGCTTCACGCAGACCTACGACCGCGTCACGTTCAACGACGTGGACTTCGGGACCAAGGCCCCGTCCAAGATCGTCTTCCGCGCCCGCAGCGAGGCCGGTGCCTCCGTGCGTGTCAGCGCCGGGCAGGTCGGCAAGAACGTCGTGATCCCGGCCTGTACCGACTGGACCGTCCTGGAAATTCCTGCGTCCATGAAGGCCACGGGCATGCAGAACGTGGGTGTCGAACTGGTCAGCGGCGCCGTCGAGATCGACTGGATCTCCTTCCGGTAGGGGGCGTAGCCCGTAACGGCGTGACATGTAACAGACTGTAAATTAGAGTTTAAGACTGAAAAGGGGTGTCCATTCCGGATACCCCTTTTCAGTATAAATGCTTGCAAATCAATCGTTTGTGTGTCACGGTCCGGGAGCGATGGATGGACGTCCCGGCCACCTTGACGCCCTCCCAGGGCACGACCGGTTGCGGCTCCTTCCAGCGCAGGTCGCCCACCGCCGTTCCTCTCTACAGTCCGTTTTGCAAAAACGCCCCGCTGTATATCGCAAAAACGGCAGGCCGAAGCCTGCCGTTTTGTGGAGTATAGGGGGGTCGAACCCCTGACCTCTAGATTGCGAACCTAACGCTCTACCAACTGAGCTAATACCCCATACCAATTTGCGGATGCAAATGTAGCAAGAATTTTTAAATTGACAAAATGCTCAGGACATTGATTAGCTCTTTGTCGATGGGCTTGTCGTAGTGGACGGCACGGGAGATGGGCACATAGACGATCTGGTCGTTCTTGATGCCTACCATCACGTTGCGCTGGCCTTCCTTGAGGGCATCGATGGCGGCGACGCCCAGGCGGCTGGCCAGGATCCGGTCCTGCGCGGTGGGGGAGCCGCCGCGCTGCAGGTGTCCCAGGATGGAGACTTTCACCTGGTATTCCGGATACTCCTGGCGGACGCGCTCCGCGTAATGCATCGCGCCGCCGTCTTTCTCGGACACGATGACGATGCTGCTGTTCTTGCTCTTGCGGATGCCGCGGCCGATGAAGGCGGCCAGCTGGTCGATGTCGGTCTGGTCCTCCGGGATGATGGCGGCTTCGGCCCCGGCGGCGATGGCGCTGTTCTGCGCCAGGAAGCCGGCGTCGCGCCCCATCACCTCCACGAAGAAGATGCGGTCGTGGCTGTTGGCCGTGTCGCGGATCTTGTCCACGCACTCCATGATGGTGTTGAGGGCGGTGTCATAGCCGATGGTCAGGTCGGTGCCGTAGAGATCGTTGTCGATGGTGCCGGGCAGGCCGATGACGGGGATGTCGTACTCGCGGGCCAGCAGCTGGGCGCCGGTCAGGGAACCGTTGCCGCCGATCACCACGAGGGCGTCGATGCCGAATTTTTTGATGTTCTCGTACGCCTTGGCGCGCCCCTCCGGGGTGCGGAACTCATCGCTGCGGGCGGTCTTGAGGATGGTCCCGCCCCGCTGGATGGTGTTGCTGACGCTGGAGCTGGTGAATTCCTTGATATCGCCCATGATGAGGCCTTCCCAGCCGCGATAGATGCCGAAGACCCGCCAGCCTCCAAAGATGGCGGCGCGGGTCACGGCACGGATCGCCGCATTCATTCCAGGTGCATCACCACCTGAGGTGAGGACGCCTATAGTCTTGATACTCATTATTTGAAGAATTTATTAGGGATGTGTACTGCATTCTCCTCCCGGAAGGCGAGAATCTCGCGGACGACGTCGTCCGGTTCGTCGGAGATGGACAGCAGAAGGTCGTGGTATTTGCCGCGGGCCATCATGTCCTCGAGGAATGGATAGACGGGCAGCTCCCTGGTGAAGAAATCCACGCCCAGGAAAGCCATCGGGCTGGACACGTCGCAGGTCTTGTAGTGGTCCTGTGCGGCTTCCTGGAAGATCTCCTGGATCGTGCCGGCGGAGCCGGGCGTGAAGATGATGCCGCCCACGGCCACGGTCAGGATCGTGTCTTCGCGGATGCTGTTGTCGTAGTATTTGGCGATGTGCGTGGCGAAGGGGGTGGAGGGCTCGTGGCCGTAGAGCCAGGTCGGGATGCCGAGACTCTTGTACTGCTTCTGCGGGAAGCGCTGCATCACCTTGAAGGCGGATGAGAGCCAGCCGGCGTCGCGGAAGGTCTGCGCCACGCAGAGCATCTGCAGGGCTTCGTCCAGTTCGGCATCGCTGCGCCCGGCCATCCAGGCGCCGAAGTGCGTGGCCTCCATGGCGCCGGGGCCGCCGCCGGAAACCATCAGTTTGCCGTGTTCGGTGAGCTGCTTGCTGATGAGGGCCACCTTACGGTAGGGAGCGTCGCTGCGCTTCATGGCATGGCCGCCCATTACGCCGACCACCTGGTACGGGCTGTAGCCGTCGAGGAAACGGTAAAGGGCGTCGCTGATGGAATGGTCGTGCAGCGTGCGGGGGAGGGTGACCGCGAGGTCGCGGCTGCGCTTGCCGGATGCGATGAAATCGGCATAGACGTGTCCGTCGTAGCAGTCGGTATAGCTGCTCTCGTCGTCGGGATCAAAGCCGGCATACAGCGATGCGGCATCATAAAGCTCTTTGCGAATCTGATAATTATCCATGGCGGAGTGTATTTTTTGCGAAGTTACAAAAAAAATGTGGTTTTTTCCGCTTGTGCGGATTTCTTTCTGATTAAATATATATTCTACTAAAAGACAATGGATAAAACATATTTGTTTAACAGCTTAACATTTTTGTTATATATCATTTTCTGAAAAATTTCGACAAATGGGGTGCAACTGACGGGATTAATTCTTATATTTGTGCAAACTGACTATTTTTTAACACTTTAAAACAATAAGACATGGGAAAATTTGTAGTTACTGTCCGTAAGAACGGCGAGTTCCAGTTCAACCTCAAGGCCACCAACGGCCAGGTCATCCTTTCCAGCGAGGGCTACAACACCAAGGCCGCCTGCCTGAACGGCATCGAGTCCGTGCGCAAGAACGGTCCCGTCGCCGAGCGCTACGAGATCAAGGAAGCCAAGAACGGCAAGCCTTTCTTCAACCTCAAGGCCACCAACGGTCAGGTCATCGGCTCCAGCCAGATGTACGCTTCCGAGCGCACGATGAAGCAGGGCATCGCTTCCGTGATGCGCAATGCCGCCGATTCCCCGGTCGTGGAGGAAATCTAGTCGGTTCTTCCGACATTGAAAACCGGATTCTGACAGGATCCGGTTTTTTCTTTGCCAAGTCTTTTGTATATTTGTCGGATATGAGCATCACGCAGGCGGAAATTAAGCAGATCCGGTCGCTTCGCGAGAAGAAATTCCGCGATGCGTACGGGCAATTTGTCGTGGAAGGGGAGAAAATGGTGCAGGAGGCGCTGCAGTCCGGTTTCGAGGTCGTGCGCGTCCTGCGGCGCGACGAGATCGGCGAAGCCGCCATGGCGCGCATCAGCCAGCTTTCCTCGCCCTCTCCCGTGCTGGCCGTCGTGGCCCGCCCTGCCCCGGCCGCAGCCGAGCTGCAGCGCGGGCTGTATCTCGGGCTGGACGGGATCCGCGATCCCGGCAACCTGGGCACGATCCTGCGGATTGCCGACTGGTTCGGCGTGGAGACGGTCTTCCTCTCGGAGGACTGCGTGGAACTCTTCAATCCCAAAGTCATCCAGTCTTCGATGGGCTCCGTCTTCCGGGTCCGCGCCGTGACGGCCGGCCTGCCGGAACTGGCGCGCCGTTTCCGCGGAGCGGGCATGCGGGTCTATGGGACCTTCCTGGACGGGAACGACCTGTACCGCGAGACCCTCCGGCCGGAAGGCCTGGTCGTGATGGGCAACGAAGCGTCCGGGATCCGTCCCGAAGTGGCCGCCGAGGTGGACGCGCGCCTGCTGATCCCTTCCTTCGGCCGGTCCGGCGCCGAATCGCTCAATGTGGCCGCCGCGACGGCCGTCACCCTCTCTGAATTCAGAAGAAGATGAAACGTAATTTTCTGTTGCTCATATCGTTGTTGCTTCTTATCTCGTGTAGCACTACAAAGCTGCTGCCCGAGGGGAAGTACCGGCTTGTGTCCAACAAAGTCGCGTTCGAGGGGGAGCAGAAACTCTCGTCCGGCGAGGTCACGCAATACATCCGCCAGCAGCCCAACAAGGGCATGGTGTTCGGCTGGAGTCCGGCCCTGAGCATCTACAACTGGTCCAACGGCAGCGGGGAGGGAATCAACAAGTTCTGGGAGGCGATCGGACAGGAGCCGGTGGTCTTCGATCCCGCCCAGGTGACCAGTTCCTGTACCAATATCGCCGACCACCTGACCACCCTGGGCTACTACGGCTCCCAGGTCCGCGGAGAGGTGGAGTACAAGGGCCGCAAGGCACGGGTCCGCTACATCGTCCGCCCCGGCAAGCGGTACCGGATCGACCATATCGTCTATGACGTCCCCGGCGGCGTGTTCGGGCAGGAATTCCGCGCCGACAGTCTCAACATGACCGTCCACGAGGGCGATTTCCTGTCGCAGAAGGCGCTCGAGGCCGAGACCGTCCGTGGCGCGGCCCGGTTCCGCGACCTGGGCTTTTACGATTTTAACAAGAACCACTATTCCTTCGAGGCCGACACGCTTACGGACGAGACCACGCTCTATTACCGCATCCACGGCTATACGCGCGGCGAGGACCCGTCCCACGACGCCCCGATCCGGAAGTTCCGTTTCGGGCAGGTGAACATGACGCATCCGGAGGGCATTCCCTTCAAGGCTTCGCTGCTGCGCAAGTACAACCGGATCCAGCCCGGCATGCCGTACAACGAGCGGGTCATCAATACGACCTACAACCGCCTGTCGTCCCTCAAGGTCTTCAACAACGTCACCATCGAGACGGCCGCCGCCGACACCAACACCGTCGATTGCACCATCCGCGTGAGCGGCATTGACCAGATCGGTTTCAAGGCCAACCTGGAGGCTTCTGCCAACTCGTCCAGCCTGCTGGGCTTCTCGCCCCAGCTGAATTTCTACCACAAGAACCTCTTCCACGGCGGAGAATGGCTCGACCTGGGCTTCACCGGCAACTGGCAGTGGATCCCGAATACCGCCGTTTCTTCGACAGAGCTGGGTGTGACCGCTTCGCTGAGTTTCCCGCGTCTGCTGGGCTCTCCGCTCGGCTGGATCCGGGGCGAGAACATTCCGCGTACGGAGTTCAAGTTCTCCTTCAACTACCACAACCGCCCCGAATACCTCCGTCTGCTCTCTTCCTTCAGCTACGGCTATTCCGGGCAGATGGGGCGCAGTTATTTCTATCAGATCCATCCGCTGCGCGTCAATGTGGTGCGGCTTTCGTCCATCAGCCAGGATTTCGCCGACATGCTGATCGTCTATCCCTATCTGTGGGACACCTTCGAGGACCAGATCGATGCCGGCGTCGATCTGATGCTGTACCATACGACCGACCCGGCCGTCGTTCCCCGGACGGCCTATCACTATGAGCGGATCAGCCTGGACCTGTCCGGCAACGTGGTCTCGCTCTTCAACCCGCTCCTGCCCGTGGATCCGGTTTTTCTGACCCGGGTGAACAAGGAGGTGCGTACGGTCTTCGGCCTGCCCTACAAGCAATATGTTCGGGCCGAGCTCAACCTCGGCCGCGTGTTCCGCTTCGGCTGGCAGGACAACCAGGCCCTGGCCCTGCACATGGTGCTGGGGGCGGGGTTGGCCTATGGCAACTCCCTGGCGATGCCTTTCGAGAAGCAGTTCTTCTGCGGCGGCGCCGGGAGCATGCGCGGCTGGCAGGCCCGTATGCTGGGGCCCGGCGGGGAGCAGTACAACGAATTGTTCAAGCTGCCGAGCCAGACCGGCGACCTCAAATTCGAAGCGGACGTGGAATACCGTTTCCCCTCCGTCTGGAAGCTGGAGGGCGCCGTGTTCGCCGAGGTGGGCAATGTCTGGGATCTCGACATCCACAAACTGGAAGGCGTGGAAACCATCTCTCCGGAGGCGGCGCCGTCCCTCCGTACCCTGGCCGCCGACTGGGGGCTGGGCCTCCGCGTGAACCTGGACTTCATCCTGATCCGTCTCGATGTCGGCTTCCAGGTCCATGATCCCGCACGCAGCGAAGGCAGCCGCTGGGTCCACCCGCGGGATTGGTTCCACGGGAGTTCAGCGATCCATTTCGGAGTCGGCTATCCTTTCTAGCGTAAGCGGATCAGGCGGACGTCCCAGGGGCGGACGTAGGCAGAGACGATGTCCGGGAGACCCGGGCAGCGGTCGCGCAGTTCCTGCGGCAGCACGATGCGCAGCGCTGTGTCCTGCCCGCTGAAATTGCACACCACCAGCCAGGCTTCCTGCGCGTCGAAGCGCACGAAGGCGAAATGCCGGTCGGGATCGAAGCGCGGCGTGTCCCCGTTGGCATAGACCAGGTCCCAGGTGCCGCCTTCGGCAAAGACCGGACGGCGGGCCAGGGCCAGCAGGCTGCGGTAGCGGGCGAGCAGGGCGGCCTGCCGCTCCGGCAGGCAGGTGCCGGCGTGCAGCGAATCATAGAGCGCGCGCAGCTCCGCCGGGTCGCTCCAGTTGAAGATGGACGTGCGCCCGCCGGCTCCCTCAGCGGCATCCGCGCCCGCTTCCTGGCCGAAATAAAGCATGAACGGGGCCGTGTTGAGCAGCAGCGAGCAGGCGAGGGGCGCCCAGGCCCGGTCGGCGTCGCCGAGAAATTCAGGGGAGGCGAGCCGCTGCTCGTCGTGGTTCTCCAGGAAATTCAGGACGCGCGGCTGCAGGTCTGCGAGCCACTGCCAGTTCCAGGTGATGCTGCGGGCCGTGGCGCCGCTGCAGCAGACCGCCCGCAGGGTGTCGTACAGCCCGGACTTGTCGTAGAGCAGGTCGAAGCCCACTTCGCCCAGGTAGCGGCGGTAGTTGTCTTTCTGATAGACTTCGGCCACGAACAGCAGATCCGGAAAATCGGCCTTTACGGCCGAAATCAGCGCCTTCAACGCTTCGGCGGGCACGAGCTCCACCATATCGCAACGGAAGCCGTCTACGCCCCGGGAAGCCCAAAAACGGAGGATTTCCAGCATCTCCGCCCGCGTCTCGGGCGCGGACCAGTCGTTCTTGCGGGTATCCGTCCAGTCGCCGTCGCACCAGTCGAAGCGGCGGATGGGGCCCTCGTAGTCCGGAGCCACGTGGTTGGGGATGTAGTCGGTCAGGACCTTGAAACCGGCCGCGTGGGTGCGGGCGACCAGCGCGTCGAATTCCTCCAAGCGCCGGGCCGGGTCGTCGGCCAGGTAGGGATTGACGTCGTACCAGTCCGTGACGGCGTAGGGCGAGCCCGGGTCGCCTTTGACGAAGGGCTTGCCCGTCGCATGGCGCGGCACCCCCGTGTACCAGACATAATCGACGCCCAGCGTGCGCAGGTATCCCAGCGACGCCTCGTCCCAGTCCGAGAACTTCCCGTGCCCCCACAGCCGGGGCAGCACCTGATAAATGATCTTCTTAGCCATATCGCAAAGATACATTATTTCCGCGAGCCGGAAAAGGGAAGGCGGGACTGCACGAAGAAACGTGAGGAAAAGAAAAACAGGAGAGGATAGCAAAAGAGAAAGGCGGAACGCTTTTTTCGCGTTCCGCCTTTCTCGTATGAATCCGCACGTCAGTGCGCCATAATGGCACCGACTAGGCCGAGGATGGCGTAGAATTCCGGGAGAGCGGCGTAGATCAGCGTGTTGGTGAACACGTTGTGGCCCTGGGACACGCCCACGATACCGTTGGCGCAGACCTGGCCCTGACGGATGGCGGAAAGCAGACAGGCGACTCCGACGGAGACGCCGATGCCGAAGCAGAGGGCGCCGGAGACGGTGCCGGCCGTGAACTTGCCGAGCAGGATGAAGAAGGCGACAAAGCCGTAGATACCCTGGGTGGCCGGGAGGGCGGAGAGCACCATGTAGCTTCCGGAGGCCTCCGGCTTGCGCTTCAGCGCACCTTCGGCGGCGTTGCCGGCAGTCGTAGTTCCGATGGATGATCCGATACCGGCGAGCGCCAGCACGAGACCCAATCCGAGATAACCGAGAATTTGTTCCATAATGAGTTTTGATTTATTTGTTATTTATTGCTTGTCAAAGGATTGAACTTGCGGCCTGCGGCCTCGTAGCCGGAATTCTTGAAGAACTCCAGGAAGTTGAGTCGCAGCGGGTGCACGAAGGCGCCCAGGGCGCACATGGCGATGTTGAGCGTATGCCCGATCAGCACCAGCAGGATGAAGGGAATCCACAGGACGATGTTGGAACCGTCCCCGAGGATCATCTTGCCCATGTCGTTGAACGCCATGCCGAGCATCGAGCCCGCCAGCCCGAGGGCATACAGGCGGAGGTAGCTGAGCACGTCGCCGAGCAGGCCGGTCACCATCTGGTAGGTGTCCCAGAAGCCCAGGCCCACGTTGGCGAGTTTGTTGCGTTTGATGTCGTTCAGCGGGAAGATGCCGATGGCGGAGATGACGCCGAGCGCGATGATGATCCACTTGGTGACCGCCGCATCCAGCACGCCCGTGAGGGCGATGCCGCCCACGATCACGCCGCCCACGATCAGCAGCGTCCAGCCCAGCGTGCCGAGCGAAGCGGCAAAACCGTTCACGCGCACGGTGTTGACGGCCTTGACGACCATGGCGAGGCAGAGATGCACGACGCCGATGATCAGCGACAGGACCATGCCGCCGGCATAACCGGCGATCTCGTCGGGCAGGAACAGCCAGCGGATGCCTTCGAAGCATTTCCACTGGGCGATGTCGATCGAGAAGAACGTATGCAGGAAGAAACCCACGACGACCGTCGCGCCGCCCAGCGTGACCACCAGCGGGGCCATGTCCTTGAAGGAAGGGACCTTCTTGAGCAACAGGCCCACGAGGATGAGCACGAGTCCGTAGCCGGCGTCGCCCATGCACAGGGCGAAGAACAGCAGGAAGAAGACGGCGATGAACGGGGTCGGGTCGAATCCGTCGTAGGCGGGTCTGCCGTACATATCTGTCAGGACTTCGAACATCTTCACGAACTTGTTGTTCTTGAACTTGATAGGCGGGTTCTCCTCAACGGTTGCTTCATTCTTCAGATAGAAGACGTCGGCGCTGTCGAGGAAGGCCGTGACGGCCGCATCGTTCTCCGTGGGCGCGAAGCCCACGAGCGTGTCGATGGTATCTTCGGCGGCGGGCACGGCGGCCGTGCCGGCGAGATAGCGGTCGAGTTCGGTCTCCAGTGAACGGATATGATGCTCCATCGCCGGGATGTCGTCCTTGCGGGTCTTGAGGATCTCCTTGTGGACTTCGATCTTGTTTTCCAGGTCCGCCAGGACGGGCTCCAGTTCAGACGGGGTGTGCTGCGGGGCGGGGAGGGCCTTGACGGGGAAGCCGGAGGCGTCGCCCACGATGACGAACCAGACGAGGCCGTCCTGCTCTTCGACTACCTGGAGGGCGTAGCGTTCCGCCCAGGCGGGGTCGAACTTCTTGGCGGCTACGCAATAATAGTGCAGGCCGCCGAAGGCCGCCAGGCGCTCCCGGTCGTATTCGCCCCAGGGCGTGGCCTGCGCGATCTCATGCAGGAGCGCGTCGCGCCGGGCGAGCAGGTCCTGCAGGGTCGGATCCGATCCGGCCTCGGCGCAGGCGATGTCGCGGCGCATGGTCTCGATGTTGTCCAGCAGGGACTGGGAATAGCTGTCCACGGGCTTGGACGAGCGCGTGATATCGACCACGCCCAGTTCCTGCAGCCGGGTCAGGAAGTCCTCCTTGTCTCCGTGCAGGAGCAGGAAGGAGTATTGGGTCATCTTTGCAATCATAGGCCAGCCTCCTCTTCTTCAGCGTGACGGGTCTTGACAATCTTGGAAGATGCCTTGGAGAGGTTCTCCTCGTCCTCCATGTAGCGCTTGATCTTGCGGATGGCCTCCTTGTAGCCGGGGATCTGGACTTTCTCGTAGAGGTTCACCTTCTGGGTGGTCTTCTTGCGGTTGTATTCCAGGATCTGGCGGCGCTGCTCGTAAATCTCGGACTCGATGCCCAGGCGGGAGAGTTCCTTGAGGATCTCCACGCCGTCGGCGTACCAGGCCGGCTTGACGAAGGCGTTGAAGGACCGGATCTCGTAACGGATGCCTTCCAGGCGGGGGGTCTTGACACCGGCCACCTTGGTGATGCCCAGATCGACGTCCTCGATCCGGATCAGGCCGGGATCGAATTCGTTCCACAGGGCGGCCAGGTGGTCATAGCGCTTCAGGGAGGCTTCAAGTTCGTCGGCGAGGCGCTCGGACTCGGCCTTGGCTTCCTGCACGCCCGAACGCAGGGCCGACTCCTTGTTCTTGAGGGTCGGCAGGGCGTTCTGGCGTACCTTGAGCTGCCTGCCAAGATTCGTCAGAGAAGTCTTGTTGTATTGAAACTTGATAGCCACGGTGTCTATGCTTCTTTCTTTTTCCAGTATTTATCGACAAGCGCCTGCTTGATGCCGGTCTCGGCCGGGGTGAAGTACTTGCCGAAGATCTCCCAGGCGGTGTCCAGCATCTGCTCCACCGTGATGTTGACGTCGATGGAGAGCAGGCGGACGGCGTATTCCTTGGCGTAGTCCAGGCAGCGGAGGTCGTAGTCGGACAGGTCGAAACCGTTCTCCAGCTTGGTCTTGGCGTTCTGCGCGTCGGCATAGAGGCGCACGCCGGCGTTCATGATCTGGGAGTGGTCCTCGCGGGTCTTCTTGCCCTGCACGAGCTGCTTGAGTCGGGACAGGGACCGGAACGGGTCGATGATGACCTTGCCCGTGTCGGCGTCCGCGCGGAGGAACAGCTGGCCCTCGGTGATGTAGCCGGTGTTGTCCGGAATGGCGTGGGTGATGTCTCCGTCGTTGAGGGTCGTCACCGCGATGATGGTGATGGAGCCGCCGTCGGGCAGCTGCACCGCCTTCTCGTAGATCT